>LR026961.1:4475575-4714802 GCA_900498135.1 uncultured Desulfatiglans sp.
TCCTTGTGGCCGCGCTGCCTGCCGAACCCCTTGACCTCGGTGACGGTCAACCCCTTGACCCCCAGACCGGCCAATCCCTCTTTCACCTCGTCCAGTTTGAACGGTTTGATGATCGCCTCGATCTTTTTCATGGTTCATTCTCCAATCCCGAAAAGGTAGATTATAGGTTATACCCCGTCTCGTTGTGGAGGCTGACGTCCATCCCGCGCACCTCTTCTTCGGCGCTGACCCGCAGACCCATCAGCAGGTCGATGACCTTGAGGATGACCCACGTCAGCACAAAGGCGTAGACGACGGTGGCAGCCACGGAAAGAAATTGGATCCACAATTGGCCCGGGTTGCCGAAGAAAAGCCCGTCCCTCCCGGCCGGATTGACGGCCGTGCTTGCGAAGAGCCCTGTAGCCAAGGCCCCCCAGGTCCCTCCGAGCCCGTGGATACCCACCACGTCCAGGGAATCGTCATAACCAAGCCGGGATTTGAGCAGGATCCCCCCGTAGCAGATGACACCCCCCAGCCCCCCGATGATAATGGCGGAAAGGGGCCCCACGAAACCCGAGGCAGGGGTAATCGCGACCAGTCCCGCCACCGCCCCGCTCGCGGCGCCGAGGGTCGTCGGCTTGCCGCGATGCACCCACTCCATGAACGTCCAACTGAGGGCCGCGACCGCCGAAGCGACATGCGTGACGACAAAGGCGCTCGCCGCCAGGCCGTTGCCGCTGAGGGCGCTCCCGGCATTGAAGCCGAACCACCCGAACCAAAGCAGCGCAGCCCCCGTGATGGTCATTGGGACGTTGTGAGGGATGTAGGCCGTCTCCCCCCAGCCGAGGCGGCGCCCCAGGATGATCGCCGCAGCGAGCGCCGAGACACCGCTGCTGATGTGCACGACAGTTCCCCCGGCGAAATCGAGCGCCCCCATCCTGCCCATCCATCCTCCCACGCCCCACACCCAGTGTGCCAACGGGTTGTAGACAACCGTCGCCCAGATGAGGATGAAGAGCAGAAAGGCGCTGAATTTCATGCGCTCCGCAAAGGCGCCCGTGATCAGTGCCGGCGTGATAATGGCGAACATGCATTGAAAAATCATGAAGGCCAGATGCGGGACCGTTGTCCCGTAGTCCGCGCTCGGCTCCATGCCCACGCCTTTCAGGCCGAACCAGTCCAGGCCGCCGATCAGCCCGGCATAGTCGGGGCCGAAGGCCATGGTGTAACCCCAAAGCACCCACTCGAGCGTCACCACCCCCAGGATGATGAAGCTCTGCATCAGGGTCCCCAGGATGTTCTTGCTGCGCACCATACCGCCGTAAAACAGAGCCAGCCCGGGCGTCATCAGCATCACCAGGGCGGCGGACATCAAAACAAACACCGTATCTCCCACGTTCATAACCTGCCTCCTCCTTTGCTAAATGTTTTTGAAAGGCAAAGAGCAAGCGTCGTGCCAGACTGGATCTGCCTGAAAAATACATTAAAAAAACCTTGAATTTCAGCATAATGCACCTAAACAGCAAGGCGGGTCTGCATCACATGGTATACTGATTTGTAGAAAACCACCGCCGCATATACATTTTTGTATGATTATTTCCGATCCATACCTCCACGCCCGGATTCCTTCATTGACAAGCCTCCGCCGCAAGGCCTATCATCGGGGACAAACCGGCGGGTCCCGTCTTCCTGCGGGCGAAATTCTATCGCCTCCGCCGGAGACCCGGGACCGGGGCCGTTCAAGTCATTGCAAAGGGGATCGTCTTCATGAAATTGATCAAAGCCATCATCAAACCGTTCAAGCTGGACGAAGTCAAAGACGCGATCCTGCAGCTGGGGGTCGGGGGGATCACCATCACCGAGGTCAAGGGATTCGGGCGCCAGAAGGGGCACAAAGAGATCTATCGCGGGGCCGAGTATGTCGTCGATTTTCTGCCGAAGACGAAGATCGAGGTCGTCGTCCCGACCGATCTGGTGCCACGGGTCATCGAGGTCATCAAAGAGAAGGCCTACACCGGCAGCATCGGAGACGGCAAGATCTTTGTCCTGCCGGTCGAAAAGGCCATTCGCATTCGCACGGGGGAGGAGGACACGGATGCCATTTGAGGGCTCTATCCACGCCGCTTGACCTTTCGCCGTCCGTGGACAACGGTGCTTTACCCCGTGCGCCGGCCGGCGGTTCTCCGCCGCCTGCATCGCTCCGGCACCCAGGCTGGGCCGGGGGCTGCAGATCCAAGGCCGCGCTGCCCTGATCGACCATGACCTCCAAAGATTTGCGCACTCAAATTAGCATCGTTTCGCGGTTCGTCTCCGATCGGACCGAACTGGTCCGTAAATTCATCTCATTGAAGAGCGGCTTCCGTTTCTGCCAGGCCTACACAGAGCTCGTGGATCGATTCACCCGGCGCCTCTTCTTCGAGGCCGGCCTGAAGAAGCGTGCGCGCGAACCGCGGAACAAACCCTTCATCATCCTCGCCCTCGGCAGCTATGGCCGGAGGGAACTCTGTTTCGGCTCGGACATCGACTTCATGGTCATCCACGAGGGCCGTGAAGATCCTGAACTGAACGAGATCATCCCCCGCGCCCTTTACCCGCTCTGGGACGCCCACCTCGAGGTGGGGCACGCGACGCTGACGATCCCCGCCTGCATCCGCCTGGCCATGGAGGATTTCACGGTCCTTACGGCCCTTCTGGACGCCCGGCCGATCCTCGGGTCGCGCCCCTTTTACGATCTTTTCGAGCAGGCGTTTCTCTCACGTCTCTTTCGTGAACGCGAAAAGATCCTCAAGCACTTCATGGCCGCTCGCCGAAAACAGGAAGAGCAGTTTCGCACCGAGGCCTTTTTCGTCGAGCCCGACATCAAGGAAGGACCGGGGGGGCTCAGGGACCTCCATTTCATGAACTGGATGGCGAGAATCTATTTTTCCTGCGTCCGGTTCAGCCAGATCCGCCGTTTTGCCGTCTTCTCGCACTTCGATCTCTATACGCTCGCCCACTCGAAAAGCTTCCTTCTCAAGGTCCGCAACCAGCTGCACTTCCTTGCGCAGCGCAAGGAGGACCGCCTGCTGCTCACCTACCAGAAGGATCTGGCCGACCGCCTCGGCTACACGGACGACCCGAACCTCAGCGCACCGCTCAAGTTCATGAAGAACGTCTATCGACACCTGAACCGCATCCGATATGGATACGAAGCCTTCCAGGTCAAGGCCCTCGATATCATCCACCCATCCCCTGCCGATGAGAACGCGTCGATCGGCCCCTTTTTCCAGGTGACCAACGGGAATCTCGTCCTCCGCCAGGACCTATCGCTCAAGACCGACCCCGGCCTCATCCTGAAGGCCCTCGAGCAGGCGAACGAACAGGGCCTCTTCTGGGGATCCGGCCTGATCTGGGAGGCCCGGCGGATCATCGCCCGGTCGAAGCGCCGCCTCCTGGGCCTCCAGGACGCCCGCCCGGCGCTCCTGCGCGTCCTCAGCCGCCCGCGCAACCCGAAAATCATCCGTCTCGCGCTCGAAATCGGGCTCCTGGAGCTGTTCATCCCCGAGTTCAAGCGGATCCGCAACCTGCCCGAACTTGGCTTCTACCACGTCGACACGGTGGATATCCATTCGCTCCGGACGGCGGAGGTGCTGGAACAGATGTCCGAAGGGGCATACGACGAACGGTGGCCCATCTTCCGTGCGGTCTTCGAGGGCCTCCCCCATCCGGAACGTCTGTTTCTGGCCGGGGTCCTTCACGATGTCGGGAAAGGCTATCCGGACGATCACAGCGTGAAAGGGGCGGCACTGGTTCGGCCGATCCTCCGGCGCTTCGGCATCGATCGAGCGGCGGCGGAAGCCATCGCCGCCCTGGTCAGGCACCACCTCCTTCTTGCCCGCGTGTCGCAGCGCCGCGATCTGAGCGATGAGAAGACCTCCGTTCAGACGGCACAGACCGTGCAATCCACCGAACTCCTCGACATGCTCTTCCTCCTCACCGCAGCGGACAGCTTCGCCACGGGCCCGATGGCGCGCACGGAGTGGAAGCTCCACCTCATCACGGAGCTCTATGCGAAGACCCGGCGGATCCTCGAGAAGGACACCCTCGCAACCCCCCACGCCACCCGCCGATTCACCGAGCAGAAAAAACAGGTCCTCAAATCCCTCAAAGGCCGCTTCCCGGCCCGAGACGTGCGAAGGCTCCTCGAACAGATCTCCTCGCGCTACTTCATCGGCACGCCCATCGAGGACGTGGTGGCGCAAGTGGCCCTCGCCCTCGATCTCGGTGAATCCCCCTTCGCCTGGTCCGTGCGCAGGAGAGCGGATGCGCCGGTGACACGCATCCTCCAGTGCATCCGGGATCGGAGGGGGCTTTTCAGCGACCTGGCCGGGGTTTTCACGCTCAACAACATCGGGGTTCTTTCGGCCCAGATCTTCACCCTCAAGAACGGACTGGCCTTCGACATCTACGAGGTGACCAATCCCCTCGATCCCCTGCGGGAGGACGAAACATGGGGGCGCGTCAGGGAGCAGATCACGCAGGTGCTGCGAGGCGAGTTCTCACTGGACGAGCGCATTGCGAAGAAAGAGGAAGGGCAGCTTTCCCAGGCCGTCTCGTGGATCACGTGGCCCAGGTCGGTCCAGATCGACAACGAGGCCTCCGATTTTTTCACGATCGTGGAGGTCGCGGCGGACGCCCGGATGGGGCTACTGTACCGCATCGCCAAGGTCCTGACGGCGCACGGGCTCGACATCCGCTTCGCCACCGTCAACAGGGACCAGGAAAAGCTGCTGGGTGTGTTCTACGTGCAGACCCCCGAGGGGGAAAAGCTCTTCGACCCCCTGCCGATCGACCGGGTCCGCCGGTCGATCCAGGAGGTCATCCAGTAAAGACGCCCGCAGATGGGCGCCCAGATGGGCCAAAAAGACCCTTTCCGGATGGGATCTAAAGGATCCCCGCGGCCTTCTGAACGGCCGCGATGATCTTCGGGATCTGTTCGTCCATCCGGATCTGGATCGGGATGGTCAGGCAGCGCGAAAGCCGCTCGGCGGTGCGCGGCAAGGCCTCGGGGTCATAGGCGCAGCGCAACGCGCCTTCGGGTGTCCTGAAGGGATACCCGGACCGGAAAGGCGTTTTCCCCCCCAGCAGGTGCTCCCAGTGCCCGTAGTAATGCCAGGTGTTGTCGTACCAATAGACCGGCGGGCATCCGGCCTCCTTCATCACCTGGGCGAAGGACCGCGCCTGATCGGCGGTCGGAAGCGAAAACATCAGGAAGGACCCGATATCTCCGTCAGGGTCGGGGGATGAGCGGAGCTGCACCTGTGGGATCTTGGAGAGGACCTCCTGGATGCGCCGTTTGTTCTCGCGCTGAGGGGCCAGGATCGCGCGGTTGAGCTTGCGCAGCTGCGCCAGGCCGAGCGCCCCCTGCAGCTCCATCATCCGGAAGTTGAAGCCGATGAAATTCCGCTTCTCGAGCCCCCGGCCCACGGCGGGGTCGTGGTCGTGCCCGTGGTCGTGGTATTCGCTCGCCCGGATGTAGGCTTCCTCGTCCTGGAAAAGCACCATGCCGCCTTCCCCGGTCGTCATGGTCTTGACCGAGTCGAAGGAAAATGTCCCCATGCGGCCGTAAGTCCCTACGTGCTTTCCCCCGATCCGCCCGCCGCAGGACTGAGCGGTGTCTTCGATCACCGGCAGCTCGAAGCGGCACGCCTCCTCGATAATCGCCTCGATCCGCGCCTGGCCGCCGCACATGTGCACCGGGACGATCGCCCTGGTCCGCGGGGTGATCCTGCGCGCTATATCCTCCGGATCGAGGCAGAAGGTGCCGTCGATCTCGGCAAACACCGGCACCGCCCCGATGTCCAGGATCGCCTCCCAGGTCGCCACGAAGGTGAATCCCTGGGTGATCACCTCGTCCCCCGGCCCGATCCCGAGGGCCGCCAGGGCCACCCGCAGCGCCGCCGTCCCGGAGGAGACCGCCAGCGCCCATCCGGCGCCGCAATAGTCGGCGAAGGCCTTCTCGAACTCCGCGACCTTGTAGATCCCCTGCCGCTCCTTGTCGAACTCATAGCGGAACAGGACCTTGCGCGACAAAACATCCAGGATCTCTTTCCGCTCTTCTTCCCCCAGCACTTCAAAACCCGGCATGGTATTCTCCTCTTTTCCCTGTTGGCAACCCCGAGGCCGCGAAGGATCAGGCCTCCCGGATAGGGTCATCCCCGTGTCTGCGCCTTTTCGGAAGACGCCTCGTTTCCGATTTCCCGACCGCCTGTCCCTGCGGCCGAAACCGGCCGTCTTTCGGACTAACGGCCTTCAAACGCGCGTCGATAGATCTTTTCAGCCGCGGCTGCGCTCATCGGCCGGGGGTTGTTCAAGATGGGCCGCGTAACGTTCATGGCCGCCTCGGCCATCCGGGGAATGGCATCCTCCGGGACCCCCAGGTCCCGCAGCCTGAGCGGCGCGCCGATGTCCTGGGAAAGCTCCCACACCCGTTCGGCGGCCTCGGCGGCGAGGGCCCTTTCGCTCCTGCCTTTGGCCGGGGCCCCCATGGCGACGGCCACCGCGGCGAACTTCTCCGTGTGGCCGGGGAAGTTGAAATCGAGCACATAAGGAAGCATCAGCGCGTTGGCGATCCCATGCGGGATGTCGAAAAAGGCCCCGAGCGGGTAGGCCAGCGCGTGCACCGCCCCCACGCCGCTCATCGCCAGGCCGAGACCCGCCAGATAGCTCGCCTGCAGCATCCGGGTCCGATGATGGAGATTACCCCCCTGAAAGACGGCCCCCCTCAGGCTCCCGGCGATCGTCTTGACCGCCTCGAGGGAGAGGGCATCGGTGACGAAATGCGATTGGAGCGAGGTGTAGGATTCGATCGCATGGGTCAGGGCATCCATCCCCGTGTAGGCGGTCGGGTAAGGCGGAAGCCCGAGGGTCAATTCCGGATCGAGGATCGCCAGGGCCGGATACAGGTAGGGGCTGTTGATCCCCCCTTTGGTCTTGGTCCCACGCATGGTGAAAACCGCCGTGAACGTCGTCTCACTGCCGGTTCCGGCCGTCGTCGGAACCATGACGGTCGGCAGGCCGGGGACTTTCACGAGGTTGAGTCCCACATAGTCGAGTGCCTTTCCTTCGTTCCTCGCCAGAACCCCGATAGCCTTGGCTACATCGAGCGTGCTCCCACCGCCCACGCCAACGACGCAGTCCACCTGTTCCTGGCGGGCCAGCTCCGCGCCCTCGTCCGCCCATTCGGGGGCGGGCTCCGGGCTGATCCGGAAATAGGGCACCGCCTCGACCGACCCTTGCGCCAGGATCTCCTGCACATGTCTGCCGAGTTCCATTTCGGAGAGGCCCCGGTCCATGACCAGCAGGGCGCGGGTGGCCCCCAACGCCTCCAGTTCAATCGGCAGGCTGCCGACCGCTCCACTGCCGAACAGGGTCTTTTTGACCCCTTCGATGGTAATCAAACGTTTCATGACGGTCTCCTCGAGGTACAGGGATGCCCGGCGCCCCTGAGGCGCCCGTCCGGATTCGTCCAGATACCGGCAGCATCCAGAGATAAACCAACGCGATGGATTTATCAAGGAAAGATCTTCGGAGGAAGGCCGTTCGGGCAGGCACCGGGCCTGAGCCCCTCAGCGTTCAAGCGCTCCTCCAGCCCGCTCCGCCGGAGGAGCGGGTCAGAGGAGCAAATCAGGGTGGTCGCTTATAGGCTCTGCTCGGTCTGTTCATCCACCTTGACAGGGAAATACAGCGAAAAGGTAGTCTCCCCAGACCCATAACAATCTTCGGGGCCAGCGCAGAATGTACAGAGGGATATCTGGCCCGGACAGACGCTCGCACCGTCGAGAAGATGGCGGCACCGGGTCGACGTCATCCGGATCTCGAACCCGTAACGTTGGGAGAACATTTTCATCCTGAGGAGATCCGCTCCCTTGCCGCCTGCGTTGAAGTCGAAGGGCCTCTTGGAGGAGTAGGAAAGGGTGTCGCCCGTCGTAAAAAACCCTTCGAATATGCGCTTCTTCGCCTCCTCCGGGATTCCGACCCCGCAGTCGTGGACGACCAGCTCCATGCCGCTTCCCCGCGGGTGGACGAGGACGTCGGTCCGCCCTTCGTCGGGGGTGTTCTCCACGGCGTTGCGGATAAGCCCGTCGACCAGCTTCTCGAGTACATCCCGGGGGATCCAGACGGGTGGCCCCGGCTCGGCCGCCAGACTCACGTCGACATGCCGGTGGGCGAACAGGGGCTTTAGGAACGAGATCCGCTCCCCGACGAACCCGTCCAGCAGGATCTTCTCGGACTCGCTCGTTTTCGGGCCGAAAAGATCGTCGATGCGCCTTCGGATCTTCTGGACGGCCACCCCCTCCCCAAGCTCCTCCGCCGTCAGGGCCTCGAGTTCGTCGGCGCACTCTTCGAGCAGGAGCATCATGACATCCTGGGTCTGCAGCGAACCGCCCATCAGGATATCCTCCGCCTGGCGCTGGATCTCCACCAGGCGGTTGAGGTTCCTGCGGGCCCTTTCCAGGGTCGGCGCCCACTCCGCCTCGGGGAGGACCTTCAGCTTACGGGAGAAGATGGTCATCGTGGACATGAGGACGGCCAGGGGCGTCCTCAGTTCGTGGGAGAGGTGGTTGATCATCTTGTCCTTCGCCTTGTTCATGCTCAGAAGCTCGTTGTAGGCCGATTTAAGCTTCTCGGAGACCTGGGCGTAGGCGATCACCACGGCGACGGTCCCTGCGACCATCTCCAGCAGTTCGATGTCCGACGGCTTGAAATCCCCGTCCTGCTTGTTGATGGCGCAGATGGCGCCCTTGATCCGGGTTCTTCCCACCAGGGGCACGAGCGCCAGATTCCGGGTGCTGTATCCCAGCCTGCGGTCACGCTCCTCGTGGAGTTCCCGGTTCCTGGATGTGTCCGAAACGATCATGGGCTTCCCGGTCCTGATGACCTCCCCGGCCATGAGCTGATCGTAGCGGAACCTGACTTCCGCGGCCCGCCGGATAGCCTCATCCTGATCGTAGGCCGCCCCCGTGATGTAGAGCTCCTGCTTCTCCTCGTCCGGGAGGATCACCACGCACCCTTCCGATTCGACGAGGTCCTTTACCTCCGTGTTGATGAAATGGAGCAGTTCGTGAAGCTCCGGATACTTCGGCAGCGCGAGGCTGATCTGGAGCATGGCCTCCTGGATCCGGGCCATGCGCTTGTCCTTTGTGATGTCACGATAGATCGCGATGACGCCGGCCAGATCATCGAGGCTCTCCGCATAGACCGCCGCACGGATGGAGACGTCCAGCAGGCGCCCGTCCCTTGTCAACCGCTTGGATTCGTGGTGCACCAGAATCTTGTCCTGGCGAAGGCGCTTCAACTCTTCCAGGGTGCTTTGGACCTGATCGAACGGGACGAAGGGGACCCTTCCCGCCTGGAAGTCTTCGAGCGTCCACCCGAAGACCTTGGTGAAATAGGGGTTGAGGTAGGTCGGGTGCCCGTCCATGGTGAACACGCCGATCGGGTAGGGGATAAAATCGACCAGCGTCTGGAGGCGGACCGAGGTCCGGCGCAGGGCGTCCTGCATCCGGTGGCCTTTGGTCACTTCCCTGAAGGTCTCGACAGCCCCGGTGACACGGCCGTTTTCATCCTTCAGGGGCACCGCCGTAACCAGAAACCACTTGCCGCCCCCGTCAGGGGCCGGCAAAAACCGCTCCACCTCCCAGGCATCCCCCGCCAGGGGCGACCTGCGGCACCCCGAGCCGAAGCGCGCCATGATCTCCGCCTCCGAGGCCTGGTCGACAATGAGATCCAACAGCACCGGCCCGGGCTCCGAGAAAAAGGTCCGCCATGGGTCTTTCTTCCCGATCAAGCTCCCGGGCGGAGTACCCGTCAGGTTCTCGTAAGCCCTGCTGCAGTGCACGACAACGTGCTCGGCATCGATCACGAGGACCGGCACCTCAAGACGCTCTATCGCAAGAGATAGGATGCCATCACGCCTATCATCCTCGTTGCAAAAAGGAGCAGACCGCTCTTTTTTCTCACCGCATCCTTCAGAACCCAAGGCCGTCTGAGTGGTATCATCATCCACGGACATGGCAAAAACCTTGTTGTCAAAAAGCTAAAATGCTTTCCATCCGTAAATCATTTCCGGATGGATCTAGCTAATTATCAGTTATAACATATGCACTGGTCAATCAAGGAGTTTTACGGGCATCCCCCGTTGCCGTGACGGGGGCGGCGCGGGAGGCTCTTCTGCTGCACCACCAGAAAGATCGCGAGAAAAAATCTTAGGAAATCAGATACATATTGACCTGGGTGATGCCGTTATAACGGCAGATATGGTCACAGTCGCCATTTTTCCAAGCGTGAACATTTTCGGATTATTTCATATGGTGCATAATTCAATCACTATATCATTTTCTATTAATATGTGTATCTATGTTATCATTGACATTTTCACTGTCATCTGTTTCTGAATTATCAGAAGGTATAGAGAAATATTGATCGGGATCATAATACAAATTATCATCATTGCTGTCCAAATATAACATACTACTCATCTTTAACGTATTATCCATATTTTTCTGTCCATCGTTTAATGGATTAATGTTTATCATTTTATTAAGATGCTCAATTCCAGTTATGCCCCTATCGCTATCATCAGAATCTTCCATAAAATTTATCGTATTAATATTTCTTTGAATTTTATTTTCTTCCGGCAACCAACCGACTCCTATTTTGCCGTTTGAATCATTAAGTTTATTGAAATATTCGATATCTTCTATACTGACATAGCCATCATCAGAATCATTCGAAATACTTGCAGTATCAATGTCTCTGTACTTTTCATCTTTTTCGATTATTTCCCTGTTTGAATTATTAGTATTCACTAACTTGCTTTCATCGTATAAAGCCTCGACTTTTACTACAGTCTCCCAACTATAATCAATCCATTCTCTAGATTCCTCTACCTTGAATTTTTTCGGCAATGTTTCTTTTTTAAAAACATACCGACTCATCATTTCATCTTTAGCTCCATCTTTTGATATTTTTCCTTCATACAATGAATCAATATATTCATAACATAATCTAATGATATATGTCATAATATGTCTACGTTCATTAATATTAATTGATGTATGCTGAGTTAACGCTGGCATTGCCAGCCATTTTCTGCATGTGATTTCAAGGGGAGAATAGGCATTGATAAAGATTTCCAGCGGGGCCGTATCATCTTTTGGTTTGCTATCCTGAATTCTATTTCGCAAACAAATTAGATTGAGATTATGCGTTTCAAGCAAAAGAGCCAGTCCCCACTTGAAATCTTCCATGAAATTCGACAATTTTTGCATCACGCCATCTTTTTTCATCTGATAGAGTTCATCAATCTCCGTATGATCGATGATCGTGTCAATGACATCTCTCAGGGTGTCATTGAAAGGAACTGCAGGCCAGATCAGGCCTCTTTCGTTATCTTGGACGCCAACAAGGCCGAAATCTTCATCCCCATCCCAGGGATCTTGGTCAAAATGAAAATTGGTCAATGGACCATAGGAACCATTAGGCAGGGTTCGGCTGCGATAAGTGTACCTCCCGGTCATTCCTATCAGGTTGTAGTTACCATCGAGCGGCGGCTTCTGACGGCTAAAGTATTTCTCCCGGAATTTTTCTCTGGCCTCGCTCAAGGCCTCCTGTTTGGCCTGCTCCAGCGATTTCGATCCATCCACTTTTGGCTGCTGATCCGGAATGATCGAGGAATCTTGCTGGGCTGGGACCTCACTGTCTAGATTCTCGAGTTCCAGAGTTTTCCACTCAAGCTCCTTCAAGGGATCTTGCGGGGTCGGGATCTCTTGATTTCGATCTCTGCTTTCCATAGATTTAAGCTCTTTTTCCTCTTCAGAATCTACCAATTCTGGCTGCTGATCCCGAATGATCGAGGAATCTTGCGGGGTCACGGGCACAACGCTCAGTCCCTCGAGAACCGGCGGGGGAGAATCAGGCTCGGAGCGCAGCGATGGGGAAGTCCGCCCGTGCGCAACAATCGTATAATGAACGCCTCCGTCCAGATAGCGGTAGGAGTCCATTTCGCTCCGGTACCTGACGCTGCCGGTTACTTCGAAGCTCGTCGGTATGTCCGGCATCCTGAAGATAAACCGCGTCAAGGATTGCCGCCTCGCTTCGTAAGTTGACTCTCCGGCCTGCTGCGCCTGTTCCTCGCCGTCCATCGGGTTCGACCCCAGAAACCGCCGGTATCTTCTCCATATCGTCTCCATCACCTGTCCCCGCGCCCCTTGGGGGCGCAACAACAACACAGACGGATGGAGCAAAAATTGGTTGAAGAGGGTATCGAGGTCCTGCCGGATCACAGGGTCATCGACTGCCCGGAGCGGTGCCGCTGCATCCCAGAGCATCTGCCGCTGCCTGAAAAAGGTCATGATATTTTCGCGCATCTCCCCGATGCGCCTGGACTCGGAGAGGTCTTCAGCGGACTGCTCGATGATCCCCTCCGCCAGGCGCCTGAGGGTCTGCTCGCCGCCCTGTTGCCAGAATTCCGGCTGGATAATCGTCTCCTTCTTGAGATCCTGCACAAGGGCGTCGAACGTTCCCGGAAGCGGATCCGCGCCATCCGTCGTCCCGGAGAGGAAAAACCTCTGCTGGAAGGCCTTCTTCTCGCAGCGGATGCGGTCCACCACCCTCCGCACACGGCGGCAGGTAAGCGGCCTCTCGCCGAGTTCTCGTTCGGCCCTGCTGCGGTTTTCCGATCCATAGAGAACCTCGATGGAACCGAGGAGCCTGTCCTTCAGGTAGATGTCTTCGCCCCTCAGTTTCACATCGACCTCCTGCGGCGCCCCTTTGAGATCAGGATGATTCTTCCGTATCGCCCGCGCACGCCACTTTCTACCGCTCCCGAAGAGATCCCTGTAATGGACGCCCAACCAGCGCTCGTTTTCCCTTCCCTCCAGACCGATCTCCCCCCACCAGCTCCTGCCTGCAGCCTCCCGCAGATTATCGACAACACCTATCGCTTCTTTCAATGCGACCATACGACTCCTCCCCCTGCCTCGCTCCCAATGCCTCAAGTTTTATCCGGGAATCGATCCATTTCTCTCTCTGACATCCTCGAAATCGCGTCTACAAAGCGTGTCATCCGGAACCGATTTTTTGCCCATCTCAGCGCCGTCTGTTTTCAGAGCGACGTCAGTGAGATCCTGAATGAGCCGTGTTCTCCGCTGCAGTCACTGTATCTCCTGTTCCGCGAACAACGGACTTCGCCAGCCCGGGATCTTTCCCTGCTCGAAGTACATGCGGATATCATCGCCTGAGACCTCGAAGCGTGCGGGCGGCATAGGGCGGTTAAACATAAAACGGATCATGGCTTCCAGATCCACTCTCCCGGCTCCCGTGGAGGTACGCTCATCGAGAGGAAGGGAAGAAAGTTCTTGAATCTGTCCGCCACCTCGATCGATGGTAGAGGCCCCTTCCCGCCCGCAAAGCCGGGCCATCCCGCTCATCTCCAGGAGTCTCTGTTCATGTATCCCCCCGATAAACGCAGCGAAACGCCTGCTGACAAAAGCGATCAGCCGGGGGCGTTCCCGCTGAGGTTCGTGGAAGGCAATCGAGGGATTCACCAGGAGGTTTTCAAACGTAAGCACAAACGGCGCATAGTCCTGCATCGGGACATCACAGGCACTGAACGCTCGAACCAGGTGCCTGACCGCCTCGTCCCGCTCCTTCAAAAATGCGCACATCTCGTCGCGGACTATTTTACATCCCTCTCGATATCTCTCGATGCCGACCATCCTTTGAACGATACCCTCGGCAAGACCTTTCAGTACGCGCCTGAACTTCTCCTGCTCGCGCCAATAGAATACAGGGCAAAGCCCTTTTTCGCCAAGTTCGGTGACGAGGGAATCGAAATTCTGCAACGGTGCGAGTCCCGTATCCCATCTATCATTCCGATGAACGGATCGGCTCCCCAGCGCCATGAAACGTCTTCTGTGCAATGCAACCTGAAGAGACTCCAATTTGGCCGTCTGGCCGCGATCCCCCGAATTCTGCGCCTGGATGACGAACGGCAATCTGCGCTTCCGGAAGAAATTCTGCCCGAAAAGACGTCTGATTTCGGCGAGCAGTTCTTCACCCTGCTGCAGGGGCGTCTCATCAGGTTGATCCGTGATAACGGGGACGGAGCTCTCTCTAAGGCCAATCTGCTCCACTTCCTCGGCAGGCACACGCGGGGCATCACCCAGCGGCGCGTCCAGACCCACCTGAAGGGCCCCTTGAACCAGGAGCGATTGCAGGGCGGATCGTCTCGCCTCCCCCTGAATCTCCACCGCGTTTTTCTGTGTCAGAAACTCCTTATATCTTTGGAGCGTCGCCTGCATGCATTCCCAACGTTTTAACGGATCGAGAAGAAGCAGGCTTCTGTCCATCAAGAAGAGACGATCGAAGAGCGTGTGCAGGTCATACAAGACGAGCGAATTCTCCGCAGCACGCGACCACGGAGCGCACCTGAAAACGGTCTTTCGCTGCGCAAGGAAGGTTTGGAGACCCTCCTTAACATCCCTCCATCGCTCTTCAGAGGTCATTTTGCGCTTACCGCCGTCGATGATCGATCTGGCCAGGTCTTTGAGAGCTGCCCGCGCCGCTTCCTGCTTCAGACCTGCCGGCGGCAAGGCTTCGGCCTCCAGATCCGCCATGAGGGCATCGAACGTGCCCCGCATGGGCGGCCCCTCGCCTGACGGGGTCTCCAGAAAAAACCGTGTCCGGAATCCGCGCCTGTCCTCATCGACCCGCCGCAGCACCTTTCGGATGCGGTGACACGTCAAGGGTTTATCGTCGATGATCCTTTCTGCGCCCTCCAGCGCCTCGGGTCCGTAAAGCGTCCTCAGCGCATTCCCGAAAAGACATCGAAGATAGACATCCTCCCCTTTCAGTTCAATCGCCGGATCAATCGTATACACCCATGGCTTGCGCGGATCGGTATTGGGGCGGATCTCGACGAAACGGCTTCTCGACCTGATTTTGTGCGCGGATGACCAGCCACTCCGCCCATACAGGCAGAGATCGCCTGCGTGGTCGAACCCCAGTTCGCCCCTCCTGGCAGCCGTCTGAGCGAAGACCGACACCGTATAGGAGGATTTCTCAAGATCACTCAATTCCAGGTCCTCCACTGGCACCGGCACTCGACCGTTCCCTCTCTATCCTTGCACCGCAGCAAGCTCCGCCATCTCCTCGCCGCCCGAAGGCCCGCAGGCGTTGCGGCCAAAACCTTCCGCCCGTGCCCGGCACCTCGCGCTCGCCTCATTTTCCTCAATGCAATACGATCCTCCCCCAACATACATCCTCGCGGATCATTCCCAAATACACATCCTCGGTGATCATTAGCAAAAAACGTACCATGCGCGGAGATCCTCACCCGCTGAGCGGCTGGACATCGAGGCTTTGTCCAGCTTCTACCGGATGCCAAACAAATTGGCGGGCGGCGCCCGCCACGAACAGTTGGCCGCCGGCTCGGCACGTTTATGCCGGGCCTCCGTTTACGAAGAGCACGCATTGCACAAAAACTTGGGTACCCTGGCACGGGATTGTGCACCGCAGAAATGCACCCCTCCGCATCCATGAAGCAGGCGGCAGCAAACCATCCCCTGGTCCTTGCCACTCCTGGAACGAACCGAAGTTCCCGGCCGGACCCGGCTCTTATCAGTGCAATCCTCTCTGCGAACATCCCTCCACGCGAAGGCCCTGCCCGGTGGGTGAGCGCCTGCAGCGGCGGTCCGCCCGAATCGATGACACGAACACCATCGCGAATCCGCCGGGCCCGCCGAGGACGGGACCAGGGTCCTGCCCTTCGGCGGTCGGCATCCCTGTTAGCCTTGCTGATGATTTCGGATGCTTTTTAATATAACTTAATTACTATCATTAATTATTTATCTTGCATATCGAAGCAAACTTTGCTAGCCTGTTATGTCAGATCGTTTGCTGAAAGGATTGAACCTCAAGATGAACCAACCGGAGAGTCAAATCCTCGCCCTCTTCTATTGCCGGCAGGTGCCCGGCGGCGGCGAGGCCGAACGCCGCACCCTCGAGAAACAATACGGAGAGGTCCTGCGCCTCTTCCCCATCCCCTGCAGCGGCCGCCTTGAACCGGTGCACCTCCTGAGGGCGCTCGAGGAATTCGCCGACGCAGTCTACATCATCACCTGCCCTGAAGGGGCCTGCCGCTACTTCGAGGGAAACCGCCGCGCCCGCAAGCGCGTCGCCCGGACCCGCGGCATCCTGGCGGCCATCGGGCTCGAACCCGAACGGGTGGGATTGATCACAGGCTCCCTCGAAACGCCCCGGACCCTGGCTGACTGGGTGCCGGAGATCTTCCGGCAGATCCAGCACCTCGCGCCCTCCCCGGTCCTTGCAACAGCCATGCGGTGAAACCCATTCCCGGAGCATCGACGCGGCAGACCGTCTCGGCGTCTGTGATCGAGCCTGTTTCCCTATTCTGTCGCTAAGGAGAAGGACATTATGATTACCGCAGAACAGAAGCCCCTCGAAGACATCAGGGGAATGATCGCCCCTTACAGGCGCCTCCTTGTGCTCGGCTGCGGCAGCTGCGTCGCCGAGTGCGCAGCGGGGGGCGAAAAGGAAACGGCCATGCTGGGCTCGGCCCTTCGCATGGCCGCCAGGATGAACGGGGAGGACGTCCTGATCGAGGAGAAGACCCTCGACCGCCAGTGCGTCCGGGAATTTGTCGTCCTCCTCGACGAGATCCTCGACCGATATGATGCAATCCTGTCCCTCGGCTGCGGCGCAGGCGTCCAGGCCGTGGCCGACATGTATCCCGAAATCCCCGTGATCCCGGCCCTCGACACCGAGTTCATCGGAGAGACAAAGGACCAGGGGTACTGGGTGGAAAGCTGCATCGGATGCGGCGACTGCATGCTCTACGATTTCGGCGGCGTCTGCCCCCTCGCCCGCTGCGCCAAGCGCCTCCTGAACGGCCCCTGCGGCGGATCCATGAACGGCCGCTGCGAGGTGGACCCGGAACAGCCCTGTGCCTGGCAGCTCATCATCGACCGGCTCGACCGGTTCGATGCCCTCGAGCGTCTCGAAGCCATCCACCCTCCGAAGGACTGGTCCCGGAAGCAGGGCAGGGGGCCCCGCAAAATCATGAGAGAAGACCAGCAGAGGTGATCCCGATATGAGCCGACTGAAGCATATCCTCGAAAGCGGCGCCTTCGCCGTGACCGCAGAGTGCGGCCCCCCGAAAGGGGCGGACCCCGGCGTCGTCCTGAAGAAGGCCGAGATCCTGCGCGGCAGGGTGGACGCCGTCAACGTCACCGACAACCAGACCGCCATCGTGCGCATGTCGAGTCTTGCGGCCTGCAGCCTGCTGAAGGGCGCGGGCCTCGACCCGGTGCTGCAAACAGTGGTGCGGGATCGCAACCGGATCGCCCTCCAGTCCGACATCCTGGGGGCATCGGCCCTCGGGATCCGGAATGTCCTCTGCCTTTCCGGGGACCACCCCTGCTTTGGTAACCAGCCGCAGGCCCTGGGGGTCTTCGATCTCGACTCGATCCAGTTCCTCCAGGCGGTCAAGGCGATGCGGGATGAAGCGCGCATCCTCGGGGGCGATCCGCTCAGCAGTCCGCCGGATCTCTTCATCGGGGCGGCGGCCAACCCCTTCGCCGACCCGCTCCCCTTCCGCGTCGTCCGCCTTGCGAAGAAAATCGCAGCAGGGGCCCAGTTCATCCAGACCCAGTGCATCTACCACCTCGAGCGTTTCGTCGACTGGCTCGACCGGGCGCGGGACCGCGGTCTGACGGAAAAGGCCTTCATCCTCGGGGGCGTCACCCCCTTGAAGTCCGCCGCCATGGCCCGGTACATGAAAAACAAGGTCTCCGGCATGGATGTGCCTGACGACATCATCCGGCGCATGGAGGGTGTCCCCAAGGAAAATCAGCGCGAGGAGGGGATCCGGATCTGCGTCGAAACCATCGAGGCCCTCAAGGCGATGCCGGGTGTAAGCGGCGTCCACATCATGGCCATCGAGTGGGAAGAGGCCGTGGGGGAAATCGTCGAACGCGCCCTGCTCCTCCCCCGCCCGGACGTCCCGGCGTAGGAGGCTCCCATGCCCGCAAAATACCTCATCCAGACCAAACCGGAGCCGCACCGCTTCGAACCGTTGACCCCTTCAGGGATTATCGCCTGGGAGGAAGGGTGCCTCAGGTGCGCCGTCTGCGTCAAAAAACGCTGCGTTTACGGCGTCTATGACCGCCGCGGCCTGAACCCTCGGCAGATGATCGAGTCCATCGACAACCAGTGCATGAACTGCATGCGCTGCGTCCAGAGCTGCCCGAAGGAGCTCATCCACAAATCCAGGAACCCGGAATACGCGGCAATGGGCGACGGGCACTGGACCCCCGACATCATCGCCCGCCTCTGGTATCAAGCCGAGACGGGAAAGATTCCCGTCTCGGGCGCCGGCTATCCGGGGCCCTTCAGCGGCCCGGGCTTCGACGCCATGTGGACCGACATGTCCGAGATCGTCCGGCCCACCCGCGACGGCATCCACGGACGCGAATACATCAGCACCGCCGTCGACCTCGGAAAAACGCCCGCCCACCTGCTTTTCGATGAGGTGGGTGGCATGGCCTCGGAAGGCCCGCAGGTCGAAGGCATCCCCCTTCCGATCATCTTGCGCCTGCCGCCCTTCGGCGACTGGTCCGATGACACGCTCAACGGATGGGCGCTTGCCGCCCGCCGCCTGGGGACCTTTTTCTCGCTTCCCATCGGCGGGGTCAGGGCCTCCTGGGGAGAGTTCGGCCCCTCCCTCATCCCCGTTCTCGAACCCGGCATGGACGACCTGCATCGGGTGCCGAAGTGGTTCAAAATCATCGAGATGGGATGGGACAAAGGATGGCGCGGGCGCTTCGAACGTCTCCAATCCCTCCTTCCATCCGCCCTTGCGGCCTTCCGGATACCCCTGGTGCAAGGCGCGGAGGAACGGGCCGCAGAGCTTGCCAATGCCGGCGTCCCCATCATCCACCTGGAGGGGAGCGTGGACGGGCGCTGGCGCGACACCGCTGCCCGCTACCTGAAAGACGGCATTCGGGCGGTGCACCTGCGGCTGGTGGACATGGGCATCCGCAACCAGATGACGCTCCTCGTGAGCGGGGGGATCTCCATGGCCGAACAGGTGGCCAAGAGCATCATCTGCGGGGCGGACGCCGTCCTCGTCGATCTTCCGCTCCTCATCGCGCTCGAATGCCGCGTCTGCCGGCGCTGCACAGAAGGTCTCCCGTGCCCGGTCGAGATCGGCCGGGCCGCACCGGACTGGGTCACCTCGCGCGTCGTCAACCTCGTCGGCGCCTGGCACAACCAGCTCCTGGAGGTCATGGGGGCGATGGGGATCCGCGACGCCCGGCGTCTGAGGGGCGAGGTGGGCCGCGCCATGTTTTTCGAACAGCTCGACCGCGAGACCTTCGGGTCCCTCGGCCCGATGGAGGAAGGCTTTGAACTCGAATGACCCGTCCCCTTTTCGATTCCCCGAAGTGGTCCGGACGCCCTCGCGCTTTCGCAACCCCATCGGGAAGTACCGTCTTCACCGCACCTCGGCCTGCACCGCCTGCGGTCTGTGCGTCGAATGCTGCCCGTACGGCGTTCACGTCAGGCGGCGGGGACAAGTCGAAGTCGCCCGCGCCTACCTCTGCGTGGGGCACGACTGCAAAGACCCCTGCCACTTGAAATGCCCCGAGGGCGCCCTCAGTCTCAAGCGCAGCGTGGACTTCGACACCCTGGGCGACTTCCGCTGGACTCCGGACCTGCTGGCAAGCACCTGGCACATGGCCGAGACCGGCACCGTGCCTCCGGGGGGGCTCGAATACCGCACGGGCGGGTCTGGCGGCGGCTTCGACAAACTGCGGCTGCGCTTCCGGAAGCAGAACGGCTCCACGGCGGGGGAAGATGCGAAGGGCAGGAAATCAGCGCCGGGGGTCTCGAGTTCAGGGGCCCGGGAGGTCGAAACCGGCTCCTCCCCTCGAAAATCCGCCTGGACGGAGGATGGAAACGGAGTCGACGTAGGGGTCGAGCTGAACCGGCGAGGCGACAACGCCCACCGGATCCGCATCGAGGTCCCCTTTTACGGGGGCGGCATGTCCTACGGCTCCGTCAGCATCACCACCATGCTGAGCCGCGTCAAGGCGGCCGCGCTCCTCGGCACCTTCTGCTGCACCGGCGAAGGAGGCTACCCGGACGAGCTCAAACCCTATGACGACCACGTCATCACCCAGGTGGCAACGGGCCTTTTCGGCGTGCGCGAAGAAACCATCCAGCGGGTCCGGATCGTCGAGTTCAAGTACGCCCAGGGGGCCAAACCGGGCCTCGGCGGTCACCTCCTCGGGGACAAGGTCACCTCGGGCGTGGCGCGCATGCGCGAGGCTGTGGTGGGGCACCCCCTCTTTTCGCCCTTCCCGTTCCACAGCGTCTATTCCGTCGAGGACCACAAGAAGCACGTCGACTGGATCAAGGCCATCAACCCCAAGGCCCTCGTCTCGGTCAAGGTCTCGACCCCGACGGACGTCGACATGGTGGCGGTCGGGAGCTACTACGCCGGCGCCCACATCATCCACCTCGACGGAAGCTATGGCGGTACAGGGGCTGCGCCCGACATCGCCAAGAAGAACATCGCCATGCCGCTCGAGTACGCGGTCCCGAGGGTCCACCGCTTCCTACGGGAGGAGGGGGTCCGCGACCAGGTCACGGTCATCGCCAGCGGCGGCATCCGCACCCCGCACGACCTCGCCAAGATCATCGCCCTCGGCGCCGACGGGATCTGCACCGGCACCGCGGACCTCGTCGCCCTCGAGTGCATCCGCTGCCACAACTGCGAGAGCGGGCGGGGATGCGCCCGCGGCATCGCCACGACGGACCCGGAGCTCATGCAACTCATCGATCTCGACTGGGGCACCCAGCGGATCGTCAATCTGTTCAGCGCCTGGCGCAGGGAGCTCGTGCGCATCCTCCAGCGGTTCGGCATGCGGAGCCTTTCCGAACTCGTAGGCCAAACGGACTGCCTGGCGCACCTGGATTACCTGTGAACCTCCACGACGGAGCGGCCGATGCTTCACGGACCGCCCGCAGGCGCCCGGTCAACGGAGAATAGGGCCTTTTTGCGCCGCAGCACCCGGAAATGATTTCCCGGTAAAACCCGGTTTCCAATCCGGAAATGAGGATTTTTCTTCACCGCTTCGCCGCTCAGTCCCACCGCTACGCGGCGGGTCCCGGTTTGGCCAATATCAAGGAAATCAACCGTTTGCGCGGAGGCGACCTGGAGGTCGCCGCACAAGCAAACGTGCAGATTGACGCCGAGATTGGCCAAAAAGACCATTTCCGGATGGAAACCTAAAGAGGCAGCTCATGCAAGACGCTCGAACCATAGAACGGATCATCCACAGCCGCAAATCCCTCCTCGAGGGTCTCCCGCGCCGCGAGCGCTTCGAGACCGAGGCCGAAGGAGGCTGCGGGGTGACGGGGTTCGCCTGCAGCATCCCGGTCAGGGGCCGGCACATCTTCGAACCCTCCAGACAGATGCACAACCGGGGGAACGGCCGCGGCGGCGGTATCGCCGCCATGGGGTTCGACCCGCGGATGCTCGGCGTCTCCCGGGAGATCCTTGACGAGGACTACATCCTCCAGATCGCCGTGATGGAAGAAGACGTCATCCGGGGCCTGGAGGAGAAGTGGATCACCCCCCACTTCGATGTACACCTGAGCGAGAAGATCCCCCACGTCGACGACTACCGCGACATCCGGGGGCTGGACGTCCAACCCCCCGACGTCTGGCGCTATTTCGTGCGGGTCAAACCCCCTGTGCTTTCCGCCTTCCGTGAACGGAACGCCCTCGAAGGCCTGGCGGCCCGCCGGGCAGAGGACGAATTCGTCTACCGGAACAGCTTCGGCATCAACCGCGCCTACTACGACGCCTACGGCAGGCAGCGCGCCTTCGTCCTCTCCCACGGGCGGAATTTCTTCATCCTGAAGATCGTCGGCTACGCCGAGAAGGTCGTCCAGTATTACCAGCTCGAAAACTTTAAGGCCCACGTCTGGATCGCGCACCAGCGCTACCCCACCAAGGGCCGGGTCTGGCACCCGGGCGGCGCGCACCCCTTCATCGGCCTGAACGAGGCCCTGGTCCACAACGGGGACTTCGCCAACTACCACTCCGTGGCCGAATACCTCAGCCAGCGGAACATCCGGCCCCTGTTCCTGACCGACACCGAGGTCTCGGTACTCCTCTTCGACCTCTATAGCCGGACCTACGGCTATCCGCTCGAATACGTCATCGAGGCCCTGGCCCCCACCATGGAGCGCGACTTCGACCAGCTGCCGCCCGAAAAGCAGGCGGTCTACCGCGCTCTGCAGGCCGCGCACATCCACGGATCCCCTGACGGTCCATGGTTCTTCATCATCGCCAGGAACGACACGGAGAACCAGCGGCTGCAGCTGATCGGCATCACCGACACCGCCATGCTCCGCCCCCAGGTCTTCGCGCTCCACGACGGACAGGTGCAGGTGGGCCTCGTCTGCTCGGAAAAGCAGGCGATCGATGCCACCCTGAAGAGCCTCTCGGACGAGGACCCGCGCATCGGCACGGTGGCCGATCTTTATTGGAATGCCCGCGGAGGCAGCCACACCGACGGCGGCGCCTTCATCTTCAACCTGGACCTCCAAAAGGAGGATAACCCGCTCGAGCGCCGCCTCACCTGCAGCGACAAATTCGGGCGGGAGATCCGGGTGCGTGAGGGCCAGACCCCTTATCTGCCCGGGCGCGTCTATTACCTGATGGAAGGTGAAGTGAGCGGACGCTTCGAGATCGCCTCTTTTTTCGAGCTCCAGCGCCCCGATCTCCTCTACCGCTACGTCCGCGACGGCATTGCCTCCTGGGACTACGCCGACCTCTTCGACTGTCTGCAGGAGATCAAATCTTGGGCCCTGAAGGGCGACGCCCATTTCGAGGCAGCCCTCCAGACCCTCACAGACCTGATCGACCGGCGCTACCCGACCTTCGACAAAAAGCGCCGCTCGGTCCTCCAACTCCTCAACCAGACCCTCGAAACGATCCTGCGCCATTTCCCGTCGCTCGACCGGGAGGAGGACCGGAGCGCCTATCGCCTGATCGACTGGGAGACCCGCCGGTTCTTCCGCGGGCCCGCCTACGGGGAAAAGGTGCTCATCATCGATGCGGCGCTCTTTCCGCCCGAAGGAGACCACTGCGACAGCCGGCTCATGGCCGAGGCCTATCACCGCGGGTGGCGCCGTTTCATCGTCTTCGGCCTCAAGGGGCAGCGTTTCCACGGATGCGGGTTCGGCCCCGGTTCAGCCAGCGTCCGCATCGATATCTATGGCAGTTCCGGGGACTACCTGGCCTCGGGGATTGACGGCATGCAGATCCGCGTGCATGGAAACGCGCAGGACCAGCTCGCGCAAATCATGAAATCCGGCAAGCTCGTCATCTACGGCGACACCGGGCAGACCTTCATGTACGGCGCCAAGGGCGGCGAGGTCTACGTGATGGGAAATGCGGCCGGCAGGCCGCTGATCAACGCCGTCGGACGGCCCAGGGTCGTCATCAACGGCACGTGCCTCGACTATCTGGCCGAGTCCTTCATGGCTGGCGACCCTCACAATGGCGGCGGCTTCGTAATCCTGAACGGAGTCGCCTTCGACGCGGATGGCCGCGTCATCCCCCAGCAGACCCCCTACCCCGGATCGAATCTCTTTTCACTCGCCTCCGGCGGCGCCATTTACATCCGAGACCCCTGGCGGACTGTGGACGCCCAGCAGCTGAACGGCGGGGAGATCACGCGCCTGGAAGACAGGGACTGGCGGCTCATTTTGCCTTATTTGAAAGAAAACGAAGCGCTCTTCGGGATCTCCGTCGAAGAGGACCTCCTGCAGGTCGAAGGCAGAAGAAGAACCCCGAGCGAAGTCTACTCCAAGATCGTCCCGCGATCCGCGGTGCAGAAGGCCCTCGCTAAAGACGGCCTCGACGAATGGGTCGAACCGGAGATCCCTGCGGCGCCGGCTGCCGCCGTCGGAGCTTCCTGACATCGGGTATATCTTATTGACATGGACTGAAGATATCCTTCATTATATTTGTTTATGGTTTTCGAGTTTTCGTCTGGGCCCTCCGGGGCCCCGCCCCTGAATCCCAGAATCGTTCCCTGCCGTTCCCGGTCCGTTTTTCGATGAACCGGAGGCAGTCGATTCCATCCATGGTCCCGCGGCATCCGCCCGGCGCGTTGCGTATGAAAGCATTGCTTGCACTTGAAGACGGCACCCTTTTTCCCGGCCGGTCCTTTACCGGCCCCGCCGAGGCGGTGGGCGAGGTGGTATTCAACACCAGCATGTCCGGCTACCAGGAGGTGCTCACGGACCCGTCCTACTGCGGACAGATGGTCGCCATGACCTATCCGCTCATGGGGAACTACGGCATCAACGACGAGGACGTGGAATCGGACCGGATCCAGGTGCGGGCCTTCCTGGTGCGGGAATACCAGCCCTACCCCAGCAACTGGCGTTCCCGGAGGAGCCTGGCGGACTATCTCACCGCCGCCGGGATCCCCGGCCTCGAGGGCATCGACACGCGGGCCCTCACCCGCCATCTGCGCGTCTCAGGCGCCATGCGGGGAGCGCTTTCGACCTCCGATCTTGACCCGCATTCCCTGGTCGAAAAGGCGCGGCAGGCCCCCGACATGCTCGGCCTCGATCTGGTGCGCGAGGTCACGTGCCGGCGTCCCATGCTCTGGACCGAGGGGAACCCCTCACCCATCGAGGGCGGACTCGATGGCTTCCGGTGGCCGGAACGCCCCGGCACCTGGAGCGTCGTGGCGATGGATTTCGGCGTGAAGTACAACATCCTCCGCTCCCTCGCGCAGCGCGGCTGCACGATCCTGATGGTGCCCGCGGACACGCCTGGCGCGCTGATCGACCGGCTCGACCCGGACGGCCTTTTCCTCAGCAACGGACCGGGCGACCCGGCGGCCGTCACTTACGGCATCGCCTCCATCCGGGACCAGCTCGGCAAGCGTCCGATCTTCGGCATCTGCCTCGGCCACCAGCTCATCGGTCTCGCCCTCGGCGGGGCTTCGTTCAAGCTCAAGTTCGGGCACCGCGGCGGCAATCAGCCCGTCCAGGACCTGACGACGGGCAAGGTCGAGATCACCTCCCAGAACCACGGGTTCTGCGTCGACATGGGATCGCTCGCCGAAAAGGACGTGGAAGTGACCCACGTCAACCTGAACGACGGCACCCTGGAAGGCCTCGTCCACAAGCGGATTCCGCTCTTCTCGGTACAGTACCACCCCGAGGCCTCCCCGGGGCCCCATGACGCCGCGTATCTTTTCGACCGCTTCATCGCCCTCATGGAGCGCCACCGCAACCCCAAGCTGCAGCCCTGAATCCGGACCATGCCAAAGCGAACAGACATCCAGAAGATCCTCATCATCGGGTCGGGCCCCATCGTCATCGGNCAGGCCTGCGAGTTCGACTACTCGGGCACCCAGGCCTGCAAGGCCCTGAAAGAGGAAGGCTACGAGGTGGTGCTGATCAACAGCAACCCCGCCACCATCATGACCGACCCCGAGACGGCCCACCGCACCTACATCGAGCCCATCACCCCCGAGATGGTCGTCCAGATCCTCGAAAGGGAAAGGCCCCAGGCCATCCTGCCGACCCTCGGCGGGCAGACGGGCCTGAACACCGCCGTCAAGGTGGCCGAAACGGGGGCCCTCGAAAGGCTCGGGGTGGAGATGATCGGGGCCTCGCTCCCCGTCATTCTGAAGGCCGAAGACCGGGAGCAGTTCCGCGACGCCATGGAACGGATCGGCCTGCGGGTTCCCCGGAGCGACATCGTCCGCAACATGGAACAGGCCCGCACCGCCGCCGCCCGGATCGGCTACCCGCTCATCATCCGGGCCAGCTTCACGCTGGGCGGGATCGGGAGCGGCATCGCCTACAACCAGGAGGAGATGGAAGCCCTCGCCTCGTCCGGGCTTGCCGCCAGCATGATCACTGAGATCATCATGGAGGAGTCCCTCATCGGCTGGAAGGAGTTCGAGCTCGAGGTGATGCGGGATTTCAAGGACAACGTGGTGATCATCTGCTCCATCGAAAACCTCGACCCCATGGGGGTGCACACGGGCGACAGCATCACCGTGGCCCCTGCGCAGACCCTGACGGACCGCGAATACCAGGCGATGCGCGATGCGGCGATCCGCATCATCCGCGAGATCGGGGTCGAGACCGGCGGATCCAACATCCAGTTCGCCGTGCACCCCCGGACCGGCGAGATGGTGGTGATCGAAATGAACCCGCGCGTTTCGCGCAGCTCCGCCCTCGCCTCCAAGGCGACCGGCTTCCCCATCGCCAAGATCGCCGCGAAGCTCGCCGTCGGGTACACCCTGGACGAGATCCCCAACGACATCACGCGCGAGACCCGCGCCTCCTTCGAGCCCACCATCGACTACTGCGTCGTCAAGATCCCGCGCTGGACCTTCGAGAAATTCCCCGGGTCCCGGGATCTCCTGACCACCTCGATGAAATCGGTGGGGGAGACCATGGCCATCGGCCGGACCTTCAAGGAGGCGCTGCAGAAGGCCGTCCGCTCGCTCGAGATCGGGCGTGCCGGCTTCGGGGCGGACAACCCCCGAAGCCTGGATCCGCCCCCGGACCCGCACGAGGTGGAGGAAAGGCTGATCCATCCGAACTCGCAACGCCTCTTCTATATCCGCGAGGCCTTCCGCCTGGGGATGGACCTCGAACGAATCCACGCGTTGACACGTATCGACCCCTGGTTCCTCTTTCACCTGGAGCAGATCTTCGCCGCGGAGACCCGGATCCACACGCTGGCCGGGGCCGGTGAACGGCTCGAGGACTGGAATGCCGAAGAGCTCAAGGAGATCAAGGCCTGCGGCTTCTCGGACCGGCAGCTCGCCCTCCTCCACGGGACCACCGAAGAGGCCGTCCGGACCGTGCGCTTCGCCAAAGGGGTGGAGCCGGTCTACAAGCTGGTCGACACCTGCGCGGCGGAGTTCGAGGCCTACACACCCTACTTCTACTCCACCTACGAGCAGGAAAACGAGATCCGCCGCTCGGACCGGCGGAAGGTCATGATCCTCGGCGGCGGGCCGAACCGGATCGGCCAGGGGATCGAGTTCGACTACTGCTGTGTGCAGGCCTCGATGGCGCTCCGGGAACTCGGGATCGAGAGCATCATGGTGAACAGCAACCCCGAAACCGTGAGCACCGACTACGACACCTCGGACAAGCTCTATTTCGAGCCGCTGACGACGGAAGACGTCCTCCACCTGGTGCGCCAGGAGCAGCCCGAAGGGGTCATCGTCCAGTTCGGGGGTCAAACCCCCCTCAACATCTCCGTGCCCTTGGCCGAGGCCGGCGTATCCATCCTCGGGACGTCCCCCGACAGCATCGACCGCGCCGAGGACCGGGAGCGCTTCCAGGCGCTTCTCCGCAAGCTCGGCATCCTCCAGCCCGAAAACGGGATCGCCGTCACCCCGGAGCAGGCCGTTCAGGTCGCCCGCGCCATCGGCTTTCCCGTTGTGGTGCGCCCCTCGTTCGTCCTCGGCGGCCGGGCGATGGAGATCGTCTACGACGAACAGGATCTCCTCTACTACATGACCTCGGCTGTGGATGTCTCGCCCGGGAAGCCCATCCTGATCGACCGCTTCCTCGAAGACGCCACCGAGATCGACGTGGACGCCCTGTCGGACGGACAGGACACCCTGATCGGCGGGATCATGGAGCACATCGAGGAGGCCGGGATCCACAGCGGGGACAGCGCCTGCGTGCTGCCGCCCATGTCCCTCCCGCCCGCCGTCGTCGACGAACTGAAGCGGCACACCTGCGCCCTCGCAAGGGAACTCGGGGTGGTAGGCCTCATGAACATCCAATACGCAGTGAAGGACGGAGTCGTCTACGTGCTCGAAGTGAATCCGCGCGCCTCCCGCACCGTGCCCTTCGTCAGCAAGGCCACCGGTGTGCCGCTTGCGCGGCTCGCCACCAGGGTGATCATGGGAGCCGCGCTGAAGGATCTCGGGTTGATGGAAGAGGCCGCTCCCGCGCACGTCTCCTGCAAGGAATCGGTCTTTCCCTTCTCACGCTTCCCCGACGTGGACACCGTGCTCGGGCCGGAGATGAAATCGACGGGCGAGGTGATGGGCATCGACGCGACCTTCGGGCGCGCCTTCGCGAAGTCCCAACTGGCCGCCGGTCAGCGGCTGCCGGTTGAGGGCAGGGTCTTTGTGAGCGTCCGCGATTCGGACAAACGCGACACCCTGATCAGAACAGCCCGTCTGCTGGCCGGGCTTGGCTTCGAGATCCTGGCCACGCATGGAACATCCCGTTTTCTGGAAGGGCACGGCATCGCCAACACCCCGGTCAACAAGGTCCGTGAAGGACGGCCGCACATCCTCGACATGATCAAGAACAGGGAGATCGCCCTGGTGNTCAACACCACCAGCAGCAAAAAGGCCGTTTCGGAATCCTCGGCCATCCGGCGGGCGGCCCTCGCCCTCGACCTCCCGTACACGACGACCCTCGCGGGCGCGAAGGCGACCGCGCTCGCCATCGAGGCCATGGCCCAGGGGGATCTGACGGTGAAGACCATCCAGGAGTACCACACCCAACCTTAACCTCAACCAGGGGAAGTGCTCCGGCAGGTCCGGCCCTGCCCCGGATGCAGCAAGCCCCTTGAAACGATTGGAATCGAACCGTGCCGAACGACACCCGAGATACGTTGAAGCCCTGCGCGGACGCCCTCTGCCTGCGGCCCCACCTCCTTGAAGACCGGCCGCACGACGAGTGCGGCATCTTTGCCGTTTACAACCATGAGGATGCCGCCAAGCTGACCTACTTCGGCCTCTACGCCCTGCAGCACCGCGGGCAGGAGAGCGCCGGGATCGTCACCTCCGACGGCCGGCGCGTCCAGGAGCACAAGGCCATGGGGCTCGTCCCCGACATCTTCGACGAGCCGATCCTCAACCGCCTCAAGGGGCACATGGCGCTCGGGCACGTGCGCTACTCCACGACCGGCTCCTCACTTCTCGTCAACGCGCAGCCCTTCCGCGTCCAGTTCTCGGGCCATTCCCTCGCCAT
The DNA here is from genome assembly GCA_900498135.1 of uncultured Desulfatiglans sp. Taxonomy (NCBI): domain Bacteria; kingdom Pseudomonadati; phylum Thermodesulfobacteriota; class Desulfobacteria; order Desulfatiglandales; family Desulfatiglandaceae; genus Desulfatiglans; species uncultured Desulfatiglans sp. Next base: position 4,504,685 of record LR026961.1, read on the forward strand.
CGCCCACAACGGCAATCTCGTCAACGCCAGGCAGATCCGCTCGGAGCTCGAAGATCAGGGCTCCATCTTCCAGACCAGCATGGACAGCGAGGTGGTCCTCCATCTGGTCGCCAAAAACCTGCGCGACGGCCTCGAAAAGGCCCTCACCGAGACCATGCAGCGGGTCAGGGGCGCCTATTCGATGGTTCTCATGACGGAGGACAGCCTCGTGGCGGTCAGGGATCCCAACGGATTCCGGCCGCTCTGCCTCGGAAAGGTCAACTCGAGCTACGTCATCACCTCGGAGAGCTGCGCCCTGGACCTGATCGAGGCCGAATTCATCCGGGAGATCGCCCCGGGGGAGATCCTCATCATCGACGCGAACGGGCTCCGGAGCATCCCCGCGGCCGTCTCCTGCCCCAAAAGCCAGTGCATCTTCGAAATGATCTACTTCGCGCGGCCCGACAGCACGATCTTCGGACAGAACGTCTACCTCTTCCGCAAGCGGCAGGGAGAGCTGCTGGCGGAGGAGTTCCCGCGCGACGTCGACTTCGTCATGCCCTTTCCAGACTCGGGCAATTACGCCGCCCTCGGCTATGCGCAGGCCTCGGGCCTCCCACTCGAGATGGGCGTCATCCGGAACCATTACGTCGGCCGGACCTTCATCCAGCCCTCTCAGAGCATGCGCGACTTCGGGGTCAAGGTCAAACTGAACCCGGTGAAAGAGATGCTCAAGGGCAAGCGGGTTCTGATCATCGAGGATTCCATCATCCGCGGCACGACGGCCCGCACCCGCATCCAGACGCTTCGCAAGATCGGGGCCCGCGAGGTGCACATGCTGGTCAGCTGCCCCCCGCACCGCTTCCCCTGCCACTACGGAATCGATTTCACGACCCGTGGCGAGTTGATCGCCGCCGAGAATTCGGTCGATGAAATCCGGGACTATATCGGCCTCGACAGCCTCGGCTACCTCCACATCGAAAACCTTGTCCGGGCCACCGTCATCCCGCGGTCCGAACTCTGTCTGGCCTGCTTCGACGGCTGCTACCCGGTCCCCATCGACGAGCACTTCTCGAAGACCTGCATGGAGTAAACGCACCAGAAGCGGCAACGAAGGGGGCGGCATTCTTTTTTGCAGGACGATGAATGCATCCGCCCCTTTTCCATTTTCTAACACCTTTCTTGCGCGATCCTAACATTCGCTGTATATTCTGCTGATTATTCACGGTTCGATCTGAAGTCCGCCGGGAAGCGAGGCTTCGGACACGAAACTGGTTCCGGATCTGCCCCACCGCTTCGCGCCGCGCGGTCTGGCCAAGACGAGGGAAAACAAGCGGCAGTGCCGAGGCGTACGGATTGGTCGCCGCACACGCCATCGCGCGGATGGACACCGAGATTGAACCCAAAGATTTCCTTCGGACGAAAAAGGCCGATGAAGGCGAAGAACCATGCCGACACAACAGATCCTCGTTGTCGATGATGAAGCGGACATCCTGGAACTGGTTCGTTTCAATCTTTCCAGGGAAAGCTTCCAAATCACCTGTGCCGAGACCGGGGAAGACGCCCTGAAACTGGTCAAGGCAAACCCGCCGGACCTCCTCCTGCTCGATCTGATGCTCCCGGGGATCGACGGGCTGGAGGTCGCCCGCCTCATCAAATATGATCCGAAGATCCGGCACATCCCGATCATCATGCTGACCGCCAAGGGGGAGGAGACGGATGTCGTCACCGGACTCGAACTGGGGGCGGACGACTATGTGACCAAACCGTTCAGCCCGCGCGTGCTGACCGCCCGGGTCAAGGCCGTGCTCCGTCGCAAAACCCCGCCTGAACCCGATCCCGAAGGGGTGCTGCGCATCCACGACCTCGTCATCCACCCCGGGCGGCATGAGGTCCTCCTGAACGGCGAACCGCTGCAGCTGACCTTCAGCGAATTCGAGATCCTGAATTATCTGGCCCGGAGGCCCGGATGGGTCTTTACACGCGCACAGATCGTCGATGCAGTTCGCGGAGACGACTACCCGGTTACGGACCGGTCGGTCGACGTCCAAATCGTCGGCCTTCGGAAAAAGCTCGGGGGCGCAGGACACTACATCGAAACGGTGCGCGGCGTCGGTTACCGCTTCAAGGAATAGATCGATGACGAAAAGAAGGCGGCTCATCTGGCAGCTCTACCCTTCCTATCTTCTCATCACCCTCCTCGCTATCATGGCCTCCGCCTGGTTCGCCACGCACCTGCTCACCGGTTTCATCTTCGACCAAGCCCTCCAGGACCTCGGCATCCGCGCCGGCATGGTCTCTCCCCAGATCCTGCAACACCTCGATCCGCTCAACGAAGCAGCAGTCGATCAGTTCTGCAAGGCCACCGGACGGATGAGTACCACCCGGCTGACGGTCCTCTTGGCCGACGGCCGGGTCATCGGCGACTCCCGTGAAGATCCGGGCAAAATGGACAACCATCTCGACCGGCCCGAGATCAAACAGGCAGCCGTCACAGGGTTCGGTCACATCCAGCGCTTCAGCCGCACAACGGATTACCATTTTCTGTATGCAGCCCTGCCCCTTTTCAAGGAAGGCCGCATGATGGGTTTCGTGCGGGCCGCCACCCCGATCGATCACATCAAGGAAACGGTCCGGAAAGCGAAGGTGCGAATGGTCGAGGGCGGCGTACTGACGGCGGTTCTCGCTGCCCTTCTGGCCTTTCTGGTCTCGCGCCGGATCGTGCGCCCCGTGAACATTCTCAGGGAGTGGGCCGAAGGACTTTCGGCCGGAGACGCCCCATCGAGGCCCCCTGTTGAAAAGGGTGGAACAGAAATCGCTTCCCTGGCCGAAGCGATCTACGGGATGGCCGTGGAACTCCGCGGCCAGATCCTTGCGGCCACCCAGCAGCGCAACGAAATGGAGGCGATCCTGGCCAGCATGGCAGACGGTGTGATCGCACTCGATATGGACGAACGGATCCTTACCCTGAACGCTGCGGCGGGGGTCATGCTGGGATGGACCCCGCAGGACGCACGCGGACGCAGCCTTCAGGAGGTGGCCCGCTACCCGGGCCTGCAGCGGTTCGCGAGGGACACCATCGACCACCGCGAACCCATCGAACAGGAACTGGTCCTGGCCGGCAATACCCAGCGCTTTCTGAAAGCCGGCAGTTCGATCCTCCGCGACGGGGAGGGCCTGCAAATAGGCGTCCTCATCGTCCTGAACGATGTGACCCGGCTGCGCCAGTTGGAGAATGTGCGTCGGGATTTCGTCGCCAATGTCTCCCATGAGCTCAGAACCCCCTTGACGGCGATCAAAGGATTCGTGGAAACCCTGAAGGAAGGCGCCCTCACGGAGCCGGAAAACGCGCAGAGGTTCCTCGGGATCATCGAGAAGCACGTGGCCCGTCTCGAGGCCATCATCAAGGACCTGCTGAGCCTGTCGCGGATCGAAAAAGAGACGGAAAACGGGGAGATTCGTCTGACCAGAGAGCGGCTGCTCGACGTCATTCAGACGGCCGTGCAGGTCTGCGCGGAACCCGCCCGGCTGAAGGAGATCCGGTTGAGCATCCGCTGCCCGGCGGATCTCGAGGTCGGCATGGACCCCCTGAGGCTCGAGCAGGCCATCGTCAATCTCCTGGACAATGCCATCAAATACAGCGACCCGGGCAAAGAGGTGCGGATCGATGCCCGCACGACACCCGAGGGTGTCGAACTCCGAATCAGCGACCAAGGCTACGGCATCCCGAAGGAACACCTCTCGCGCATCTTCGAACGCTTCTACCGCGTCGATAAGGCACGCAGCAGGCAGGAGGGGGGAACGGGACTGGGCCTGGCCATCGTGAAGCACATCGTCCAGGCCCACGGCGGCCGATTGGAGGTCGAAAGCACCCCGGGCAAAGGCAGCACCTTCAACATCGTCCTCAAAGAACCCCCGCTCGCCGCCCGCACCGGGTGAACCGCGGAGGCGCCCCGGAACTCCCCCGGATCCGCCCCCATCCGGGGATCAACCGATGATCTCATAGTTGGAGGCATCCTGCACCCATGGATTTGGAACGGAAGACCATCCTGTTCGTTTGTACGCACAACTCCGCCCGATCGCAAATGGCCGAGGCGCTCGTCAACCATCTTTACGGTGACCGCTATCAGGCCTTCAGCGCCGGCACCGAACCGACGGAGGTCCACCCGATCGCCCGCCGAGCCATGTCAGAACTCGGGATGGATATCAGCCGGCAGCAATCGAAATCGATCGACCGTTTCCTGGGCCAGGATTTCGAATGGGTCGTCACCCTTTGCGACCATGCGCACGAGTCGTGCCCGGTCTTCCCGGCCGGTTACAAGCGGGTCCACAAGGGCTTCAGGGACCCGGCCGCCGCCGAAGGCGACGACGAGGAAAGGCTCGAGGCCTTCAGGATGGTGCGGGACGAACTCAAGGAATGGTTCGAAAAGACGGTCCTGCGGACCGATGAATGATCGGCGGCAGCCAGATCCCCGTCCCTACGAAAGCCTGTCGAGGACCTCGAAAAACCGCGCCGCATCGGCTTCGTCGTTGTAGAAATGGGGTGAGAGCCGGATCAGACCTCCCCGCTCCGAGACAAGCACACGCTCTTTCAGCATCGCCTTGAAGAGGGGCGGCGCGTCCCCGCGCGGCCTGAAGGTCAGGATGCCCGAACGCTCGAGGGGAGACATCGGGGTCACGATCTCGAGGCCCCTTTGCGAAAGCCCCGCAGCCAGAAGGTCGTTCAAATGGAAAATGCGGCGTCGGACCGCGTCGATCCCCGCCTCCAGAAGGAGTTCGACGGCAGAGCCCAGTGCGTAGATGCCGGAGACGTTCGGCGTACCGGGTTCGAGTTTGGCGGCGCCGGATTTGAGTTCGTAACGGATGTTGAAAAAATCCTCTTCATTCTCGACGCTCCTCCAGCCGATCTGCGTCGGGTGGAGCCGGCGGACCGCTTCCTGGTCCACATAGAGCATCCCGCATCCCAGGGGACCCAGGAGCCACTTGTGCCCCCCCGCCGCAAGGAAATGAATCCCTGACGAGCGAACATCGATCGGCAGCACCCCGAGGCTCTGGATCGCATCGACGCAGAAAAGGAGGCCCTCCTCCCGGCAGAGCCCGCCGAGGGCCTGCAGGTCGGAAGCGCCACCGGTCAGAAAATCCACCGAACTGACCGCAAGGAGCCGCGCCCCTTTCCTGAGCGCCCTGCGGACATCTCCCGGGTCCACGATCCCCCTTCGGCGCTCCACGAAGACCACCTGGACCCCCTTCCTCTCGAGATCGAGCCAGGGGTAGATGTTGGACGGGAAATCAGGGCGTGACACCAGGACCGCGTCGCCCGCCTGCCAGTCGATCCCCCCCGCGACCGCGCTCAGCCCCTCGGAGGTGTTGCCGACAAAGGCGATTTCCTGATCCTCCGCACCGATCAGCCGCGCCAGGAGCCCGCGGACCTCGCCGATTCGCTTCATCCACTCCGGGAACATGACAATTCCGTGGTGCACCCTGTCTTCGTTCAGGCGGGTCAGCCCCGCCGCCACGCGCCGCGGCATCGGCGAGACGGCGGCGTGGTTCAGGTAGGTGTAGGAGCGGGTGACCGGAAATTCTTCTCTGATCGCCATCGAATCTCTCATATCGATTCCCCTTCGTCCCGATCGAGCACCGGACTTGAGATTGCGGCGGAAGCCGCATTGGACACAGCCACTGGTATCTGGTAATTTACGGAATTTAGTTTCCAGGAGCGGGGCGCTCCTGGTACACACCTGCCATTCGTTCAAGTAGGGGATAGCTCCTCGAGGGGAATCGAGCGCTCTGCAGACGGCCTCCCTCCGAAATGCCGGCCGGGTTGTATGGCCAGGAGGATCTGATCGGACGGTCATCCAACCGGCCGCCTGAGGTCCCGAGTGTCGCGTGAGAAGCAGTACAACAGAGTGACGGCCGCCAGACACCCGCTGCACAGCAGGAGCGCTGCGCTGAAGGCGGCCGGCCCTTGCGAATCCCCGGGAAAGATCCTCTGCATCAAAGCCCCGAGGCCATGCAGAAACGCCGCCGGGCCGATCATGGTGAAAAAGTTGATGCCCGTCATGGCCATGCCCGCCATCTCGGACGGCATCCGCTCCTTGATATGGGTGTACATGAGCTGACCCGAGGCCCGAAACATCCCGAGGGTCGTGATCAGCAAGGCCAACCAGACAAAGGCCATACCGGCGGGCAGGATGGCGAGGATTCCGGTCATCGCCGCAAAGGTCGCCAAGCCGAGCACGATGATCCATTTGCGCGTGCGGACGAGACGGTCCGAAACTCCCCCCCAGAACGGGCTCCCCAGGATCATGCCCACGTTCAGGAGAAAAATCAGGTTGCCCGTCTGCACCGGCGTGAGGCCCATCACCTTCATCAGATAAGGGCCCGCCCAAAGGGTCTGGAAGGAGGCGAAGATGCCGTACCCGACGAAGCTCCCAGTCGATATGATCCAGTAGTCGCGGTTTTTCAGCAGCACGGCAAGACGGGCGATGGAATGCCCACCCCCGCCCTCTGCACCCTTTTCAGTTCTGTCTTTCCCCTTATCCGGGGCGTCCCGGACGACGGCGTACAGGGCGGCGACAAGGACCAGGTTCGCCGCAGCCACCGTCAGAAAGGCCCAGCGCCACCCCACGAGATCGACCAGAAGGACCAGGGGGGTCGTGGCCGCCATGTTGCCGATCGTCCCGATGGCGAAGACGATCCCCGAGAGGGTGGCGAAGTGGAGGGGACTGAACCAGCTTGTCATGAGCTTGAGCGTCCCCATCAAGTTGCAGGCCATCCCGATCCCCAGGAGAAGACGCCCGAACACCCCCATCGAAAGGGAATCCGCCGAGGCGAAGGCCACCGCCCCGACGACCCCTGCAACACCGAGGCCGGTCATCATCCTGCGCGCGCCGACCCGGTCGAGGAAGATGCTGAGGGGGATCTGCGTCAGGGCGAAGGCGTAGAAAAACGCCGCCGAAAGGAAGCCGAGATCGGCTGTGTCGAGACGTAGATCGGCCGTCAGCTGCGGCGCGATGACCGCATTGGTCGCCCGATAGAATTGGGACAGAAAGAAGTTGGCCGCCGTGATGGCGAATATCGCCCAGCGGCGGTGCTGATCGTTCAAAGTCGGCAACGCGTGCAAGCCCTCCCTTACCGTTATTCCGGCCACCAGGGAGCATATATCCAACCGGAGCCGATTTGCAACGATCATCCCCGAGGCCGCATGCCCAGGCATGAATTTTCCCAATCCTCTGCAAGAATACCGTATAATTTTAGGTATATTTTCGAATGACGGCGTTTTTTCCCTTCGGATCCGGGCCATCACCCTGCGGGTCCCGCAGACGGGGACCCCGGTCGACGCGGATGAAGGCCGCAGCGGACGGTCTCGGCTGAAGACCAGGCAGTGCAGGCACCGGGCCTGTGAACGTCCTGTCGGCAGGGGTCGCTTTTTTATCAATCGCCGCGAGTGATGGCTTCGAGACGGAGTGACGCCCGTGAAAAACACCTTTCCAGAATCCTCAGGCAGAACGGCCAAAATGCACGGGCCGGATGCCTCAGGCGAAAACTCACTTCCTTCTTCCGAGGCCTTTTCAGCGCCGGATCGGAAGGACTACATCCAGGCGCAGAAGGCCTCGCACGGCCGAAAGATCTTCGGCGTCTTCCCTGGCCACTACCCGCGCGAACTCCTCTGGTCCTTCGACATCCTGCCCGTCGAGATATGGGATCCGCCGATCGAAACCAGCCGCGCGGACGCGCACCTGCAGTCTTACATCTGCCCGGTTGCGAAACGCGGGCTCGAACTGATCCTCGACAGCCGTGCGCGGGGCCTCGACGGCATCCTTTTCCCGCACCTCTGCGATACGCTCCAGAACCTGGCATCGCTCACCGCCCATTACCTCCAGCCGGATCTCCCGGTCTACTTCTTCTACACGCCCAAATCGACATGCCCGGCCCCCGCTCGAAGGTATTACATCCAACAGACCAGGCTGCTGGCCGAACGCCTCGCCAAGCGCTTCGGCCCTCTCGACCCGGCACAGTGGGCGGCACGTTCGGCTCAGGCGCTCGAGCTGGACCGGGCGCTCGAGGCGCTCTACGCCCTCAGGGCAGGCGGCGGTCTCGTCTGCTCGAACGCGGAGTTCTACAGCTTCGTCCGCCAGGCCGAATACCTGCACCCGGACGATTTCCTTCCGCGGATCGAGCGCTTCCGGGCGGTCTGCAAGGGGGAGGCCACGGGCGGCAAACGGGTGCTCCTGAGCTGCATCCTTTCCAACCCGCCGGAGATCCTCGAAGCCTTGGACGATCTCGGGGTCCGGGTGGCGGACGACGACCTCCTCAATGCCGGCCGCCGCATACCGGCCCATGCGCCCCGCTCGGCCGACCCTTGGGAGCGCGCGGCCGAGCGCTTCTTCGCCCTCCCCCCCTGCAGCACCGGCTCGTCCCCTCTGAAGCAGCGCCTCGAGCGGCTGGCCGCCATGGCTCGATCGGCCTCGGCCGGCGGCGTCATCTTCTGGACCGTCACCTTCTGCGAGCCGGAGGCCTTCGATCTGCCGGAGCTTCGTTCCGGCCTCAAGCGCCTCGGCCTCCCCTCGCTCGTCATCGAGACCGGCCTGAACAGCGGCCTGAGCGGCCAGACGGCGACGCGCCTCGAGGCCTTTCTGGAGATGCTTCCCTGAATGGAGAGACCATGACCTTTCTGCCTGCCATCCGATACCGCTTCATGAAGGACATCGGCGCACCGGCCGCCATGCGCTTCGCAAAGATCGGGAAGAAACGGTCTGCACGCCCGCCCGACCCCCTGTTCGCACCCCCCTTGGCTGCTACCCGGCGCCTCAAGGAGCTCATCGGCCGTCATTATTTTCTCTCCCGCTACGCACCGGGGGCCATGCCTGTCGCCTGGGTCACGAGCGGCGCGCCGGTCGAGATCCTGCGCCCTTTCGGGTATTACACCCTCTACCCTGAAAACCACAGTGCTTTGTGCGGCGCCCAGAAGGTCGGCGGGCGTCTGTGCGCCCATGCCGAAGAGCACGGCTACAGCCCCGATCTCTGCTCCTACGCGCGCATCGACCTGGGGCACGCCCTCACCGGAAACACCCCCGTCGGAAGGCTCCCCCGGCCGGACCTTCTCTTCGCTTCGAACAACATCTGCCAGACCGTGCTCTATTGGTACAAGATCCTGGCGGCGCGTTACGACATCCCGCTCATTCTTTTCGACACCCCTTATCGCTTCGGGGACGCGGAGGACGGGCCGGACCTTGAATACATGGTGGGGCAGATGGAGGCCATCATCCTGCAGCTCGAGGGCATCAGCGGGCGGTCCTTCGACCGGGAGGCCTTTTCATGGACCATCGATCTCGCAAAAGAAACCTCGCTTCTCTGGGGGCGGGTGCTCGCCACGATGAAGACCCGACCAGCCCCGATGACCATCTTCGACGCCTTCGCCCACATGCTGCCGATCGTGTCCCTCCGCGGTCTGGAGTCGGCCAGGGGCTACTACCGCCTGCTCCTGGAAGAATTGGAGGAGCGCGCAGAACGGGGCATCGGAGCCATCCGCGAGGAGCGCAAGCGCCTCATGTGGGACAATATCGCCATCTGGCCCCGGATGCGGGAGCACGCGAACCTCTTCGCCTCGCACGGGATGGCCTTCGTCACCGCCACCTACACGAACGCCTGGGCGGAGACCACGCCCCTGCTCGACCCGGGACGCCCCCTGGAGTCCTTGGCGAAGGCTTACAGCTGTGTTATCCTGAACCATCATCTCGAGCACCGGCTGAATCTCATGGAGCGCCTGATCCGGGAATACCGGGTCGACGGGCTGGTGATCCACTCGGCCCGGAGCTGCAAGCCTTACTCCGTCGGCCAGTACGATATCAAACGCCTCCTCCTCGAACGCCTATCGATCCCGTCGGTGGTCATCGAGGCCGACATCGCCGATGAGCGGGCATACGCCGAGGAGCAGACCCGAACGCGCCTCGAGGCCTTTTTCGAGGCGCTCGAAAATGCATAAGGAAAGAACGATGCACTATGCCGCCGGCATCGACGTCGGATCCCTCAGCACAGAGGCCGTCATTCTGGATTCAGAGGCCCGCATCGTCGGGGAAAGCATCCTGGAGACCGGATTCCACAGCACCCGGGCGGCCGAAAAGGCCTTCGAGGCCGCCCTCGCCCAGGCGGGTCTGCCGGCCGAGGCCATCGAGGCCGCCGTGGCGACGGGCTACGGGAGGATATCGGTCCCCTTCGCCGCCAAACGCATCACGGAGATCTCCTGCCATGCCCTGGGGGCGTGGCGTCTTTTTCCGGACACAGGGACCGTAATCGACATCGGAGGGCAGGATTCGAAGGTGATTCAGGTGGGGACAGGCGGGAGGGTCCTCGATTTTACCATGAACGATAAGTGTGCAGCCGGGACCGGCCGCTTCCTGGACGTGATGGCCGCCAAGCTGGAGGTCCCGCTCGGGGACCTCGGACGCCTCTCCCTCGAGGCGCGCGGTGAAGCCACGATCAGCAGTGTGTGCACCGTCTTCGCGGAGAGCGAGGTGGTCTCGCTCGTAGCGCGTAACCACCCGAGGGAGGAGATCATCCGTGGCATCCACCGCTCCATCGTACACCGCGTCGTCAGCATGGTGAAGGTGGTAGGCGTCCAGGGCCAGGTCACGATGACCGGGGGCGTGGCTCTCAACCAAGGGGTGGTCGCCCTGCTATCGGAGGAACTGGGCCGCCCCGTCCGCGTGCCCGCCGAACCGCGCACCGTAGGGGCCTTCGGGGCCGCTCTGCACGCCCTCAAAAACGGCGTCTGAGGTCCGGGGTCCCATCGCCCCCCCTGCGGGCCGGAACGGAGTTCACTCCCACTCGATGGTCGCCGGGGGTTTGGAGGAGATGTCGTAGACGACCCGGTTGACCCCCTTGACGCTGTTGATGATCCGATTGGAGATGCGGCCCATCACCTGGTAGGGGATCCGCGACCAGTCTGCGGTCATGGCATCCAGGCTGTCCACGACACGCACGGCGATGACGTGCTCGTAGGTGCGCTCGTCCCCCATCACGCCGACGGTCCGGACGGGCAGCAGCACGGCGAAGGACTGCCATACCTTTTCGTACAGCCCGGCGTTGCGGATCTCTTCGATCACGATCGCGTCGGCCGCGCGCACAATCTCCAACCGCTCGCGGGTCACCTCGCCGAGGATCCGCACGGCAAGCCCCGGTCCGGGGAAGGGCTGGCGCATGACCATCTCCCGCGGGAGGCCGAGTTCGACCCCCACCTGACGTCCCTCGTCCTTGAACAGTTCGCGCAGGGGCTCGATCAGCTCGAGGTTCATCTGTTCAGGCAGCCCCCCCACGTTGTGGTGGCTCTTGATCGTCGCCGAAGGCCCTTTGAAGGAGACGCTTTCGATCACGTCGGGGTACAGGGTCCCCTGGGCGAGATAGCGCGCGTCGCCCAGTTCCTTGGCCTTCTTCTCGAAGACGGCGATGAACTCCCTGCCGATGATCTTGCGCTTCCTCTCGGGGTCGGTGACCCCCTCCAGGCAGGCAAGGAAATGGTCCGAGGCATCCACCAGATGGATGTCCATCCCGTAGTGATCCCCGAAAAGCTCCATCACCTCCCGGGCCTCGTTGAGGCGCAGGAGACCATTGTCGACGAAGATGCAGCTCAGCTGCGGCCCGATGGCCTTGTGGAGCAGGACGGCGGTCACCGAGGAGTCGACCCCCCCGGACAGTCCGCAGATGACCCGGTCGTCCTGGATCCGTTCACGCAGACTGCGGATGGTCCGGCGCGCAAAGGACGCCATGGTCCAGGTCGGTTCGCACCCGCAGATCGTGTAGAGGAAATTCTTGAGGAGCCGGGTGCCGTCGGGGGTGTGAACCACCTCCGGATGAAACTGCACCCCGAAGATGCGCCGGGAAGGGTCCGCCATCGCCGCCACCGGGCTGTTGCGGCTCCCGGCCAGTGCCGTGAACCCGGAGGGCATGGCCTCGATCCGGTCCCCGTGGCTCATCCAGACCATCATCCGGCCTTCCTGTTCACCGAGCCCGTGGAACAAATCCTTGTCGTCCTGGATATCGATCGTCGCATGACCGTATTCCCGGTCCTCGGCCCGCGCCACCCGGCCCCCGAGCAGAAAGGTGATGGACTGCATCCCGTAGCAGATGCCCAGGATCGGTACGCGCATCTCCAGGATCTCACGCCGCAGCAGCGGCGCATCGGCGTCATAGATGCTCGCAGGCCCCCCCGAAAGGATGATCCCCTTCGGGGCATACGCCTCGATCTTTTCAAGCGCCAGGTTGAAAGGGTGGATTTCGCAGTAGACCTGCGCCTCACGGACGCGGCGCGCGATGAGCTGGGTGTACTGCGACCCGAAGTCCAGGATCAGGATCTTTTGCTTGTAAAGTTGACTGGTCATGAATCCATCCGTCTCCGTCTGTTCCGCAAGGGTCTTGACCCGTTCGGGTCCCGGCGGGCTTCAGGGCCCTCCTTCGCCTACTCGATCCGGTAATTGGGCGCCTCTTTGATGATGATGACATCATGGACATGGCTCTCTCTCAAGCCTGCCGGAGTGATCTGGACAAACTCCGCACGCTCCTGGAGGGTCCGGATGTCGGGGCACCCGAGGTAGCCCATCCCGGCCCTCAATCCGCCGACCAGTTGATAGATCGTGTCGGCCAAAGGTCCGCGATACGGGACGCGGCCGACGATCCCTTCCGGGACCAGCTTCTTGTCGGATTCGGCCTTTTCCTGGAAATAGCGGTCCTTGCTCCCCTCCTTCATGGCCTCGAGGGACCCCATGCCGCGGTAGACCTTGTAGGTTCGGCCCTGATAAAGGATCGTCTCACCGGGGCTCTCCTCCGTCCCGGCAAAGAGGCTCCCGATCATGACCGAATCGGCGCCGCCTGCCAGGGCCTTGGTCAAGTCCCCGGAAAACTTGATGCCGCCGTCCCCGATGAGCGGCACGCCGGCCTTGCGGCAGGCCTCGGAGCAATCCATGATGGCCGTCATCTGTGGAACGCCGACCCCGGCAACGACCCGGGTCGTGCAGATCGACCCCGGCCCGACTCCGACCTTGACCCCATCCGCGCCCGCATCGATCAGGGCCCGCACGCCGTCGGCCGTCGCGATATTGCCGGCCAGCAGTTCTACATCGCCGTAGCGCTTCTTGATCATCGCGACCGCCTCGAGCACCATGGCCGAGTGCCCGTGCGCGGTGTCCACCACCAGCACGTCCACATTGGCCCCGATGAGTGCAGCCACCCGCTCCATCATGTCGCCCCCGATGCCGACGGCCGCCCCGACCCGCAGCCTCCCGAGTGTATCCTTACAGGAATTGGGGTACTTCTTGATCTTCTCGATATCTTTGATCGTGATCAGGCCCCGAAGCTTCCCCTCCTCGTCCACGACCAGCAGTTTTTCGATGCGGCGGGCATGCAGGATGGCCTTTGATTCCTCCAGCGTGATCCCCATCCGGGCCGTGGCGAGGTTGTCTTTCGTCATGACCGCCCGGACCTCCTGGTCGAGGTTGGTCTCGAAGCGCAGATCGCGGTTGGTGATGATGCCGACGAGATTGCCGTCCTTGACGACCGGTACTCCGGAAATCCGGTACTTTTCCATGATAGCGACAACATCGTGAAGCCGGCTCTCCGGCTCGATGGTGATCGGATCGATGATCATGCCGCTTTCGGACTTCTTGACCTGTTCGACCTCCAGGACCTGCCGCTCGATCGGCATGTTCTTGTGGATGAACCCGAGCCCCCCCTGCCTGGCCATCGTGATAGCGGTGTCCGCCTCGGTCACCGTATCCATCGCCGCGCTCACGATCGGGATATTCAGGGCGATCTTCCGCGAAAGCCGGGTCGTGACATCCACCTCCGCAGGCAGAACCTTGGAGTGGGCCGGCACAAGAATGAGGTCATCGAATGTGTAACCGAATGCAATGTCCTTATGACGCATGTTTTTCTCCCTTCAACTGATCCATCAGAATCCCTTCGAGCAAATCGGACAGACTGACCGTCATGACGGAAGCGTCGAGGTGCTCCATCACACGCATGACGCAAAGCGTCCCCGCGAGGATGACCGGAGCGCGTCCGGCGTCCAGGCCGGTCATGCGCGCCCTCTCTGAGACCTTCAGACGCCTCATCTCTTCGAACAACGCTGTGAGCGCGGTCCTCTCGACACGCAGTCCGTTGACCGTCGACGCCTCGATCCGCTCGACCGGCAGGCCATCGAGCATCGCAGCCAGGGTCACAGCGGTCCCTCCCGTTCCCGCAAGCCGCGGGGAGGCGACGCGGGCAGGCTTCAGAACCGGTTCGATAGCCCGGTCAACCGCGCGCCGAAGCATCTCGATCTCGTGCTCGAAAGGCGGGTCTGCAGCCGGATACGCCTCGGTCAGCACCGCTGCACCGATCGGAACTGAAAAAACCTTCGAACCCGCCTCCCCGCCGATCATGAACTCGGTGCTGCCGCCGCCGAGGTCAAAAACAACAAAGGGCCCTTTCCCCATGCCAAGGGCCCATAACACCCCGCCCGCCGTGAAGCGGGCCTCTTCTTCGCCCGAAAGCAGCCGGAGGCGGAAACCCGTCGAGTCGGCCAGCCGCCGCAGGAAATCTCCCCGGTTGGGCGCCTCTCTCAGAACGCCGGTGCCGATCACGACAAACCGCTCGACGCCTGAGGCGCCGGCCCGGTCCCGAAAACCCCTGAGCGCGGCCACGGCCCTGTCGAAGGCTTCGCCGGTCAGCCTTCCGCCGTTCGATCGCATCCCCTCGGCAAGACGCACATACACGCGATCCCGAAACGTCTCACGCAGCGCTCCGGGCGCCGCCCCCCAACCGCCCACCAGCATCCGCGCGGTGTGGCTCCCGAGTTCGATGACGGCCAATTCTCCGCTCATGAACAACCGGTCATACGACCCTGCAACCTTGCCGGCGCAGGGGCTCGTTGCCTTTCGTAAAGGCCGCTTTGCTCATAAGATCCGGATCGCATTTTTTGCCATATTTTAACATGCTTCTTTGGCGTTGAACACCGGGAAGTTTCAGCTTGTGAAGGATCCCCCATCACGGCAGCGTTTCTCCCTTAAAAACGGCAATCTCCCAACGATACCCAGGAAATCAAGCGGTTGCGCGGAGGCGACCTGAATGTCGCCGCACAAGCAAACGTGCAGATTGACGCCGATATTGGCCAAAAAGACCATTTCCGGCAGGAAATTAGCAAACGAGTTGCCTATTTGCAAACACAAAAACCCCTTCCCACCCTCCGCTCTCGCCCGGGCCGCTGCTCTCATTTTGATGATAACCCGCCGGCACCAGGCGACGCTGGAACCGGCTCCCGTGAAATTCGCGCCGATCAAGCATCGGCGGGATTTCCGCACCTTCAACAGACCCAAAAACTGCTTGACAAAACGCGACCGTTTCCGCTAGAAATGCCCCTGTGAAATTTCTGATGGTTTTGTCAGTATTTACAAGTCTGATGGAACCCCAATGCGATCACAAGGCTGTGCCTTTATGTATCTTGACCTTTCACAGGGTGCTGTCAGCCGGTCGGCTTTGCCAAGATCGGCTCACAGCCCGCCGTCGGATGAACCACTCCGGATGGCGACCCCGTCGCTCGCTTTGCGGCGGAGGCGCCCCCTCCCTTACTATTCCTGTCTCGTAATCCAGGGAGATCCGGTCCTGCGCCGGGGCTGTTGCCGGTAAGAGCGGAAGCGGATGCACCCGGTCTGCCGGGGAGGGAGATTTTTGCAGTGTAGAACTCCGTTTTTGATCTGGAAAGGAGCGTTTTCTGTCAGTATCAAGGAAATCAAACCGTTGCGCGGAGGCGATCTGCAAGCCGCCGCATAAGCGAACGTATGGATTCACTCAGAAATCGACAAAGAAATGCATTTCCGGATGGGAATGTTTGTTGGGATGGGCGGAGAATTTCACCCCTGGAACTACTCGCTTGATGAAGGGATACTGGTATGGGATCCAAATCTGAGAAAATGATCGCTTACTGCCTTGCAGCGGTACTGCTGGTCGTCGGTGTCGTGTCTTACGTCGCATCGGCTCACCAGAAACCGGATGAACTCGTGAGGATCATGCTGCAGAACAGTGCCGGCGGCGTTCTCTTCACCCACATGAACCACGCCTCGGAAGATGAATACGGGATCGCCTGCACCGACTGCCATCATGCCTGGGATGAAGACCCGGAGACCTCCCCGGGCCGTTGCAGCGAATGCCACGAGCCTGAGGGCGAGGACCCCATGAAGTCGTCCGATGCTTTTCACACGTTGTGCCAAGGGTGCCATGAGGACGGGGGCAGCGGCCCTGTCGAATGTGGTGAATGCCATGTCTTTCAGTAGCGATTCGAGCTGCGGGCACTGCGAAACCTTGCTGCCCGTCGAATGGGTGAGGAGGTGTTTATGTTGAAGAGATCCTTTTTCAGCCTGACAAAGCCCAGGCTGAAACCCCCGGTTTTGTGGACCGAGACGTCCACCGCGCCGCTGGAGATGCCCGCCCCGCAGACCGGAACTTTCTTTTTCCCGCAGCAGGGCCCCCTCAAGGATACCCTCGGCCTGCGCCCTGGAGACGCCATCAAGACGGGGCAGAAACTCTCATCGGTCCTCGACGAGAAGCGTTTTCTGGTTTCCCCGCTCACAGGGGCGATCCGTGCAATCGACGAATATACCGGGTACATGGGTCAAAAATTCACCTCCTTCACGGTGGACATCAAACCGGAAGACGAATGGGACCCCGGCTTCGGCGAAAAGGTCGATCGGGGCGATTTCGAGGGCGCCTTGGCCTATTTGACCAATCTCCCGGGGGGCGATATCTTCGAACCCCTCGCTGCCGTCAATGACCGGACGGCGACGATTCTCATCAGCGCTCTCGAGGATGACCTCTTCGTCGCGAACAACCGCCATGCCTTGACCGGGGCTGCCGATGCCCTTAAAAACGGCATTGCACAGCTCAAGGGGACGGCGCCATCCGCCAAGGTTATCCTGGCAGCCCCCTCCGATCTCGGCGGCGCAGCGAACCGCACCGGGGCAGAGGTCCACCTGGTCGATCCGATTTACCCTGAGACACTTCAGCCCCTGCTGATGCGAAGACTCCTCGGCAAGAGCGGCGGGGGTGAGCAGGCAGGGTCGGGCGCTGTCTTCGTCACAGCCGATGCCGTGGCCCTCTTGGGAGAGGCGTTCAGCCTGAAGCGCATCCCGGTTTACAAGGTCTTCAGCGTCTTCGATAAGACCATGAGACCTCATCAAGTCAAGG
This sequence comes from uncultured Desulfatiglans sp., assembly GCA_900498135.1. Classification (NCBI taxonomy): domain Bacteria; kingdom Pseudomonadati; phylum Thermodesulfobacteriota; class Desulfobacteria; order Desulfatiglandales; family Desulfatiglandaceae; genus Desulfatiglans; species uncultured Desulfatiglans sp. The sequence goes on from LR026961.1 coordinate 4,521,875, forward strand.
CCCGTGTCGGCACACCGATCCGTCATGTCCTCGAGGTGCTTCAGCTTTCGACCGAACACGGAGACAGGCTGATCAGCGGCGGTCTGATGAGAGGGCAGACGCTTTTTTCCGAGGATTTTCCAATTCTGCTGAGCACAACCGGTCTTCTCCTGCAGGATAAATCGCAGGTCAAGAGTGCAGACGACACGCATTGTGTGAACTGCGGGGAATGTGTTCGTGCCTGCCCTGCAAAAATACCGGTGAACATGCTGATCCGTTTTCTCGAGAACAGACTTTACGATGAGGCCGAACGGGACTGGGACCTCTTCTCCTGCATCGAGTGCGGCCTTTGCAGTTATGTCTGCATCGCTCATATCCCGCTCTTTCACTACATCATGCTCGGCAAACACGAGATTGCCCAGATGAGGGGCGAGGAGGAAGCCCATGCTTAACCAGAAACTCTTAGTCGGCTCGCATGCCCCTTTCTGGCACAACGGCAGCAGCCTCTACAGCAAGAACGCCAACATCATGCTGGCTGCCTTGCCCGCTGTCGCCATGGGCATTTACCAGTATGGGATCCCCGCCCTGGCCGTGTTAACGTTGAGCGTCGCCTCGGCTATGATCTGGGAGTGGCTCTTCAACCTCGCGGCCCGCCGCCCTGTGAGTATCGGAGATCTGGATGCCGCGGTGATCGGGCTGATCTTCGGCATGCTGTTGCCTGCCGGGGTCGCGTGGTGGGTGGTTATCATCGGTTCTTTCGCAGCCGTTGTCATCGGCAAAATGATCTTCGGCGGCGTAGGCTGCAACCCCCTCAATCCACCCCTGGTCGGGTTGGCCATTCTGATGCTCTCCTGGAAATCCCTGGTCGAATTCAACGCCGCGCTGGTTGACTACAACCTCGGGTTCAACATGATCTATCCCCTGAGCGCTATTAAATTCCTTGGGGCGGGCGCCGCTGCCGACTACGATGTCACGGGGTTTCTCATGGCAGGTCAATCCGGTGCGATCGGGGCCACATTCGGCCTCGGGTTGATCATCGGAGGCGTCTATCTGATCCTCCGCGGCTTCATCCGCTGGGAAATCGCTGTTTCGTTCCTCGTGGGCGTTTTCCTGTCGGCCCTTTTGTTCAATCTGAGCGATGCAGAGAAGTACGCCCCGCCCCTCTTCCACCTCCTCACCGGCTACACGCTGATCGGCGCCTTCTTCCTTGCAACCGAGGATTCTTCATCTCCGATCAATTTCGTGCCCATGCTTATCTACGGTTTGGCCGGCGGTGTCATGACCGTCCTGATCCGCAACATCGGGGCCTTCGTCGACGGAGTGGTCTTCGCAGTTCTCCTCTTGAATGCCGCAAACCCGCTGCTCGACAAGATCAGACCCAAAGCGATGGGGAGGGATATTCAAAATGCGTGAAATGCTGAAGCTTTTCCTTTCGGTGGTGATATTCAGCGCCCTTGCCGGCGGCCTCCTGACCGCCTTGCAGAACAGCACCAAAGACCGGATCGAGTACCAGCAACTGCTGTTCGTCAAAGGACCGGCCATCCTGGAGATCCTCGACGGCTGCACCAACGATCCCCTCGTCGACCGCTTCAAACTCCAGGACGGGGAAACGGAAAGAAGCTTCTTTATCGGCAAGTTCGATGGGAAGCCTGACACGGTCGCCTTCGAGACCTACGGCGGCGGCTTCGGCGGCGACATCGGCGTGATAGTGGCCGTCAATGTCGAAACCGACAAGATCGTCGGCATCGGTGTGACCACTCACAGTGAAACGCCCGGCATCGGCTCACGGGCAAAAACCGACAAGGCCTTCAGCCGACAGTTTCAGGGGATGGACATCGCCCAGACCTTCAAGGTCAAATCGGACGGCGGGCAGGTCGACGCCATCAGCGGTGCAACCGTCTCGTCCAAAGGCGTTGCAAGCGCCGTCGATGCGGCTGGTCAAATCTATCAACGTTTGAAATCCGAAATCGTGAAGAAGACGCAGGCGTAAGCCGGGGAGACTAGGCAAATGGCAAAAACGGTTGTCCAGGAATTTACAAAAGGGCTTTGGGCAGAGATTCCGCCCTTCCGGCTGGTCCTCGGCCTTTGTCCCACGCTGGCTGTAACCAAGTCCGTAGACGGCGGCATCGGCATGGGCATCGCCACGACCTTCGTGCTCGTGTGCTCCAATGTCCTCGTGTCCCTTCTCCGCAACGTCATCCCGAAACAGGTTCGGATCGCCTGTTTTATCGTCGTTATCGCCACCTTCGTCACCGTCGTCGAGTTGCTCATGCAGGCATTTACCTATCCCCTGTTCCTGCAGTTGGGTATCTTTATCCCCCTGATCGTGGTGAACTGCATCGTTCTCGGTCGTGCAGAGGCCTTTGCCTTCAAAAACAAGCTCCTCCCTTCTCTCGCCGACGGGCTCGGGATCGGTATCGGCTTTACCCTTTCCCTCGCCGCCCTCGCTGCTCTCAGGGAGATACTCGGGAACGGGACCTTTTACAATATCCCGGTTTTCGGCCCCTCTTTCCAGCCCTTCACCTTTATGGTGCAAGCACCCGGGGCCTTTGTGTGCCTCGGGCTCATGCTTGCGGGAATGAACATGCTGGGCAAAAAATAGGAACCGCGGCGCATTGTTCCCGCGGCGTTAGGAGAGACTCATATGGGCGACTACATCCTGCTGGCGATCAGCTGCATTTTCGTGAACAACATTCTGCTGGCGCAGTATCTGGGCAACTGCCCCTTTCTGGGGACATCCAAAAAGATGGAAACCGCCGTCGGCATGGCCATGGCCGTTATCTTCGTGCTGGTCATGGCTGGCGCCATCACCTGGGTGGTCGAATACTTTCTTTTGAGACCCTACGGCTTCGCATTTCTGAGGACCATCGCTTTCATCCTGGTGATCGCCTCCCTGGTCCAGTTCGTCGAGATGTTCCTGAGAAAAAGCATCCCTGCGCTTTACGCCGGGCTCGGCATCTTTCTGCCCTTGATCACGACAAACTGCGCCGTGATGGGCGCCTGCCTCATCAACATCAAAGAGGAATACACCTTCATGCAGACGCTGGTGTCTTCCTTCTCCTACGCGGCGGGTTTCGGCCTGGCCCTCGTCCTTTTTGCGGGCCTGCGTGAACGAATCCTGCTCGCCCGCGTTCCCCGGCCCCTGCAAGACACCTCGATCGGGCTCGTGACGGCCGGACTTTTGTCCTTGGCTTTTCTGGCCTTCAAGGGGATGGTCTAGGCCGGTTCTTATCATCGTCGGCCCCAGGAGCACGACTTCGGTCTTGGAGCCATCACGCCTGCTCGAGCAATTCGATCCCGGGGGTTCCCGCGGATCCGCGGGCAGGCTTTAGAGGAGGCATGTTATGGTTGGCGGTCTGTTACTCTTGGGCGGGTTGGGCTTGCTCTGCGGTGCCGGCCTTGCCGTTGCATCCAAGATTTTTTACGTCTACGTCGACCCGAAGGTCGAGGCCGTCAGTGAGGCCCTGCCCGGCGCGAACTGCGGCGGCTGCGGCTACCCAGGTTGCGGTGCGAACGCTGCGGCCATCGTTGCGGGTGAATCGTCGCCCAGTTCCTGCGTCGCCGGTGGTGAGGAACTGGCCCAGGAGATCGCCCGGATTCTCGGCGTCTCTGTGACCGCCCGCGAACCGGACCTCGCCAAGCCCGGGTGCACCTACGGCTGGGACAAGGCCGATCTCAAATTCTTGTACGACGGCATCCAGGATTGCCGGGCCGCGGCTCTCCTGAGCGGCGGTTCGAAGATCTGTCCGGTCGGCTGCCTCGGTCTCGGAACCTGTGTCCGGGCCTGTCCCTTCAACGCCCTCTCCATGGGCGAGGACAATCTCCCCGTCGTCGACCTGACTCGCTGCACGGGATGCGGAACCTGCGAGCGCGTATGTCCCAAAGGGATCATCACCCTCAGTTCCAACACCCGCCGAATCCTCCACGAATACACCACCGACGAATGCACGGCGCCGTGCCAACGCGCCTGCCCGGCCGGCATCGATATCCCGGTCTATATCCGTCAGATCCGCGACGGGGAATACCTCGAAGCGGTCCGGACCATCAAGAAGACCAATCCTTTCCCCGCGGTCTGCGGGCGGATCTGCGTGCACCCCTGTGAGTTCGAATGCCGGAGGAACCTGGTCGATGAACCGGTGGCCATCAACCACCTCAAGCGCTTTGCCTCCGATTATGAAAGACGTTCCGGTGAAAGGGTCCATGTGCCAAGGGCGCCCGAAACCGGCCATCGCATCGCGGTCGTCGGCGGCGGAGCCGAAGGCCTGACGGCGGCCTACCTCATCAATCGTCTCGGACACGACGCCGCCGTCTTCGAATCGAAAGAGATGCTCGGCGGTCTCTTGAGGATCGGCCTGCCCGAGAACCGCCTCCCGAGAGACGTCCTGGACTGGGAAATCGACGGCATCCTGGACGCCGGGATTGCGGCCCATACGGGGGAACGCCTGGGGTCCGATTTCACCGTCGCCTCCCTCATGGCGGAGGGGTATGAAGCTGTCGTCATCGCCACCGGCGGATGGGACACCCAGTTGACGGAACGCCGCCCGGAATCGCCGCTCACGCCTCTTCCGGGCGTACGGCTCCTGATCGATCTGGCGCTGCGTGCTCAAGCCGGGGAGCCGTTCCAATGCGGCAATCGCGTGATGATCCTCGGCGGGGGCCGCGCCGCGATACAGATGGCCCTCACATGCAAAGAACAGGGGACCGACGAGGTCTATCTCGTGGTCCGCACCACCCAGGAAAACACCCATTACCCCGCTGATCTGCTGAACAAGGCCCGTGAGCAGGGTGTCAGATTCTATCATGGGAGCGCGTTGACTCGCATGATCGGTGAGGGAGATCGTCTGACGCAGGCCGAGATCACCCCGAACATGGACGGCGCCGAGGGTGTCAGCGAGCCCATCATGCTTCAGATCGACACGATCATCGTCGGTGCCGGACGTTTCCCGGAGCTGATATACACCAAGCAGCCCTCCGAGGGAGAGCCCTCAACGAGCGCATCCACCGCGGTCAAGTGGGAAACCCTTTTCCCTTACGCCAGTCCGTTTGCGAAGGAAGACATCGGCATATTCCGGCCCGGGGAAGTGACGAGCGATTACAAGGCCGTTGTAGAGGCCATCGGCGCTGGGCGGCGCGCCGCTTCATCCCTTCACCGCTTTCTGAATGGCGAGCAGGTCACCGCCCCTGCGCATATGATCCGTCAGGATACGCGGGTGCTGAGCCTTGACCAGCTGGAGCCTGTAAGTTCGGCCCCGCGTGAGAAGATGCCCGAGAGACCACCCCAGGAACTCGTCAACGACCCGTCGGCTGAAATCGCCCTCGGTTACAGCGAGGAGCAGGCGCGGACGGAGGCCGGCCGCTGTCTGCAGTGCGGGCTTATCTGTTATCGGCGGGAGGCGTCACCGAGCAGTTGATAGCCGGCTGGCCAGGCAAGATACGGGTCATTCTGGGCAGAAACCTCCCTTTTGCCTTCGCGGCGCGATCGTAGCGTTTGAGACCGATGAAGGCCGAAGTCAACGCAGCGATTCCTCCAAGGATCGAGGCGGGAGTGGGCTCGGCGCCCACCGCCTCTGCCCAGGTTTGCCCCACATAGGCCCCAGCTATCATCGCCAGGATTGGACCGCAGTAAACCAGCACTGACAGCCGCAACAGCGATCCTGTGGGCATGCTGATCTCCACGCGGTCCCCTACCTTGGCCTTCAGTGTATTGTCGATTTCGACGAGCAGATCTTCATTCGAATCGCTGTAACACATGTGACGCGAACCGCAGCTTGCGCAAGCCGGGCTTCGCTGCATCCGAATATGGGCCTGCGTATCCGAGACCTGCTCGACGACCCCTTGTTCAATCGCCATAACTTACCCGTTCATGGTCCGTCCGAAGCTGCCTGATGTTGGACATTCCATGCCATCTTTACAGACGTTATCGACCATCTGCGAATTTTGAGTTTGGAGTTTTCTACTATAACCACATTGTTTCAAGATACGGATCTCGAGCTTCGTATTTTTCCTCCCTGGAGTGAGCTGGTTTCCATCGGGAAATGGTCTTTTTGACCAATCTCGGCGTCAATCTGCACGTTTGCTTGTGAGGCGACCTGCAGGTCGCCTCCGCACAAACGCTGGATTTCCTTGATATTGGCCAAACCGGGACCCGCCCCGCAGGGGTGGGACTGAGCACGCGCAGCGTGTAAAGAAAAATCCTCATTCGCGGATTGGAAACTGGGTTCTACCGGGAAATCATTTCCGGATCGAAACGAGCTTGAGGATTTGGATTTCACATTCTTTTCCATTTTATTATAATAACTATTTTGCTGGCAGTTCCTCCAGAAGCATCAACATGAAACTTTGTGAAAGATTATATATATTTTTCGAAACAATATTCAATATCCAATACAAATCCTGTCCTAATAGACTACAGGGATTTCAAATCAGAATCTTGAACTGTAGAACAGCGCTTATAGCGAAATAACACTTTGAAAACGCTATAATTTCCAGGTTGGAAATGAGCATTTTCAGGTGTGCGCTGCTTGCGGCGTGGAACCCAAAAAAACGGATTGTCAAGTCATTAAAATGAATTTTTCCGAAGGCATACCGAATCGTTCCGAATACATATCGCCCTCTTCCATATTTCCGATCCCCGCCGACGAGATCTTCGCACGCATCCGGAAAATCCAGGCCAAACTCGCTGACGCCCAACTCGACGGACTGCTTGTGGTGCAAAGGGCCGATCTCTTCTACTTCACAGGCACCGCCCAAAACGGCGTCCTCTTTATCCCGGTCGGGGGAGACCCCCTCCTCATGGTCAAACGCTACCTGCCGCGCGCCAGGCAGGAATCAGCCATCCGCCGGATCGTGCCCTTGCCTTCGGTCAAGAACATCCCGGACCTCATTTCCGCACACACGCCGCAGCCCTACCCTGCCAAAATGGGCATGGAACTCGACGTCATGCCCGTCAACGAGTTCCGCTTCTACCGGGGACTGCTCGGGTGCAAGGAATGCCTGGACGCCTCGCCGTTGATCCTCGAAACCCGCATGATCAAATCGGCCTGGGAGATGGACCGGATAAGCGATGCGGCCGACCTCTCCTATCGATGCTTTAAATTCATGCAGGCCCATCTGCGCCCCGGCCTGTCGGAGATCGCCTTTGCCAGCATGGTCGAGGGCTACGCGCGGGAACTCGGGCACGCTGGGAAACTGCGGGTCCGCGACTATCAGACGGAAGGGTATTCCTGGCACATCCTCAGTGGGCCGAGCGGCGGCAAGGTAGGCCTGCTCGACTCCCCCATGAGCGGCGAAGGCTCTTCGCCCGCCTTTCCCTGCGGGGCCGGCCCCCGGAAGATTCAAGCGCACGACCCGATCATGGCCGATCTAAGCTACGTCCTGAACGGTTACCATTTCGACGAAACGCGCATGCTCGTCCTGGGCGACATGCCTTACAAGGCGCGCGAGGCGTACAAGGCGATCACCGAGGTCCATGACTGCGTCCTCGATGCCGTTCGCCCCGGTGTCAGCATGAATGCGCTTTTCGACTGCGCCAACCGGAAGGCCTCCGCCCTCGGTTATGAAGACGCCTTTCTCGGACCGCCCGGCGAAAAGGTGCGTTTCATCGGCCACGGGATCGGGGTCGAACTGATCGAGCCGCCCATCATCGCCCTTGGCAAACGAGAGGTCCTTCAGGAGGGTATGGTATTCGCGCTGGAGCCTAAACTCACCTTCCAGGATGCCTTCGCCGCGGGCATCGAGAGCGTCTTTCGAGTCACCGCCAAAGGCCACCGCCTGATGAGCCGGACACCGCGCGATATCCTGACCTGTCCCCTCTAGCAGCGGCCAGCCAGCCGCCGGGCACTCAAAGCCCGGCCGGACCCCGTCCTTCCCGTGCAAAGCCTCGAACCACCCAGGCATGCTATCCAATTGACACGCCCTGCGGGGCTCACCAATCAGCCCTCACCGACCGCCCTCTTCACTTGGACCGGAGGAGTTTGTCGGGGCCAGGAGGTCCTGCCCGCAGCCGAGCGCCCTCAGGCGGATCCCGCCCCATTCCTCGGGCGGGTTCATAAGCGCTTCGATCTCCCGCAGGTCAAGCAGGCGGAAGCACTTGAGCGCGGGCTCGGAGACCTTCGTCAAAACGGTGTCGATGGTCGGGTCCGCCTCCACCCCCAAGCCCGCCGAGACGCGGTTCAGATGGCATGCCTCGCAGGGCCGGCCAACCGGGCCGATCGTGTGCGGGATGTACGGCATAAATGCCCATCCTCTGCCTGACCCGTCCCCTCTTCGTGGAAGGACACTGTCGAGCTGCACCTGCCCGCTTCGATCCACATAACTCACCAGGTACTGATGGCGCGGCCGCATCACGCAGATCCGCCCCTCATGATCCACGCCCAGGGGCAACCATTCCCATCGTCTGAAACGCCACCCCGTCAACCAGATCCCAGGGCGGACCCGCCCGCTCAGCCGGTCGAGGGATTCCGGACGGCTCGTTCCGCCCCGCTGTGCGAGGTGGGCTTCCAGCACGTCCTGCAGATCCGGATCTCCCTGCGCCGTCAGCCCGCGCCAGTCATCTCCGGAAAGGAGATCCAGCCGAACCACGCTCAGGCCGTAGTCCTGAAAGGACCACTGTGCATGGCACGCGCTGCAACGCACCCGGCGGTGCCCCGAAACGCCGTGGGCGGGCACCGTTCGGTCGAACAGGGGAAGATCTCGTCTGCCGCCTCCCCCCTTGCCGTCGAAGACTCTGCGTCTATCCGGTTCCGCCGCTTCTTGGTTTTCATGGGCAGGGGTCGCGCGATCCTCGTTCTCACGGATGCCCCTGGAAGCCTCAAACCGTTTTACGCCCTCAGGCTTGCCGCCCGGGGGTGCCTCCTCCTCCCAGCCCCCGTGGCAGTCCTCGCACCCGCGGCCGGGAGACACCCTTTGAGAGGCATAGACCCCGCCGTCCCCCATGACCTCCTGACTGGCGTGACAATCCACACAGAGCATCCCTCTTTCGGCATGCACATCCTTGGCGAGTTGATGATATCCCGGCTCGGCAGAATTCACCGCCAACGGGTCGCCAAAGCCATGCGGCCGGTATACCCGGCTCAGGTCCCGCTCAAAAAGCCCCTCGAAATCCGCCCCTGTATGATTCCGTCGATGACAGCGGAGGCACCTCTCGTTTGGGATCGGGCGCTCGAAGACGTGTCTGGCCGCATATCCTGTACGGCCCCGGTCCAGGACCGGGTCATCCCCTTTGTACCGTCCAGAGGCATCATGAGGGACATGGCACGCGGCGCAGCCCGTTCCGCGGTGCAGACCGTAGCCCGAAGGCCCCTGTGTGCCGATATGACAGCCGAGGCAGCGCCGGCGCAGAAAATCATCTACCAGAGCGGACGGATCGCCTCCGGCGTACCCGCCCTCCTGCGGCTCGGGGATCGGCCGGAGTCCCCCTCCCATGCCGTAAACCGGCGGTTCGGCGGCACTCTGCGCGCCCCAGAGAAAGCGGGTCTGGTTGATGATCCCTGCAAGGGTCCCGTGCAGAGATCGCCGCAGCCGTGCGATCTCCTCCCGGTGGCAGCCCCCGCAGGAAGCATCGGCATGCGACGGGTCGGACGGATTGCGGATCACAGCCTCGTGAGAAGCAAGCCTGAACGCCGCACGCTCCTCCGCATGCAGATGGCAGACCCCGCACTCGAAGTCGTGGCGCTCGTCGAGCCGTTCGATCCCGGAATGGCATTCCAGGCAGCGGCGAAAACCGTCCGGAGGCTCCCCAGCCCCGTTGCCCGCAGCAGGAATGCAGAAAAACACCGCCACAGCCAGCCGCAGAACCAAAGCTACCCGCATGCTCCGCCCCCTGGCGCCCCGCCTCTGCACGGCAGCCCTTCCTCCCGCCCGAAGCGCTCCTTCGACTGCTTGAAATCGCCGTAAATCGGGTCCTCATAGCTCCGATGGCAGCCTAAACAAAGACCGACCGCGAGGATGCGCTCCAATTCCACGCCATTGAAAGGCCGCGTGCTGCCCCGATAAGATACGGAATCCTCGCCGCCAAGGGTCGTGAACCCATCGAGCGGGAGCGGGGCCGTCAAAGAGCCCGGACCGCCCCCGGATATCCCCCTGAAGGCCCATCGCCCCTCCCGCCGATAGATCACTCCCTCCCCCAGACCCAGGGCCTTCGGGTCCGTATGGCACGCGATGCAGTCGCGCGCCCCGGCGGCGGTCGTATGCGGGTCGAAGCCGCTCAGGCTCAGGCTTCGCAAATACCCGGCCTCTTCCCCCTCCGCGCGCGGGCCGAACAAGGCGAACACCTGGCAAGGCGTTGCGGGGTAGATGCGTCCGAAGTCCTTCAAGACACCGAGCGTCGGTTTGGAGAACCGCATGTAGGACCGGCTCTCGTACCAACCGCCGTCGCTCTCCTTCCCCGTCAGCCAATCCCGCTGGGGTTCGGAGGGGAGGTATTCGAGGTGGCAGCCGTAGCACTGCGGCATCCAGGCGCTGTGGCAGGCCTGGCAGGAGAGCCTTTCGTGGCCCGTCAGCGCGTGGTAGGCCTTCCTGACTTCAAAGACCTTCATCTCCACCGGCGCACCATCCATCTTGCGATAAAGGACCTGCCGCCCTTCGGCGGCCTGGAGGTGATAAAGCGGGCTCCCCCGCGCGGTGAGGCCGATGCGCCGCCCTTCGAACGAAGGCACCCGGCGGTTCAAATCGAGGAGCCGCCGCGCCAGGTCATCCGATACGGCGCCGTCGACCAGGTTCGGGCGATGGCAGTCCCCGCAGGAAATATCCACCTGGTCCCGCATCCGGTCGTAGATCTTTCCATCCCCCATCAGCCCCGCTGCAGTGTGGCAGTCGATGCAGACCATCCCTGCCTTGCTCAGATGGATGTCCGGAGACAAGTTCATGAAGAAGCGTCCGCCGGACAGGGCGCGGCTGCCGAGGCGCCCCCCTTCGTGCGGGGTCCCGTAGCCCTCCGATTCGAATCGCCCGGCATAGGACAATCCGATCCGGGCCGAGCGGTTGTGGCACTTGATGCAGTTCTCGCTCGGAATGCGCGTGGTGATGGGGGGGTGCTCATACGTTCCCTCCGCCGATTCGAGGCGGACCCTCGCGGCATCCCGGACATGGCAGTCGCTGCAGCCGCCGCCCCGCAGCCCGGCTTCACCCGGCCGGTCCCATTTCGGCTTCCAGAGATGACAGCCGGCGCACATCTTCCGGTAGTGGTCGACGGCCAGGTTCGGAGCGGCACCGGCCTCCATCAGATCCGGAACGGAAAGGCCATCCACAGGATTGCCGAGCAGTGTGCCCATCGGCACAGCCGGGACCGCTTCGCCCGTCTTCAGCCAATGGGATTGAATGGTCTTCAGTATCCCCCGGTTCGTAGCCATCAGGCTGTTCTGCACCCTGAGGGCGATATCCCCATGGCATTTCTCCTGTCCGCAGGTCTTCGGGACCACCGAAAGATCGCCCGGGTTCCGCACCATGGTGAAGTGCGCCCGGTCTTTGTCAAGCGCATAGGGATTGCCGAGGTGGCAGACCGCACATCCAAAAGCGGCCGGGGGGTGGGAGGGGTCCGGATCCGTCACTTCGCCGTGGCAGCTCATGCAGCCGTCAGGCCCTGTGAGGCGCCCCGTTTCCTTCGCAAGGCCTTTCCAGATGATGATCGCAAACAGGGCTAAAACGAGGGGCGTCCAGGCGGTGCGCCAAAGGCGCCTGCCAGCTCGGAGAGGCCGGGCCGGTGCGCGGGAGCTGCCGCCGGCCGCCTTGGACAGGTCATTCATGTGCTGAGGATTTTGAGGATCAGACGAAGCTCCTCGTGAAGCTCGGCGAGGAAGCCCTCGTCAAGAGCCTTAGGAGGGCGGGGGCCCTCGATCAGCCGTTTGCGGGCCCCTTCTATGGTGAGCTTGTCTTCGTAGAGCAGTTTCTTGATCTCGAGCAGGACCTCGAGATCCTTTCTTTGATAGGTCCTTTGTCTGGAGTCGGCCCGCCGTGGCCGAAGCTGCGGGAATTCACCCTCCCAATAGCGCAGGACGTGAGGCTCCACACCGATGATACGACTGGCTTCGCCGATGCGAAAATAGCGCTTATCATCAGGGATCAGCCCCATCCCGCTAGCCCTCCTTGAGTCTTCCCCCCGTCCCCTGACCGATGGCTGCAATCACCTTTTCGTGCAAGGCATTCACCGCTGCGCCGTCCAGCGTCTTCTTATCGGAGCGGTAGCAGACCCTGACAGCCAGGGCCTTCTTGCCGGGCGGCATCTTCTCCCCCTCGTAGAGGTCGAAGATCCTGACGGACTCGACCCATTTTCCCGCGGATGCGCGGATGATGTCAAGCACCCTTGCACTCTCCACATCGGAGTCGAAGATCATCGAGATGTCCCGGTAAACGGCCGGAAACTTGGCGAGCGGCCGGAAGAGCCGGCGGCGGTCCGCATGCCTCGCAAGGGCCTCCGCATCCAGATCGAAGCCATAGACCTCTTCGCGCTCGATATCCAGTGCCACCATGGCGCGTTTGTCCACCTTGCCAATGACCCCAAACCTGTCTTCGCCGCAGGTGACGACGGCGCAGACCCGGGGGTCGAACCCTGGAAAAGCATCATCCGGACGGTCGAAGCGGCAGTCCCCCAGCCCGAATCCCCGCAAGAACGCCTCCAGCACGCCCTTGATATCGTAAAAATCGACGGGCGTTTCCTCGCCATACCAGGTCTTTTCGTGGAGCGGCCCTGTCATGACGGCAGCCAAACGCAGACGCTCGAGCGGCAGCGGCTCTCCTTCCCTGGCGGTAAAGACCTTCCCCCACTCGAAGAGCCGGAGTCCTCTTTCCTGCTGAAAGACATTGGTTTGAACGGCGCCCAGCAGCCCGGGGATCAGGGAGGTCCTCAAAACCGACTGCTCGGTCGTCAGGGGGTTGAGAAGTGGAACAAAGGTCCTGAGCGGGCTGTCTGCCGAAGCGCCCAGCAGGTCGGCCGAGGTCGGCGCCACAAAACTGTAGGTGATGACTTCGCTGAAGCCGAGCCCGATCATGACGCGGCGCACCTCGGCCCCCAGAGGCATTTCCGGGGCATCGCGCTCCGCGGAAGGGCGGACGTGGGGAACGGTCACCGGGATCCGGTCATAGCCGTCGGCGCGCGCCACCTCCTCCATCAGATCGACCTCCCGCGAGATATCCACGCGGAAGGCCGGCGGCAGCACACGCAAACGGTCACCGTCCATCGTCTCGACCCGCATCTCCAGGTTCCGGAGATAACGCGCCATACTCTCGCTCGACAGCGCCGAGCCTAAAAATCGGTTGGTCCGTTCCACCCTCAGCACGATCTCGGGGGCTTGGTAGGGCCGGGGGTAGACGTCCAGGGATCCGGATGCCACTTCGCCTCCGCCGAGCTCCTTCATGAGCCCCAGGGCACGCCAGAGCGCATCGGGGGTGCCTTCAATATCCGTCCCCCGCTCGAAGCGGTAAGAGGCCTCGGTCGACAGCCCCAGAAACTTGGACCCGCGCCGGATGGTGACCGGATCGAAGCAGGCGCTTTCGATGAGGACGTCCTCCGTCTCGGAGACGATTTCAGAATTCAGACCGCCCATGATGCCCGCAATGGCCACCGGCCCGTTTCCGTCGCAGATCATCAGCGTCTCCGAGCTGAGCGTGCGGGATTCGCCGTCGAGCGTAGCGAAGCGCTCCCCCTCCAGGCTCCGCCGGACGACGATGCGGCGGCCGCCGAGCCTGTGGTAATCGAAGGCGTGCAGAGGCTGCCCCATCTCGAGCAGGACATAATTGGTCACATCGACGATGTTGTTGATGGCGCGCATTCCGCAAAGCAACAGCCGATAGCGCATCCAGAAAGGCGATTTGCGCACAGCCACCCCCCGGATCATCCCGGCGACGTACCGTGGGCAGCCTGTAGCGTCCTCAACCTCAACCTGCGCCAGAGACTCGATCCCGGGGCCTTCGCCGCCTGCACGCAGCACGGGTTTCCGAACCGTCGTCCCCAAGGCGGCCGCGATCTCGCGGGCGATTCCAATGATGCAGGCGCAGTCCGGACGGTTCGGTGTGATGCTGACATCCAGAACATGATCGACGATCGGCACGACATCGATCAACCGGCTGCCTGGCTCGCAGGGATCCAGTTCCATGATCCCGGTGTGGTCTTCGGTCAAGCCCAGTTCGTCCTCGGCCAGCAGCACGCCCTCGGACAGCTCGCCGCGGATCTTGCCCGCCTTGATCTTCATACCGCCCGGCAGTCGAACACCCGGCAAGGCCACGGGCGCAAACACACCCTCGGCTGCATTCGGGGCGCCACAGACGATTTGCAGCTCACGGCCCCCCACATCCACTCGGCAAAGGGAGAGCCGGTCCGCCCCTGGATGCGGCCAGACAGCAAGGATGCGCCCGACGACGATTTCATCCAGTCCCGCCCCGTGCGGCTCCAATCCCTCGACCTCCAGGCCGACCATCGTCAGGATTTGGGCCAGCTCTTCGGGGCTCTGAGAGATATCAACGTATTCTTTTAACCAATTCAGGCTTGCTTTCATTGAGTTGACCGATCGTTTCCATGCCTGGGATCTAAGGTAGGACAGGATGAACAGGAAATCAGAACTGCCGCAGAAAACGCGTGTCGTTCCTGAAAAACAGCTGGATATCGTCTATGCCGTATTTGAGCATCGCGATCCGCTCGATGCCCATTCCGAATGCGAAGCCGCTGTAAACCTCCGGGTCATAGCCGACAAAACCGTACACGTTCGGATCCACCATGCCCGACCCCAGGATCTCCAGCCACCCGGTCTGGGAACACGTGCGGCATCCGGCCCCGCCGCAGATCACGCAGCGGATGTCCACCTCGGCGCTCGGTTCGGTGAAGGGGAAAAAGCTCGGCCGGAAGCGCAGCTCGGTGCCCGATCCGAACATCTGGTGAACAAAGGTGGTCAGCGTGCCCTTCAGGTCCCCAAAGGTGACGTCCCGGTCCACGAGCAGGCCTTCCACCTGATGGAACATCGGGGTATGGGTCACATCCGAATCCCGCCGGTATACCTTCCCCGGAGCGATAACGCTGACGGGCGGCGCCTGGCTTTCCATGACCCGGACCTGCATCGGAGAGGTATGGGTCCTCAGCACGACGTTGTCGGTCACGTAGAAGGTATCCTGCATGTCCCGCGCCGGATGGTCCCTGGGGATGTTGAGGGCCTCGAAATTGTAGTAATCGAGCTCGACATTCGGACCCTTGACCACCCGATATCCCATGCGCGCAAAGATCTGGCAGACCTCTTCGACCACCAGGCTGATGGGGTGATAATGGCCGCACGGCGGCTCCCTTCCCGGCAGGGTGACATCCACGAAACGCTCCGGCCCGCCGGCCGACGCTGCAATCGTCTCACGCTTCTCATCGTAGGCTTGCGTGATCCGCTGCTTCAGCTCGTTGGCCAGCTTGCCCAGCAGAGGCCGTTCTTCAGGCGCGACGGCGCCGAGCCCCTTCATGAGCGCCGTGATCAGGCCCTTTTTGCCTAAATAGGCGATCCTGAAGGCCTCGAGGGCCCCTGCATCAGCCGCGCGGGCAAGCGCCTCGCGGGCCTCCTTTTCCAGGACTGGAAGTTTTTCTTTCATCGTGCATCCGGGGGATCGGTTCTCTTATTGAATAGCACCGACGAGGCGCGTAAATCCGGCAGGGTCGTTGACCGCCATGTCGGCAAGCACCTTCCGATCCAGCTCTATCCCGGCCTTTTGCAACCCGCCCATGAGCCGGCTGTAGGAAATACCGTTCTGCCGCGCCGCAGCATTGATCCGCACGATCCAGAGCGAACGGAACTCCCGTTTCCTGACCTTGCGATCCCGGTATGCGTATGCGCGCGCCCGGTTGACAGCGGCCTTGGCCGTCCGCAGCTGTCTGGACGCCCCGCCGCGGTAGCCTTTTGCGGCCTTGAGGAGCTTGTTTCTTCGTTGTCTGGCCTTGAAGCCTCTTTTTACCCTTGGCATCGTTAACCTCGTTTTCTAAAAAGCAACTTTCCGCCTTCGGCATTTCCGGCAGCTCTGCATTCCGCCTTTTATGGACCTCCTCAAAAAAAGGAGGCGGCCGACGAGCCGCCAGACGCCTTAGAGATAAGGCAGAAGCCTCTGCAGTTGTTTACGGTTGGTAGCGTCGACCAGTGCGGATTTGCGCAGGTTCCTTTTCCGCTTCGTGCTCTTCTTCGTCAGAATATGGCTCGCATAAGCCCTGTTTCTGGCCAGCTTGCCCGTTCCCGTGGTCTTGAAACGCTTGGCAGCGCCACGGTTGGTTTTTATCTTCGGCATTCCGTCATCCTCCATCAATACATATTGGGTAAACTTACATCCAACGCCACCCGTCCCGCTGAACCGCCGCGGCCTGGAGCGGAAGCCCCGCGCCGCTCCGGCTTGCAGACATGGCCACCGGCCTCGGGAGCAGGCATAAACATTACTTAGCCCCGCAAAACTCCTGCTCGGGCTTTCGAACCCATGAATGAAAAAAGGTGTTTCCGAATCGAGACTGCATTCAGGTTCACTCGGAAGGGGGATTGCCGCGCCCCGGCATCCAGTCATGTTTGAAACAGGGCTTCAGCCCTGAGACAAATAGAAAACTGCCCCCCGTCGAGATCCCTTCAACCGTCATACCGGTAAAGGCACTCACTGATGCCGGGATCGGACCGCAGACCCTGTCCGGATGAAGCTACTTTGGAGCGATCACCAGGCACATCCGGTTGCGCGCCTCCCGCTTCGGCTCTTCCTCTACGGTCCCGAACTCGGAGACCGCCTCAGCCACCCGCTTCAGAACCTCGACGCCCGCATCGATGTAAGCCATCTCGCGCCCCCGGAAGGTTACAGTGACCTTGACACGGTTCTTCTTCTCAAGAAACTTGATCAGGTTCTTGACCTTGACATCCAGATCGTGCTCTTCCGTATTGGGCCTGACCTTGATTTCCTTGACCTGAAGGCCGCGACTCTTCTTCCGAGTCTCCTGGACCTTCTTGCTGGCTTGATACTTGAACTTCCCGTAGTCCATGATCCGGCATACGGGCGGATCTGAATTGGGCGCCACTTCCACCAGGTCCAGGCCTTCTTCCTTGGCCGTTCTAAGCGCCTCCCGCACGGGCAGAATGCCTAACTGGGTGCCGTCGGAAGAAATCAACCTGACGTTCTTGGCAAAGATCCGGTCATTCACCCTCACCTCATCAGCTTGTTTACTTATGGCCCCTACCCCCTTCTTCGAGTTTCATCCTGTATACGTAGAACGAGATCCTCCACCTTCATGAAGGGAAGATTCTCACCACTGCGAAGCCGGGGAGTCACCCCTTCCTCTTCGCATTCCTTGTCCCCTATGATCAGCATATAGGGGATCTTTTCCATCTGGGCTTCTCTGATCTTGAAGCCCAGTTTCTCGTTCCTGAAATCCCCTTTCGCACGCACCCCGGCGGCGTTCAAACCGCTGAGGACCGTCTCCGCATAGGGGGTGTTCCTGTCGGTCACTGTCAACACGACGGCCTGAACCGGAGCGAGCCACACGGGGAACGCGCCGGCGTAATGTTCGATCAGAATACCGATGAACCGTTCGATGGCGCCCAGGATCACGCGATGGATCATCACCGGACGCTTGCGCTGCCCATCCTGATCGATATAAACCAAATCGAACCTTTCAGGCAATGTAAAATCACACTGGATCGTGGCACACTGCCATTTTCTTCCCAGGGCGTCCTTCAGTTTGACATCGATCTTGGGGCCGTAAAAGGCGCCGTCCCCCTCGTTGATCTCATACGGCAGGCCGTTGTCGTCCATGGCCCGCTTGAGGGCGTTCGTCGCCAGCTCCCAATCCTCGTCGCTGCCGATGGATTTTTCAGGCCGCGTGCTGATTTCGAGCTCGTATTCGAACCCGAAAATCCCCATCACATCCTTGACGAAAGCGAGGACCCCTTTGATCTCATCATTCAGCTGATCCGGCATGCAGATGATGTGCGCGTCGTCCTGGGTGAATTCTCTCACCCGCAGGAGTCCGTGCAGCACGCCGGAGCGCTCGTGGCGATGGACGCACCCCAGCTCGAAATAACGCTTCGGCAGGTCGCGGTAGCTTCGAATGCGGGACCGGTAGATAAGCATGTGAGAGAGGCAGTTCATGGGCTTGATCCCATAGGACTGTTCATCCACCGTCGTAAAATACATGTTTTCCCGATAGTTATCGAAGTGTCCGGACTTCTGCCACAGTTCGGTCTTCAGGATCTCCGGTCCCTTGACCATCTCGTACCCGCGCTTCAAGTGCTCCTTGATCTCGAAATCCTCGAGGAGGTAGCGAAGCATCATACCCCTCGGATGCCAGACGACGAGCCCCGCCCCGATCTCCTCATAGGTGTTGAACAGTCCGAGCTGCGGTCCAAGCTTGACATGATTGCGTTTCTTTGCCTCTTCGAGCCGGCGCAGATACTCCTTGAGCGCCTTGGGATCGGCGAACGCGGTCCCGTAGATCCGGCTCAACATGGCGCGTTTTTCGTCCCCACGCCAATAAGCCCCGGCCACTTTGATCAACTTGAAGGCCTTGATCATCCCCGTCGAAGGGATGTGCGGCCCGCGGCACAGATCCGTGAAATCGCCCTGGGTGTAAAGGGACACACGCTCTTCGCCCAGATCTTCGATCAATTCGATCTTGTAGGCCTCCCCTTTTTCTCCAAAGAGCCGAATCGCCTCTTCAGCCGGCAACTCCTCGCGCGAAAACGGGAGATCCTCCCGGATGATTTCCTTCATCCGCTCTTCGATGGCCGGGAGGTCCTCTTCCTTGAAGGGCCGCTCGTAATCGAAGTCATAGTAGAAACCGTCTTCGATCGCAGGCCCGATCGTCACCTTCACGCCGGGGAAAAGGCTCTGCACGGCCATGGCCATCACATGCGCCGTACTGTGCCGAAGGATGTCGAGACCTTCCTCTGAATTCAGATAAACCGGCGCCACGTCCTCCGCCGAGCCGACGGGGCAGGAAACGTCCCGCAACACTCCGCCAACCCTGACCGCGACGATCCGCTCCGGGGACTTCACCCCCGAGGCTCGCAGAACCTCTATCGCCGTTTGTTTTTCCCGTTTTTCGGGCGACTCATCAGCCGGTTGGGATACACTTTCCATATGGTGGCTCATCTGTTCCTTCTGTCCGTGTCAGGCCGCCGAGCCCTCACCGGTCAAAAAATACGGGCTATGAAAAGAAAATAAGGCATCGGAGGTCAAAACTGCATGAATCCGTATGCCCCATCATCAATACGAAGAATTAAAATATCCTGTCCGAGAACCTCTTCAGCAACACCTTGGTGCACTCTCCTCAATATCCCGCGCGCGCGGCTTCCGATCCATCCCCAAGCCGCCCGCCCTGCACGGTCTTCCAAATGACCAAAGGCCTTCCCTTCCTTAAAAGCGCTCAAGGCATCGTTGGGGAAAATTTTTATATATATAGAAAATAAGCTAAAGATATGCAAGCAAAAAGTAAACGATCCGCCGCAACCCTCCGGATCGGGCATGGGTTCCGGGGCAGCTTCGACCATGCCGCCCTCCCCGATTTTTAGCTTGAAAACCTTCGGCGCCTGTGTTTTATAAACATTATCAAATCAAACTGTTAGCAGTACCTTGAAAACCCTGTGGTCTCCAGCTCAAGGAAAAGCGGCCCAACGCGGGGCCTGCGTAATCCCTGGCAAATTTCCATGCGGCGGGCGCCGCCAGCGTCGGCCTTCAGAAACGGCCCCGCGGCCGCGCATCAGGCCCCCGCCAGGCCGAAACAACCATCGACGGGTGAACCGATGCCCCAGCGAATGGATCCTCACGAATCCAAACCCCAAGACCTGACAGCCCGGGATCGAACCGGGGACCGGCGCTCCCCGGAAGCGGCCTTGAGCGCAAAGACGCGGGAGCTCGAAGAGCGCCTCAAAGAGCTCGACTGCCTCTACGGCATCTCCAGGCTCATAGAGAAAACCGGCGCTTCGATCCGGGAAATACTCGAGGGCGCCGCAGCCATCCTGCCTTCCGCATGGCAGTATCCGGAGATCGCCTGCGCCCGTGTCGCAGTGGATTCGATGACCGCGACATCGAGCCGCTTCAGGGAGACCCCCTGGTTCCAAAGCCAGCCGATCAAGGTCG
Source organism: uncultured Desulfatiglans sp. (assembly GCA_900498135.1). Taxonomy (NCBI): domain Bacteria; kingdom Pseudomonadati; phylum Thermodesulfobacteriota; class Desulfobacteria; order Desulfatiglandales; family Desulfatiglandaceae; genus Desulfatiglans; species uncultured Desulfatiglans sp. The sequence goes on from LR026961.1 coordinate 4,541,912, forward strand.
GCGGCCGCCCTGTCGGCCACGTGGCCGTCTTCTACTGCGAAAAGACGCCCCTGGAGTTCGAGGGCCCTTTCCTGCGCGAAGAACGCAATCTCCTGAACGAGGTGGCCGAGACCCTTGGACGTGTCATCGAGCGGCTCAAAACCGAAGAAACGCTCCGGCAGCGAGAAAGAGAACTTGCCATCAAAAACCAGGAACTCCAGGAAGTCAACACCGCGCTGAAGGTCCTCCTGCGTCAGAGAGAGAAGGATCGGGCCGAACTGGAGGAAAACGTCGCAAGAAACATCAAGGAATTGATCCTTCCGCACCTGAGTCAGTTCAAAGCAGCAGGGCTGTCCGAAGGGCGGGAAAAGATCCTCGAGTTCATCGAGGAAAGCCTCAAAAACGTCGCTTCGGGCTTTCAAAGACGGCTCACGGATATCTGCCTCGGCATCACGCCCACCGAGCTGCGCGTGGCCGAACTCATCCGCCAGGGAAAAACCACAAAGGAAATCGCGGACCTACTCAACAGTTCGACGCGCGCGGTGGATTTTCACCGGTCCAATCTGCGGCGGAAACTGCAGCTGAAGGACCGGAAGACCAACCTGCGGTCCTTCCTGATCTCCATCCCCTGAATCGCAGGTTTTACCTGGTATCATCCCGTCAATTTTTTGCCGTTTACAGCCGGGCCTCAATCCATCACAATCCTGCCAAGTGGCCTGAGCTTCGTGAAGCCCCGGGCGGCGGATGGTTTTTTCTTTCCCTTTACCTGCACCGTCGAAAAAATCGTCCGTCCGGCGACCATTGCTTCACGGGGGTGGGCCCTTTGCGTCATAGGCGGCCGGATCGGTTGTTTCCCGGCAGCCAGGATCCGAAACAGCCCTCGGGTGGGCAGCTGGGGGCGGTTTCCATCCCCGGAACCAAGATGAAACAGGAACCCGGCTATTTTGCCGGCCGAACGAACAAGCGGCCGATATTCCACAGTCTACCAGCGAGTGAAGACCGGCCCCGCAAGGAGACAAACCATGAGCATGAGGACGATCTACATCACCCAGTATGACCTCGAACGTCTGAATCAGCTGATCGATGACGCCGAGGAATCCATTTCCCAGGACAGGCACTACCTGGAAAAGCTGGAGGAAGAATTGTCTCATGCCGAAGTCGTCCCGCCGAACGAAATCCCCGACAACGTCGTCACCATGAATTCCAAGGTTTGTCTTGTAGATCAGGAAAGCCAGGAGGAGAAGATCCTGACCCTGGTCTTTCCCAAGGATGCGGACATATCGCAGGGCAGAATATCCGTCCTGGCGCCGATCGGCACGGCCATGCTCGGATACAGAACCGGTTCGATCTTTCAATGGGACGTCCCTGCCGGGAAAAAACATTTCAAGGTGGCGAAAATCCTTTATCAGCCGGAGGCGGCCGGGGACTATCATCTCTGAGCAAACTTGAGTCCCGCGCATGGCATGCTCGCCGGGATGCCGTTCAGCCTGCCTCCGGCAAGACCCGCCAGGGTCTCCGCGTCACAGCCGGGCAGCCGCGGGGGACATCCACACCGTTTCAGCAGCTCAGGCCCTCTTCGAGGCAGCCGAATGGATCTTTTCAGCAGCCAAACCGTCGTTCAGCCCTGCACCCGGAGTAAAGATCCCGATTGCATGACCCGAGGAACAATCCTTCGAACCTGCTGCGCTGCTCCCGCCCCGGCGGATGCGCCGGCATTTCGCTCCATGAGAAGAATCCGCCATGCCCTCGAAATACTCGCTTACACTCTCCTCGAACGATCTCGCCATTGACCTTGGGACGACCAACACCTCTGTCTACGTGCAGGGAAAAGGCATCGTCCTCCATGAACCGTCTGTAATCGCCATCTCCCGCAACGGCGGGAGGGATCCCAAGGTCCTAGCCGTCGGGAACGCCGCCAAGCAGATGATCGGCCGCACGCCCCAGAAGATCTCGGCCCTTCGTCCTATCCGTGACGGGGTCATCGCCGATTTCGAGATTGTCGGGTCTATGCTCCGGGGGCTCATCGCCCTGATCGACCGCCGTCGCGGGCTTGTCAAACCGAGGGTCGTCATGTCGATCCCGACAGGCATCACACCGGTCGAGAAAAGGGCCGTTCGGGAGACCGCGCTGTCGGCCGGCGCCCGGGAAGTCCACCTGATCGAGGAATCGCTTGCCGCCGCAATGGGGGCCGGGCTGCCTTTCATCGAACCGACCGGGAGTATGATCGTCGATATCGGCGGGGGCCGAACGGAGGTCTCCGTCATTTCGCTCGGAGGGATCGTTCTCAGCCGCTCCATCCGCGTCGGCGGAGACAAAATGGACGAGGCGATCCTGCAATACATCAAAAGAAAATACAATTTCCTCATCGGAAGCAGCGCAGCCGAAGCGATCAAACTGGCGATCGGCAATGCCCATCCGTCCACTTCCCCCCAGTCCTTCGAAATCAGGGGACGGGACCTGGTCAGCGGCATCCCTGGCACGTTGACCATCGATTCGAGCGACGTCCGCGACGCGCTCTCGGAGGAAATCGGCGCCATCGTCGAGATGGTCCGAGTCACCCTGGAGCGGACCCCTCCCGAACTCTCGGCGGACCTCATCGAAAGGGGCATCGTTCTGACGGGCGGCGGAGCCCTTCTCAAACACCTCAACCTGCTCCTGGAGGAAGCGACGGGCCTCCCCGTCATCCTCGCCTCCGACCCCTTTTCGACTGTCATTCTCGGCTGCGGCAAGGTGTTGGACGACCTCGACATCCTGCGCCGCATCGGATACAAACCCGCACTGGCATCCGCCTGAGGGACCGTTGACGAAAAGCCCGCCTTTTCGCATGGGACCGATCGCCAGCCATCGGGCGCCCGGCGGGAGGGCGATGGCCTCACATGAGGCGGCGGGCAACCGCTGGCCTAGAGAGGCTCCATCCCCTTCAAACGTTTGACCGCTTCGGCAGTCCCGATGACGACCAGACCATCTCCGGGCTGCAGCCGCTCCGTGGTGCGCAAGGCGGTGATCCGCTGATCACCCCGGATGACGCCGATCACGGTGCCCTCATACCTCTGGCGGAACTGCAGTTCGGCCAAGGTCCTGCCGCCCAGCTCCGAGTTTTCGCCGATCCGGACCTCATGTATCTCGAACCGGTCGGTCCGCTCCCCATCGAGATCTTCCACGGGTTGATCGAGCATGTCCTCAGCCTCCTGCAGCTCATCCGGCGGCCCCATGATAACCAGCCGATCACCAGGATAGACCTGAAAATCAGGCCCAGGCTCATAGAGCACCCGCCCGGCCCGGCTCACCGCCAGCACGGAAACCCCGGTCTGCGAACGCAGGGGGATATCCTGGATCGTCTTTCCGGCTGCTGACGCCCCGGAGCGGATCCGAATCTCCTTGAACGCGATCGGCCAATCGATGTTTTTGGGCAGCATTTCCATGGACCTGGTCAGGGCATCGGCGGCCTGCTCCGCGGCATCCGCGAAAGGCCGAAAGACCACGTGTGCGCCTTCTTTCTTGAACAGATCCGCTTCCTCTTCGTTCGCCGCGCTTACCGCCACTTTGCTCTCGACCCCCCTGTCTCTCAGATGGTGCAGCAGTTCGAGGTCCAGGTGCCTCGAACGGACCGTGCTGACCACCCATCGAGCCTTGTTGAGGGGCAGATGTTCATGCAGCTCAGGGTCCGTCATATCACCATAAAGCACCGGCACTCCCCGGGAGCGCCAGGTCCTGAGGACCTGCGGATCGAAGTCGACGCCCAGGATCGTCTTGCGTCTCCGCAAGAGGCATTCCGCAATCCCCCTCCCATACGTCCCGAGACCCACAAGGATCACGTCCAGCCGTGGGGCTCCCTCGGCGGAGTCGACGGCGCATTCCCTGAAAGGCGTCCTTCTTTCGAACACCTTCAAAGGCCTGGACAGGAGACTGTAAAGCGGACCTGAATACAGGATCATATACGTCGAAACGAAGATGGTCACAACCCCCACAAGCGTGATCAGGCCCATGGTTTCCGGGGCGATGTGACCGACGCTGAGCCCCAGAGCCGCTACGATGAGAGAGAACTCGCTGATCTGGGCCACCGTCAGCCCCGCAAGGAACGCCGTGCGCCGCCGATAACCCATGAACCCCATGATCCCGAGGACGATCAACGGGTTCCCGACAAGGACGAAGACCGAAAAAAGGCCCGCTGCACCCACTTGAGAGCCGACCATGGTCCATTCGAGGCGTGCCCCGAGATCGATGAAAAAGAAGAGCAGCAGGAAATCCCTCAGACTGGTCAATCGCGCCCCGATTGCATCCCGGTAATCCGTAGATGCCAGGGAGACTCCGGCCAGAAACGCCCCCACCTCCTTGCTGAACCCGAGCCACTCTCCCCCCGCCCCGAGGCACACCGCCCAGGCAATGGCAAAGAGGATCAGAAGCTCCTGGGAATAGGCTAACCGCATGGCCAGGCCTGGAAGGACATACCTGGTCATGAAGGCCGCAAAGGCCAGTAGGCCCAGCCCCTTGGCTGCGATCAGGAGCGAGCCCGTCCAAGCCGACTGACCGGCCGCAATCGGCGAACCGAACGTGGTCAACGCGACCAGCGCCAGGATGGCGGCGATGTCCTGAACGATCAGGAAACCGATGGCGATCTGGCCGTGCAGCGAATCGATCTCCTTCTTGTCCGACAGGAGCTTGACGATGATGATCGTGCTCGAAAAGGTCAACGCGACAGCCACGTAAGCAGCATCGACGGGCGGGATGTCGAGGGCCAGGGCGATCAGGAATCCGATCGCGGAGGTGAAAACGATCTGCCCCAGACCCGTCGCCAAAGCGACCGGGCCCGTCGTACGAATCAGACCGAGGTCGAGTTTCAGCCCGACGATGAAGAGCAGCAGGGCGATGCCCATATGCGCGAGCAGCTCGATCTCGTGGTAGCTCTGGATGATCCCCAGCCACGAAGGCCCTGCAAGGATGCCCGTCGCCAGGAACATGATCAGCAGGGGCTGTCGGAGCATCTGGCCGACGATGCCGAGCAGTGTTGCAAGGCTCAGGACAGCCGCGATTTCAAGAAAAGAATTGCCGTCGAGCACAGGGGCAGTCTCCTTTTTTACCGCGTGTCTCACCCACATCGACACCTCGGGCTTTCAGTCTTGCCCTCAAAGGGGTCGAGCCTCTTCCGCTTGTCAAATTTTAGCACAATAACCCTTTTGTATGAATAGGCTTATACAAGCGATCCCTTATCAAATGCTGCATTCTGCCGGAATGCAACAGATTCGACCCTGATGACCGGCAGTGCATGCATCATCCGCTTTGGATAACCTGCGAGCAGAGAATCCGATATGAACCTTCATCAGGGCAAGCATCCATACAACACATGCATCATAGGAAGCACGAAGACCATGGCATGCCGTCTTACGGCTCCAGGGATACACCGAAAAGCGATCATTACGCCATCACAGCATAGCCGTAAAACGGTGGCGAGCGATGGAAAGAGTGTGGTCAGGCAGGCATCGCGAACAATCACATGCCATTGCGAATCGAAAATGTTCAGAATCGAGATCGATTCGCACCGGTTTGCCTTGCCGAGCAGCGAATACCACGGCCAACCAACCCGGGCGCTTAAGCGCAGAACCGCAAGGCTCCTATTTGCCGCCATGCCTTTTCCGTATAATGGTAATTATTATTCATTTCAACAGCTTGATTGCCGCTTCGGGGTGGGGACAAAAAGCCTCGCCTTTAGGTGAAGACTTTAGTATCCTCACAAAGAAGTGCCTTATGGTCGTCCAGGCCATGCTGTTCATGAGGTACCTGTAATTTTTGTATGGGTGACCAGCACCGCAAACCCGTCCCACCAGGACCGCCAGCAATCTGGCTGCCAGAGCTCATTCTCAATATCTGTAAATTTGAGGATATCGATATATTTTCAGGGACCGGTTACAAGAATCACGATCACCCGATAGGTTGCAGATGGCAAATTCGAATTTACTACTTAAGATTCTTAGCCGGCCTACAGCTGGTATCAAAGCTACCGGCTTTAAATCATGGGAGATAATTCATTTTAAACCTGAGAATGCTGTTTCCGGACTACTTAGTTTCCATCCGGAAATGGTCTTTTTGGCCAATCTCGGCGTCAATCTGCACGTTTGCTTGTGCGGCGACCTGCAGGTCGCCTCCGCGCAAGCGCTCGATTTCCTTGATATTGGCCAAAAATCCTCATTTCCGGATTGGAAACTGAGTCCTAGCGGAAAATCATTTCCGGATGGAGACTACTTTGAAACCGGAAGAGGAATCTGCTCAGTGGGTGTCCATTCTGAACGGTCATTTTAGATAAGGAGGGAAAAGAATGACATCACTACAATACAAAAATATAAGGCATAACCTGGCTGGTGATTATCCACAAATCGATCCCACCGCGCTGATTGACCCTTCTGCCCAGATCATTGGCAATGTCAGAATTGACAAGGATGTTTTCATAGGACCATTGGCCGTTATTCGGGCCGACCAGCGGGGCCGGGATGGGAAAGTCGCGCCCATCCAGATCGATAAGGAGGTCATTATACAGGATGGCGTCATCATACACGCCGATCCGGGGGCTTCGGTGATCATCGGCTCCAAGACTACCGTAGCCCACGGAGCTATCATCCATGGACCGTGCACCATCGGGCAAGAGTGTTTTATTGCCATGAGAGCCTCTTTATACAAGGCCACTCTAGAAGATCATGTATGGCTTGGAATTGGAGCGATTGCCAAACGTGTTACGTTGCATTCCTTTACAAAAGTGCCTGCGGGTGCCGTTATCCGTGATCGCCCCGAAGTACTGGCACTTCGACTGATTACCGAGAAAGAAAGAACATATATGGAAGAAGTTTGGGCCGCTAACTCCAGATTAAGGAAGGACTACCTGGAACTCCGTGAAAAAGCGGAGTCGATTCGATCCGCTGCCAAGAAAAATGGCTGATATCACAAATGTATTACTATAATTCCATACCCAAAACTGCGGGGTGATACTCATTTACTTGAGTATATTTTTCAACACATTTTTGTTCTTGACGTGGAGTCAGTTTAGAGCAAAGTAGGAACCCCCAGTTTTAGGGAGCGGGTTTCTACCTTGTCATAAAAAGGTCACGACGAGAAACAAATTGAATTTTGGTCGGGAGCGCGCTAGCGTCGCGGATAAATCCGCGATGATCTACCTCCTGAAGTCTTTTCGGGTCCATGAGTTAGTTTCCAATCCGGAGATGGTCTTTTTGGCCAATTTCGGCGTCAATCTGCACGTTTGCTTGTGCGGCGACCTGCAGGTCGCCTCCGCGCAAACGCTTGATTTCCTTGATATTGGCCAAAAATCCTCATTTNTCGGCGTCAATCTGCACGTTTGCTTGTGCGGCGACCTGCAGGTCGCCTCCGCGCAAACGCTTGATTTCCTTGATATTGGCCAAAAATCCTCATTTCCGGATTGGAAACTTAGTCCTACCGGAAAATCATTTCCGGATGGACACGAATTAGCTTTCACGCTCCGATCACAAGTTTTTCAGGTCATGGATTCCGGCAAAGCTCAGTCGCGGTTGACCAGCCAAATCTGGAGATCCAGACTGGTCACGTAAACGGTATGACGCCGATATGCGCAGTCCATACATGCACTCTGCCCTTTCATGCTCTATAGCCTCTATCATAAATTGAACGCCCTAGTCGAAACTGACGATTCACTTGATGCCGTGAACGTCCCGTAGGAGAATGAGACACAAGCATGAAACAGTAAAATTCAGCCGACGCAGGAAATTGGATGGCTGAATTTCGTTTTTCGGCGACCCAGGAGTACCACACGGCAATGCACAACTTCTTTGCGAACGAACGGAGTCTCTTACCTGATATCGGGGTAAATCGGGTACACGGAAATAATAACCGCCGCGCACCTGTTTTCCATTCTGTTAGCAAAAATCCATAACGCCCAGCCATATATCAGCGAAGAAATGGTTTATCTTAATAATTTGATCGGTCGGACATACAATTGCGAATCAAAAACTGATCTTAGTACGCGTTTTTTAGGAAAATGACATGTCAAAAGCTCAATGGCGTCTGTTTCTGTATACATGCTTTGGCGGCTGTGCTACAGGTGTATCAGCATCCAAGGCCCTCATCAGGTTGTGGGAAGAAAACCCCGAAGATATAAAAATTGCCTGCCTGCCTGCCGTGATAATACCTGGCAAGTTTAATGAAATGCTTAAATCAGCGGAAAAGCGGCTACTTGTTGATGCCTGCAGTTTGCGATGCGGAGCGAAGCTTTTTAAAAGGGAGGGAATGTCAGTCGATTCCTATCTCGAGCTTACCTCTCGACTAAAAATTAATAAAGAGAAAATCTTACCTTCGATAGATTTGCAAGAGGATGTTTATCAGCTTATTAAAATCGAAGTAGAAGTGCTGCTCCGAACTTGACGTTCTAATAGCACAAAGTCAATGATATTGAGATTTATTGAAGCGTTTTCAGAGGAGAAGATTGTCTCTACACTGTCGATACAATTGAATTGGTCACATTTCAAGGAGATCATTCACCTTCAGCAGCCGTTGCAAAAAAAGTTTTAGGCCGAAATGTATCGGGTGGAAAGATGGAGCGTCCGCACCCTACGAAAAAAAGTCGGTTGAATGCTTTATGAACGGACCGCCCTATCCATAAAACCGGCTGAGTTTGCGAAATTGGAGCTTGAGGCGTTGCGGGAAGAGGACCGCATGAGTCCCGATCTCATATTTCGCGGCCCTTACCTGCTCGATTCTCTCGGTCCAAAGGGCGCCTATCAGGAAAAAGATCTGGAAGCGGCCATCCTGCGAGATCTGGAAGCGGCCATCATGGAACTTTCAGGTTTGTCGCACGAATGGAAATGCCCGGCCACGTCACACCATCCACCCACGGCGCAGCTTCCCGCTTCAGATCGTAGTAGGCCTCCCGGAGCGTGTCCGTACTGTAGATGTGGTGAAGGAGCGCTGTAAATTGCAACGACCTATCAGGAGGCCGTTTCGCTTTTCGTGTTCCGCAACTATCCCGGTAACATCCGGGAACTCGAGAACATCATCGAACACGCCTTCGTGCTCTGCCCGGAAGGACAGATCGAGGTCCACTGCCTCCCCGAAACGCTCAGCCGTTTTGGGCCGCCCCCGGTGGTGGAAACCGATATCCACTCGGCGGTGGAATCCGCGGAGACCCGGCTGATCCTGGACGCCCTCCAGCGCAGCCGCTATAACTGCGCCGCCGCCCGCGATCTCGGGATTCACAAGAGCACCCCCTACAGGAAGATGAAGAAGCTCGGAGTCGATCTTCCGGGAAAGGAACTCCGGGCGTCGGAAAGCGCTCGTCCAGGACCGGCTGAGTGCGATGACGACCCGCCTTGAAGTCGCATTTCTGCGACTGCCTTCGGCCCCCAACGTTCCCGCTGCGTCAGGCCCCGGTTCGATCTGATGCGTTGCCTGTACCTGTCCCTGTGGAACCCTCTTCAGAGGAGGAAGAATGGCTGTAAAGAAGCCGACGGGCCTTCTGTTCGGCGTTGAAGAGCGCCCCCCCTGGTGGATGACACTGATCCAGGGATTTCAGTATGTCTGCGTCTATGCCACCGGCCTGTTCTTCCCCGTGTTGATCGTCAGGGCCTGCGGGGGAACCGTGGACGAGGCCGGTTTCCTCGTGAGCATGTCCCTCTTTGCCGGGGGAATCGGCACCGTGGTCCAGGCCCTCTCACGGGGTCCGGTGGGGTCGGGGTATCTCTGCCCCCAGGCGTGCAGCCCCTCTTTTCTCACGGCGTCCATCCTGGCCGCCCGGACCGGGGGGCTGAGCCTTGTGTTGGGGATGACGGCCGTGGCGGGGGTTTTCGAGGCGGTCTTTTCCCGCTTCATCCAGCGCCTCCGGTTCTTGTTTCCCGTCGAGGTCACCGGCCTCATCGTGGCGCTGGTGGGGATCACGGTGATCCGGTTCGCCGGGCTGAACTTCCTCGGGCTGGACGGCGCCCTGGACACCGCTTCGGAAGCGCGGGAGGTTGTCACGTCGCTCGCCACCCTGGGGATCATGGTCTGTCTGAACGTCTGGAGCAAGGGCAGACTGAAGCTTTTTTGCGCGCTCATCGGCATGGCCGCGGGGTACATCCTTTCCTGGTTCGCCGGCCTGATCCCTCCGGAGCAGGCGGCTGCCGTCCAGGCGGCCCCGCTCATCTGGTTCCCGTTCAGTCACCATCCCGGGTGGTCCTTCAACGGCTTTCTCGTCGTACCCTTTCTGGTGGCGGTGCTGTGTTCCAGCCTGAAGACCGTGGGCGACCTGACGACCTGCCAGAAGATCAACGACGAGGCTTGGAGGCGGCCGGATCTGGCCAATATCAGCCGGGGCCTTCTCGCCGACGCGGCGGGATGTGTCACCGCCGGCCTGGCTGGGGGAATGGGGCAGTCTTCCTCTTCCACGATCGTCGGGCTTTCCATCGCGACGGGCACCACCAGCCGGATCATCGCCTACCCCATGGGGGCCCTGATGCTCCTGCTCGCCTTCTTTCCGAAGGTTTCCGCGCTATTCGCGATCATCCCCAAGCCGGTCATCGGCGCCACCCTCGTCTTTTCCCTGGCCTTTCTGGTGATCGCCGGTTTCCAGATCATCATGTCCAGGATGATCGATTCCCGCAGGACCTTCGTGGTGGGCCTTTCCCTGATCTTCGGGCTGACGGTGGACGTGATCCCGGAGTTCTTCAGCGGCGTGCACCCGTGGCTCCAGCCGATCTTCTCTTCGTCGCTGTCCACCGGGACCCTTTCGGCCCTCGTCCTGAATCTGATCTTCCGGATCGGGATCGCGAAGAAGGTGTCCATCGAACTGCCGCCCGACCAGGGGGCGTTCGAGGCGCTACCGCGCTTCATGGAGGAAAACGGGAAGGCCTGGGGCGCCCGCCGGGAGGTCATCGCCCGGGCCTCGGCCGCGCTGCACGAACTGATGGAAGCGCTCCTGAGCTACCACCTGGCGAAAGGACCGGTGAAGGTCCGGGCCGCCTTCGACGAGTTCAAGCTGGACATCGCGGTGGAATACCGGGGCACCGCGCTGGAGCTTCCGGCGGCCAAGCCGAACCTCTCGAAGCTGCTGGAGGACAGGGAGGAGCAGCTCAGGTTTTCGGGGGTGCTCGTCACGCGCCTCGCCGACAGGGCCAGGGTGTCTGTCAGGGGGGACGATTGCGTTGTCCGGATGCATTTCGATCACTAGCAGACCTTTGAAAAACGCCCATCTGCTGCGTTTCGCTCATCCTTCGTCCCTGAGGCGTGCCGAGCGGCTCGACGACCTGGGCATGCAGGTCCTGATCTGCGGGGGAATATCGGATTCCTATGCAAAAGTCATCGAGGCGCGCAGGATCGAAATCGTGCCCTTCGCGACCGGAAGCGTGCAGGAGGTCCTTGGGGCGTACCTGAGCGGTGACGTCTATCGGAAGCATTACCGGATGCCGGGGTGCGAAGACGGACACGGCAAACCTTTCTGCGGGAAAGACTGAGGCATGGAGCAGGGAAAATACCTTTTCGGCCCGGTTCCCTCCCGCCGCTTCAGGCGGTCTCTGGGAGTGGACTTGACCCCTTACAAAACGTGCAGCCTGGACCGCGTGTACTGCCAGATTAGACGCACCACCTCCAGGACCGTGGTCCCTGGCGAGTATGTTCCGGCGCAGGAGGTCATCGCGGAGATCGGCGCCTGGTTTGGAAACGGCGGAACCGCCATTTACATCACCCTTTCCGGTTCGGGCGAGCCGACACTGCACGCCCGTTTCGGGGAGGTGCTCGAATTCATTCGGAGCCGCGGCGAGATTCCCGCCGTTCTCCTGAGCAACTGGACGCAGTTCCACCTCCCTCAGGTGCGAGAGGCCGCCTGGAAGGCCGACGTGGTGAAGGTTACCCTGAGTGCCTGGGACCAGGCATCGTTCGGCATGACAAAAATCCAGGCCTTGAGCACTTCGCCGATAAACACATCCGTAATGGTCGGACCCGTTCCGAAGTCCACCTGTGTTGTTCGTTGATCTTTTTCTCTTGTATTACAATAATTTACCGACAGCAATTTTGGTCCTATTTTGCGTCGTTGATCCTATTATTGGTCCTAGACCCAAAAAACCAGCTGCGCCAGCGCCCGAATAGCCCTGTCAGGAAAGGCTCAGCCACTCTCCTCGCTCAAATGCTTATGGATGTCCATAGACATTGCCGATTTTGTATAGGTGCTTTCCCCTGTGCCCTAATTTTAGGACTTGTTGCTCGAATTCTAGCACTCAAACCGGGAAGGCAAAAGCAGAGAGCCTCTGCCGTCTTGTCCAGCAAGCTAACATTTTTTTCTTAAAGGCTAGCACGCTGTCGTCTACTAATACCAACATAACCAAAACCAAGAAGGAGCAGAGACAGGATAAGGAGACCCCACGACTTTAAAGTCGGCACGGGTACCGTGGATTCAGTAGGTGCCGGTCCCGGAGGTTGAGAGGATGCAAATCTCATGACTGTGGCCTTATCCGAATTTGCGTTATCTGAAAAAGCCACATACGGGGTGGACCCGTCCAGGGCTAGGCTTGGATAATCAACGGCCCCGGCTGAGAAGCCTGCGGTGCCCACCGCTTCCCAAGTCGAACCGTTAAGCCGCATAACCGTAGCTTTATACGAATTAGCGACATCCTCATAGGCCACATATGGGGTGGAGCCGTCCAGGGCTAGGCTTGTATACCTGGCCTCCCCAGCGGAAAAGCCAGCATTGCCAACCACTTCCCAAGTCGAGCCATTAAATCGCATGACCGTGGCTTTGTAAGGAGATACACCATCCGAAAAAGCCACATATGGGGTGGAGCCGTCCAGCGCTAGGCTTGTATACCTGGCCTCTCCGGCGGAAAAGCCAGGATTGCCAACCACTTCCCAAGTCGAGCCATTAAATCGCATGACCGTGGCTTTAAACGAACGTGTGCCATCAGAAAAAGCCACATACGGGGTGGAGCCGTCCAAGGCTAGGCTTGTAAATCTGGCCCACCCATCAGAGAAGTCTGCATTGCCCACCACTTCCCAATCCGTGCCATTATAGCTCATGACCGTAGCTTTGTAAGGAGATACACCATCCGAAAAAGCCACATATGGGGTGGAGCCGTCCAGCGCAAGACTCGGCATCCTACCGTCACCGACGGAGAAGCCTGCGGTGCCCACCGCTTCCCAAGTCGAACCGTTAAGCCGCATAACCGTAGGTTTATAAGAATTAGCGACATCCTCATAGGCCACATACGGGGTGGAGCCGTCCAGCGCAAGACTCGAATAGTAGACATCCCCGGCGGAGAAGCCCGCTGTGCCCACCACTTCCCAGGTCGAACCATTAAGTCGCATGACCGTGGCATTAAAAGAATTTGCAACATCCGTAAAAGCCAAATAGGGGGTGGAGCCGTCTAGGGCCAGGCTCAGATAATAGGCTTCCCCGGCGGAAAAGCCTGCGGTGCCCACCACTTCCCAAGTGTCGACTGCTGGGGTGCTTATCGGAAAAGTCAAAACCAGCAGCAAGGCAAAAATGGCTATCACATGCCCATGTAACCCAGCACTCGTCTTTAATCTCATCGGCAACCTCTCTTGGTGGCACCCAAATAGCATGGCAGATGACATTATCCAAAATTTAGCCCATGCGTTAAAAAGCCTAACCTGGGGAAAAACCCCCTCCATAATGCTCCTGAGGGGTGTCTCATAGAATAATCAGGGGAATTTTCAGGAGACAGCCCTCCCTCCGAATGTTGCCAACACAAACAGCTAGGTTAATAGTGGCTATCGGTTCATACAGCCTTTTCTGTATAGCGTCAAGCAGAATCCCGCACATTGCCCTTCAGGAAACGCTCAGCCGCTTTCCTCGCTGGGATTCCCTGTAAAGTAATTATCGACAACCCGAAGTGCGCGATTACCCGTGCATGTTATTATGACCCTGATGTACAGCGCTCTTACGGGGACCTTGCGGAGGCCTACGGCTTCCTGATCAGCCCCTGCCCGCCTCGGGATCCGAAGAAAAAGGGCCGGGTGGAGAGCGGGGTCAAGTACATCAAAAGGAGTTTTTTGCCCTTGCGAGAGTTCCGCACCCTCCGCGATGCCAACGAGCAACTCCAGCGGTGGGTGCTCGAGGAGGCAGGCAACCGGATTCATGGCACGACCAGACAGAAGCCTTTGAGCGTTTTCGCCGAAACCGAGAAAGTGTTCCTGAAGCTTTTGCCCGACGTCGCACCAGAGATGGCCGTATGGACGCACACCAAGGTCCATGGCAACTGCCATGTGCAGTTCGAGAAGGCCTATTACTCGGCGCCCTTCAACCTCGTGCACCGCAAGCTCTGGCTCAAGGCAACGGAGAAGACCGTGAAGCTTTACAAGGACTTTGAGCTTGTGGCGGTTCATCCTCGCCTCTACACCCCTGGAAGACACGCTACAGTGGATGAACATCTTCCACCCGAGGCCCTGGCCTATAAACTGCAGGATCCGCAATGGTGCCTCAAGCAGGCTGAGATGGTCGGCGAGCACTGCCACCGCCTGATCCGCAGACTTTTTAGCAACCGTGTCCTCGATAATCTGCGGGCCGCGCAGGGCGTCATCCGCCTCGGCAAGAAGTATGGCACCGGGAGGCTCGAAGAGGCCTGTGAGAGGGCCCTGCACTTCGATAACCCCCGCTACCGGGCCGTCAAGACCATCCTCGAGAAAGGACTCGATCAGGTCCCCTTCAAAGAGGAACCACAGCCTGCGCTCGCTTCGGTCTACCAGGCATCCGGCCGGTTCATCAGAAAACGCTCTGAGCTTCAGGTTCACTGAGAAAGGAGGCGCCCATGAATCCCATGAGTCCCGATCTCATATTTCGCGCCCCTTACCTGCTCGATTCTTTCGGTCCGAAAGGCACCTATCAGGAAAAAGATCTGGAAGCGGCCATCCTGCGGGAGCTGAAAACCTTCATCATGGAACTAGGCGTTGGCTTCACCTTTGTCGCACGAACGGACTTACAAACCTCTAGAAAGACTTTCTGTCGTGGATTTTTCTTGCACCGCCTATAAAAATGGTCCACACACCCTATGCACCCGTTATGCGGACAAAAAATTAGGCAACTCGGATGGCCTGAAAGCTATTTCTGAAATTGTGAGAATTCTTGCCGCCCTATTTTTTGGGCGTATACGTGTCTTTTGAAACGGGCAGATGTAATCTGCAAAAAAATAAAAGCATTGACATCCGGCCCGATCTGATATTTATTAAGATAAATTAAATGCTTGTCCGATAATTTTTATGGTTTTTGCGGAGGTACAGCGCAGGGGGGGTAGTGAGATCTTGTGGCTGGCGTTGGTATCTTTATTCCTGGAGGGGTTGGGGAGGAAGGGCTATGAGAAAGGTTGGAATGCTGAAAATGGTCTTGGCTTTTTCATGTTGCTGGGTTTTGCTGTTAAGTGTCGGTGCGGCGGCAGAATCAGACGCTCCTTGCCCTATTGAACTATACCCTGAATATGTGCAAATCGTAGCAGCTCCGAATGTGCTCAACCTCGAAAACGAAGGTCAGTGGGTGACCATTCATACTGATATTCCCTATTCGCAGGTCCTAGGGGAATCGGTTATGCTGAACTCTATCCCGATTTCTTGGGACAAATATGATAATCGAGGGTATTACGTCGCCAAGTTCGCAATGTCCTCGGTTAAGGATATACTGTACGTCGGAGATTATAATACGCTTACATTTACGGGAATGACAATCGAAGCGGAAGCCTTTTGCGGATTCTGCGAGATTTTTGTAAAACAGGTCATTCCGACAGGCAAATGAGGGTGTGCCGACTTATACGAATACTCTGAACTCACAATAGATCTGGACAAATGGAAAAGCTCGTACTGCCCTGACGGACAGAGATTTCCGCAAAAAGCCCCAACGGTTCACGGCGTTGGGGCTTTTTCCTATGAGAGGGATTTTTCCTAAAATACGACAGCACCATAGAATTCGTTCATCAAACACCGAAACTCGAAAAAAAACGATGTCAGCTCCACGTTTGATCTTACGAACTATTCCAATATATCGCTGCCACCATCCCCGAGGAGGCAAACAAATTTGCAATTGAAAGGAATGTTTCACCCAATCTTCCCTACAACCATCATGTACTACTACCAGGACACTCCCAACGCTCTCCGCCGACCAGCCATCGAATAGTCTCGTTCATGGTCGTCCTCCCCATGGATGACAACCATAACACTTGCGAGCCTAGTATCGATCCGACAAAAAGGCTCGGACATTTCCGTCCAGCGTCCGCACCAGTCGCTTTTCCGGCTGCCTTTCGAACCACCTGTTCACATTCCGCGCCAGGAGCTCCGGGGCCTCCGCCCGCATCTTCTCGTAGTACCGGCGGGGTATCCCCAAACGGTCCCCGATCTGCTCATGCGCGATGGATCCGATCCCATAGCGCTCGCGGCGGCCGTTTTCGATCTCGAGCGCCACCTCTTCTCCGCTCACAGGGATCATCTCCAGCTTTCCCGTCGGTGCGACATAGTCCTTTTTGCTGTTTTCGATCCTCGTGATCTCCTCCGCCAACTGCACCAAGTCCAATCCCTCGATCATCTTTCTTTTCTCCTCTCAGTCCTCGCCGCCGACCCCGCAGCCCCTCCGCGAGCCCCGGCGGCAGTTTACGTTGATGGCGGCATCCAACCGCCGGAATTCCCAAAATAGATGCCACTTAGGCAAAAAAATAGCCCCTTTAACTCTATTTACCCCAGCTTTCGACTTCCTTCTTCCAGTCGCGGGGAGCCGTCGGCCTGCGTTCTTCCTGATCCCTCAACATGAGCGAAACCCGCGCAATCGTCGCCCTCAAAGCGAAAAGCTCCCTCTGCAGACACTTCTCCCTCTCCAAAAGATCCGCGACCACCAAGTCCGCGTCCTGCCTTGAAATCTCCCTCATCAGCCTCGACCTCCACCCGGCGGCCAACCCCGAAATTTTCGACCTCCGCCGCCAAATCCTCTTCCCCTCTCAACTCGGCTTTCAACCCCTGAGAGACACGCTTCGAGCGGTCAATCCAAAGCCCCCCGCGCCGCCCAGGCAAGCCGACTGTTTCCGTTTTCGCCTTGGCTTCGCAAGTCATGACCTCCGGCAAAGCCGGAGGCTTGAATTTGTGAACCGCTCAAAGCGGTAAATAAAATCGGGAGCCACCTGAAGGTGGCTACTATTTGAACAAACCTAGCTGGTCGAGTTTTTTGTCGATTTCTTCGTGTCTTTTGATGTATTGCCGGATTACCTCTTCATCGTGACCGGCTGTAGAGACGTAGTAGCCTCTTGCCCAAAAGTGAAGACCGGTAAAATTCTTCTGCTTTCCCATATATTGGTGAGCAACGTGAATTGCGCTTTTCCCCTTCAGATAACCGACAATTTGGGAGACAGCATATTTTGGCGGAATTGATATCAGCATGTGGACATGGTCGCCTCGCAGATGTCCTTCATGGATTTTGCTCTCTTTGTGCGATGCCAATTCACGCAGCACGTCTCCCAAATATTTCCGTAACTCCCCGTAAAGAATCTTTTTTCGGTACTTCGGAATCCAAACCAGGTGATACTTGCAATCCCATGCCGTATGGTTTAAGCTTTGAACGTTGTTCATCGAAAGCCTCCTTGAAAGTGATCTTTGACCGGTTCACAATCTTGGAGGCTTTCGTATATTCCCGGAATTGTCAAACTTTGTGTGTCTCCCCGGCAAAGCCGGGGGTTTACTCGTATTAATTACCCAACCTGAAACGGCAACGCAAGAAAAAAAGTTTCTTGTTAGAAATTTTCGCTTGCAATTTTTATAAAATGTTGTCAAGGTTCGAAAGAAAAACAGGAGAGAGATTATGGGAAGAGCTTCACTATACCGGGGCCGCGGCCCGACAGAGGGTGATATCGCAAAAACAGTCGGCCCTTATGAGAAGCGCTTTTGCAACGCCCTCAGGGAATGGGTCGACAAGAACCTCACCCACGGCGAGGCCACTGAGTACGCCCGGCACTTCGGCGTCAGCCGCCAGCAATGGTCGAACATACTCGCCGGCCGCCGGGGCATGACCGAATCCTGGCGGCGGAGGGTCGCCCGCGAACTCGGCTTGGACTACGAAGATATGGTCGCCGGGGATGACGAGCAGTCGCCGGTTGAAATCGAGGCCGGACTCATCAAGAGCCTCCTATTCCTTAAGAAGGAAGACATCGACGCCTACAACGAGGTCTTCGAAAGGATCGTCGGAAAGGCGACCATCCTGAAAAGCAAGCTTGCCTCGACGGACAGAGCATCAGACCGCAAGACACCGGCACCAAGGCGCTCCACTCCGACCGATGATCAAGAGGCGGCCGCCTGGTAGTCTGGAAGCCTTATAGACCCCGCGAGCGGGCAGCCGCCCGCAGAGAGCAACTCCGGTCAGCATAACAGGATAAGATCCGAGAGGTTGATGAATGGCAGTGAGGTCTCTACCCGACGGACGCTGGATTGTATACTGGAACGAGCGCACCCCCGAAGGGAAAACCGAATACAAAAGGCTCTATTTTGGGCGTGGCCCCTCGGCGGAAGCCCGTGCGAGGCGCAAAAACGAAGAGATGGGGTTCCTCTCAAGACGCCCCGAGAAGGAACCCGAACACTCAGGGCCTCTCTTTTTCGAATTGTCCAAGGCTTATTCAGAAAGCAAGCCCTTCAACGACAATAGCCTAGAGCAGCTCAAGATCCGCCTCAGCGCGAACATTCTCCCATTTTTCGGCCATCTTCCCGTCTTGGAGATCACCGAAGCCACAGCCGACCAGTACGTCAAGAAGCGGATCGCCGACGGCGTGAAGTTTTCCACCATCGCCCGCGAATTGACCGACGTCAAGGCGATCCTGCCCTGGAGCGCCACCCGCAAAATCATTCCCCCCAACCCTCTGAAGGATTACAAAGTGAAGCTTTTCGCGGCTTCTATTGAGACGTCAAATACAAAGTAATACAAACCTTATACGCCTCGAATCGTCAAAGAAATTTTGAATTATGCCAAAATACAATGTGGTGTTTGAATCTGAAGAAGATATTTATGGGATTGTTCCCAAGACGCATGATTGGGTACAGTATAAAGGTATATTGAAGGTAAAGAATGGCGGGAAATTTCCGGTGTCACTCGACATGACCTTCGTTCCGCCTCACCCATTTGCGTTTAATATGCCTGACACACATTCAATTAAGGGGATCACGATTACGGACGTGTATGTCAAAGTTGTTATATTTTTTAGTAAATTTGGAATAGAATTCCGGAATTAAAACCAAGAAGGGAGGAAGCGTATAACAATGGGGACAACCAGACCGCCAACAACGACGTGGTCATTGCCTTCCACTGCTCCGAAGAAAGGCAAGGGCAACCGGTAAGATGATTACCTCGCAATGTTGGCGGCAGCTTACCCCCCCCGTTCGGTATAATAAATTTAGGAACTAAGATGAAGACCCTATTTATCTGCTTAGCCAATTCAAAGAAATTTGGTGAAAGATGTGTCGCTGGAATAGAAGTAAAAAAAGTTGGTGAAGTGTATCAACCCGTTGAAAAAGAGGGGAAGCCAAAATGGTTGAGACCGATCTCAAAATACCAACATGGTGCCGTTAGGGAGGATTTAGTTGGCTGGATTAGATTAATGGATATTATAGAGATAGATCTCGAGGAATTATGCCAGAACGGCTATCAATCTGAAAACGCAACTTTTAAACCAGAGTCGATAAAGAGAATCGGGAATATAATACTATCTGAAAAACATTTAGACAGACTCATTGATATAAAACAATATAACCTATTTGGAAATAGAGGGAAAGCGGTATCAGAGGATGTAATTGATTCCGTTGACCATTCTCTAACATTAATAAAAGTCACTGATTTTCAAATAGGTGGAAAAGAATCTGCTGACCAACTCAGAATAGATTTTGAATTCAATAATAATCGTTACGATCTGCCCATTACTGACATTGATTTTATTCAAAAATACAGTAAGAATACTAAATTGCTGGAAAATGCAAGGTGTCTTTATTTAGCAATATCACTTGGCATTTATCATAATGGATGGCACTCAAAATTAATTGCTGGTATACTATATTTTTGATTATGGAACAAAATAAAAAGACTATATACACGATTGGTTATGCAGCGCATACAATCGAATCATTTATCGCAGCTTTGGAGGAATTCACCATAACCGCAATAGCTGATGTTCGGTCGCAACCTTATAGCAAGTTTAAGCCCGAATTTAACAAAGAAAATTTAAAAAGGACTTTGATAGGTTACGGAATAGAATATGTTTTTCTTGGCGATAATATCGGAGCTAGAATTAAGGCTCCCGAATGTTACAAAAATGGACAGATTGATTATGAATTAATATCTAAGCACCCTTTGTTTCAGGAGGGTGTCGGTCGCCTACTAAAAGGAATGGAAAAATTTTCAATTGCACTAATGTGTGCGGAAAAAGACCCTATAAATTGTCATAGGACGATTTTAATCTGTAGACACCTTAAAAGATATCAACTTAACATTTGTCATATACTTGATGCTAATACCTTGGAGAGTCAATCAGAAATCGAATTACGTTTGATGAAATTATTCCATTTAGATCAACCTGATCTTTTTATGCAAGATTCTGAACGACTTGAAGAAGCCTATTCCCGACAAGAAGAAAAAATCGCTTATGTAGCAGAAAATGAGGAAGATTATACAGCTAATCATAAAGGATTTAACAATGAATAATAACAAATTATTTACAATCGGATTCACTAAAAAGAATGCAGAAACATTTTTTGAAAAACTTATAAAATCTGGTATAGAAAAATTGATCGATATTCGTTTGAATAACGTTTCCCAACTTGCAGGTTTTACAAAAAAAGATGATTTAATCTATTTTTTGAAAAAGATATGTAACTGCGACTACGTGCATAAACCACTTCTTGCCCCAACAAAAGAAATATTAGACGCTTATAAGAAAAAAGAAATAACTTGGCTAGAATATGAAAATCGATTTAATGATTTATTAGTTTCGAGAAAAGCGCATACCTTTCTGAGTTCATCAGATCTACATATGGTATGTCTATTGTGCAGCGAACCGACACCCGATAAATGCCATAGAAGGCTAGTTGCTGAGTTTTATAAAAATTACTTTAAAAACATTGAAGTAATACATATATGATAATTGTTTCCGAACATTCGCTTTTAGTCGACGCTCATACCCCGCGCGGCTGAAGCAGAGCCCTAGGCAAACGCAAAATTATGAACCAGTATAGGCAATAATCAAGGAGAAAATGATAGATAACTTCAGAGGAAAAACCAATTTTATCTGGTCGGTAGCAGACTTGCTTCGGGGTCCCTATCGCCCAAATCAGTACAAGGATGTCATGCTGCCCATGACAGTGCTGCGTCGACTCGACTGCGTTTTGGAGCCGACC
The DNA here is from genome assembly GCA_900498135.1 of uncultured Desulfatiglans sp. Classification (NCBI taxonomy): domain Bacteria; kingdom Pseudomonadati; phylum Thermodesulfobacteriota; class Desulfobacteria; order Desulfatiglandales; family Desulfatiglandaceae; genus Desulfatiglans; species uncultured Desulfatiglans sp. The sequence continues at coordinate 4,563,245 of LR026961.1, forward strand.
AAGGACATGGTGCTCGCCAAACAAGAATCGCTCTCCGGTGGGAAAGTCAAAAACGTCGACCTTATCCTCTGCCGCGTCACAGGGGTTCCTTTCTACAACACCAGCCGATATTCATTCGAGAAGCTCAAAGGCGATCCAAACAACATCGCCGCCAACCTTATCAGCTATATCAAAAGCTTCTCAACTCGCGCCCGAGAGATCATCGAGAACTTCGGCTTCGAGGAGCACATCGGAAAGCTAGACAAAGCGGACCGGCTTTACCTGCTGGTCTCCCGATTTTGCGATATTGACCTGCATCCGCAGGAGGTCTCGAACCTCGAGATGGGCTACATTTTCGAGGAGCTTATCAGAAGGTTCAACGAGGCCTCGAACGAAGAGGCGGGCGACCATTTCACACCCCGTGAGGTGATCCGTCTGATGGTAAACCTGATTTTCATGCCTGACAGCGATGTGCTCACGACCAAAGGTATTGTCAAAACACTTTATGACCCCGCCTGTGGGACTGGAGGTATGCTGTCCGTTGCAGAGGATTATGTCCGGGAGCTGAATCCCGACGCCCGCCTGGAGGTCTTCGGTCAGGATTACAATGCCCAGGCCTACGCCATATGCGGGTCGGATATGATGATCAAGGGACAGGAGATCGAGCATATCGCCTATGGCGACAGCTTTACCGACGATCGTTTTCCCCGCCACAAATTCGATTACATGCTAGCCAATCCGCCCTTCGGCGTGGAGTGGAAACCCGAGGCTGACTTTATCAAGCGGGAGCATGACGAGCAGGGCTTCGGAGGCAGATTCGGGGCCGGTTTGCCGCGCATCAACGACGGGTCGCTTCTTTTCATGCAGCACATGATCAGCAAGATGAAGGACCCCAAGGAAGGCGGCACACGCCTGGCAATCGTCTTCAACAGATCACCGCTGTTCACCGGGGCAGCCGCATCGGGCGAGAGCGAAATTCGACGCTGGATCATCGAAAACGACTGGCTGGAGGCCATCGTCGCGCTGCCTGACCAGTTCTTCTACAACACCGGCATCTACACCTACCTTTGGATCGTCACCAACCGGAAGGAGCCAAGCCGCAGGGGCAGGATTCAACTGGTGGACGGCACCAGCTTCTTCAAGAAGATGCGCAAGTCCCTCGGCAATAAGCGCCACGAAGTGTGCGACGACCAGAGGGACGACATCACGCGGCGCTACGGCACGCTCAAGGAAGGCGAGCATATCCGCCTCTTCGATAACGAAGACTTCGGCTACTGCCGCATCACCGTCGAGCGTCCGCTTCGACTCAACTTTGCCGTGGACAAAGATCGCATCTCGCGGCTTGCCGAGACCAAGGCCTTCACAACCCTGGCCACCAGCAAGAAACGCAAGGATACCAAGGCTGCCAAGGCAGAAATCGAAGCGGGCCAAAAGCTTCAAGAGGAAATTGTGGCTGCTCTTGATTCGCTCTCATCGCTCGGCATTGTCAAAGACCGAGATGAATTCTCAAAACACTTGAAGTCCGCCTTCAGAAAAGCCGGGATCAAGGTCCCCGGCGCGCTTTTAAATGCGATCCTCATGGCCTTGGCCGAGCGGGACGAAACGGCCAAAATCTGCACAGATGTCAAGGGCAACCCGGAACCTGATCCAGAGCTGCGCGACTACGAGAATGTACCGCTCAAGGAAGACGTGGACGCGTACATTAAGCGCGAGGTGCTGCCGCACGTGCCCGATGCCTGGATTGACGAGTCTAAAACCAAAGTCGGCTACGAGATCAATTTCAATCGCTATTTTTACAAGTATACGCCGCCCAGACGGTTGGAGGAGATCGAAACCGACCTCAAGAAGATCGAGAAGGAAATCGCCGGCATGCTCGCGGAGGTGACGGAATGAGTGATAACCTGCCCGCTCCCGTTGATTCCAAGATACTGATATATCAATCCGATTCCGGGGAAACCCGCCTTGAGGTGCGGCTCCAGGATGAGTCCGTCTGGCTGACGCAAAAAATGATGGCGGAGTTGTTTCAAAAGGATATTCGCACGATCAATGAACATATCAAGAACGTCTATGAGGAAGGCGAGTTAGAGCCGGAATCAACTATCCGGAAATTCCGGATAGTTCAAACCGAGGGAAACAGACAGGTCGGTCGCCTGATGGATTTTTACAATCTCGATATGATCATCTCGGTGGGATATCGGGTAAAATCCGTTATCGCAACCCGCTTCCGCCAGTGGGCCACGGCACGGTTGCGCGAATACATTGTCAAAGGTTTCACCCTCGACGATGAGCGGCTTAAGGGCGGCAAGGGCCTGGTGGACTATTTCGATGAACTGCTGGCTCGCATCTGCGAGATTCGTGCCAGTGAGGCCCGGGTTTACCAGCGGATTCGCGAGATCTTCGCCTTGGCCCGTGACTACCGGGAGGGTGAGAAAGAAACGCAGGTCTTCTTTGCCACCATGCAGAACAAGATGCACTACGCCGCCACCGGCATGACGGCTGCCGAGATTGTCCGCAGGCGCGCCGACGCAGTCAAGGCCAACATGGGATTGACAACGTGGAAGGGCGGCCGGGTGCTGAAACGCGACGTGGGAACGGCCAAAAACTATCTGGACGCCAACGAAATCGATACGCTCAACCGGATTACAGTGATGTTCCTGGGATCAGGCGGAGTTCCGTGCCCAATGGCGGCGGGATATCCGCATGCAGGACTGGGAGGCGTTTCTCGACAAGTTCCTGTATGATACCGAGCTGCCCGTGCCGGCCAATGCCGGATCGGTCAGCCGCGATGCGGCTCTTGAATGGGCGGACGGGCAATACGACGCCTTTGCCGCGCGGCGGCGTCTGGAAGCTGAATCCGAGGCCGAGACGCGGTACGTGGAAGACCTGCGAATCTCCGGCCGCGTCCTTGATCAAGAGCGTAAGAAGACGCCCCCGAAGCAACAGGAGGCAAAGGTAAAGAAGAAAGGGGGTAAGACATGATGAATGGAAGCATGAAACACTCCGTTTTGCCCGCGATTCCCACCCAATGGACCAGAACGAAGAAATTACACCAAAATTCATGAACGAGGATCAATTCCGGGATGCGGTCAGCAAACATCTCCTCAAAGAGGTCTATGAAAAGATCCGATCTGAGAATAAGGTAAATGCCCAAATTTGAGTGGCCTCTGCGCAGCCTTTCTATCGCAGAGTTTTTGCACCGCCTATAAAAATCCCCTGAAGCAGACCACCCATTTTGGTCCTATAAAATTGGACCACACCACCTGTCCACAATCCTTGTCCACGAATTTTTGTCCACAAAAATTGTGGACAAAAAAATAGGGCGGCCCGATTTCCGAGTCGCCCTAAGTTCTTGATTTTACTTGGTAGGCACGCGGGGATTTGAACCCCGGACCCCTACCGTGTCAGGGTAGTGCTCTCCCCCTGAGCTACGTGCCTGTGGAAAGCTAGTTAGATAGCAGGGGCCGGGGGTTCTTGTCAAGATCAATTCTTGCTTTCGCGCGATTTTGTGCCTTGCCGACGCAACGTGCGTTGCGGCACAGGCATCCGTCTCCAGCAGCAGACAAACGGCCATTTCACCACCACACGCCGAACGGGATCCGTGTCGACGGCGGGCTACAAGATCATCCCCACCAGCGCTCCGGTCATGCAGGTGGCGAGGGTGCCGGCCACGATGGATTTGAGGCCGAGGGCCACGATCTCGCTCCGTCTTTCGGGCGCCATGGTCCCCATGCCGCCGATCATGATTCCGAGGGACCCGAAATTGGCGAAGCCGCACATGGCGTAGATCATGATCAGACGACTCCTCATGCCCAGGGCGCCCTCGGGCAGATTGGACAGGTCGATGTAGGCCAGGAGTTCGTTCAGGACCGTCTTGGTGCCCATCAGGGCCCCCGCGATGTGCGCTTCGGCCCATGGAACGCCCATGAGCCAGGTGACCGGTGCCATGACCCAGCCGAGGATGCGCTGGAACGTCAAGGCGCTGCCATGGATGTCGGGCCCGATCGCCAGAATCAGGTTGACGAGCTTGACCAGCGCAACCAGAACGACCAGCATCGCAATGATGCCAATGAGGAGCTTCGCCCCCTCGAGCGCCCCCTTGGTGATGGCGTCCATGGAGCTGTCCGCCATGCGCGGGATGGCGATGTCGCCGGAGGACGGCTCGCCCTCCTCCGGGACCATCACCTTGGCGACCGTAATGGCCGCCGGAACGCTGATCAGGGAGGCCGTCAGAAGGTGGCCCATAATGTCCGGCACCACCCGGCTGAGGATGCCGGCGTAGAGGACCATCACCGTGCCCGCGATGGTCGCCATCCCCGAGGTCATGATCGTGAAGAGCTCGCTTCTCGAGACCTTTGCAATATAGGGCCTCACGATCAGCGGGGATTCGACCATGCCCACAAAGACATTGACCGCACTCCCCAGGCCTTCGACCCCGCCGATCCGCATCAGGCGCACGAGCACCCAGGAGAAGGACCGGACCACGGCCGGAATGATCCTCCAGTAGAAGAGAAGAGAAGAAAGGGCCCCTATGACCAGAACAAGCGGGAGACCCCTGAAGGCAAAGACGTAGCTCAACCCGGGTGCCTTCTCGTCGAAAGGCAGCTCGGCCCCGCCCAGGTAGCCGAAGACAAAGCCGGTCCCTGCACGGGTCGCCTCCTCGATGAAGCCGACAACGGTGTTCAGTGAAAGAAAGAGGCCACGGCTGCCCGGCAGCTTCAAGAACAGGACGGCCAAAAGGACCTGCAGCGCAAGGCCGGTGCAGACAATGCGCAGCCTCACCCCCCGCCGGTTCTCCGAGAAAAGCCAGGCGACCGCAACCAGCGTCAACAAACCGAGCAGACTCTGCAGGTGCTCCATAATGGGCCTGCGCCAGGTTCCTGCCAGGGGGAAGTCCTCCACCGGCGGGGCGCTCAGAGGCGCGGCGTTTCCTCCTCGCTCATTTTTCTGAACCAGTAACGCCCGTAATGAAGCCCGGAGGCGACGGTCAACGCCGCCGTCACCCAGAACACCGGCTCACCGACCAACCCCCGCAGGTGGAGCTTTTCATCGGAGAGCACCACGAATATGCTGAGGAGCTGAAAAAAGGTCGTGATCTTGCTGACCACGGACGGGCACATGACCACTTCATGCCGGGTGATGAAGAGGATGAGGACCCCCAGGAGGATCAGCACATCCCGGCTGATGGCAACCACCGTGAGCCACGCGGGGATGAAGCCGCGGGCCGCCAGGGCGATGAATGCCGCCACCAGCAGGATCTTGTCGGCAAGGGGATCGAGGAAGGCGCCGATCTGGCTTTTTTGATTGAAGGCGCGCGCGATGAAGCCGTCGACCCCATCGCTCACACCGGCGATGACAAAGACGATCAGGGCGGCGGTCAGCCGGTCGTCCAGGAGGTAAATGACGAAGATCGGCACCAGGATGACCCGCAGGCTGGTGATCAGATTCGGGACCGTCATATCGCTCAATAACCCGAAGGTGAAACGGAAAAGATCAGCGCACCGTCAGGACCTGTTTCCCCCCTCATCGCGAAGGGGCGGTTCGGGCTCTGATCGACGACCGTGAGCAGCTGCGCCACGTCGCCCCTGAAGAGGACCTCGTAGCCGACCCCATCGCGCCCGGCGCGGCTGGGTTTGACCGACTGCACGCCGGGGACGCCGCTTGCAAGAAAGCTCTGGAACCGATTTACTTCCTCATAGGATCGGAAGCCTTTCAAAAACACCTCGAGCGTCCTCACTTCACCCGAAGCACGGTCCGGGGCCGCTGAACGCCCCTGCTGAAGCTCGGCGGCCGCCTTCCGGACCGCCCTGTCCAATGCGGCCAGATCGGACTCTTCCGCACTCCCGCCACCCCCCGGACTCTCGACAACGCGACTTTGAGCCAACACCTTCCGAGCGCGCACATCATAGACCTTCAGGTCGAGAGAAACCTTCCCCTCGCTTTGAACCTCGCTTCGGCCCGAGAGCACCCATTCCACCCCATACAACCCACCCCAGCGGTAGATGTCCTCATCCCGCAGGTCCAGAGCACGCATCGACGCGGCGACGTCTTTGCCGGGGAAGGCGGTCACCCGGTTCACCGGATCGTAACCCAGATCCTGGAACGTCTGATGCAGAAGGATCTCGGTCGTGTCGAGCGCCGGCTGCGCCATGGGATCTTTCCACCAGCAGGCCGGTTCGCCGTCTCGCTTCTCGGACACCATGAAGAGGATCTTGATCGGGGCGTTCGCTTCTTGGAGGAGGCCCGCTTTCTGAAGCTCCTTCTCGAGCATGGCGTCATTCACCCGCAGCCTGACGAGCACAAAAAGGCTCCCTTCCGATGCAACCTCCTGCAGGATGGCATACTCCTGGACAAGATCCGCGGATCTCGGGAGCACGTCCTTGAGGACCCGTTCAAGCCCGGACGCAAGCTGCGCGCTCTCCACGCGGTCAGCCACAGCCGCCTCGATCCCCTTCGCGAGGGCGGCGGCGATCGCCCCCTGCCTGGCTGCCGCCTGGTTCCCCGCCTTTATGGACGAACTGCCGATCACGCACCGGTCAGGCTGCTCCGTCATCTGCGCGAAGGCGGCTCCCGTCAACGCGGCCCAGAGGATCGCCAGCAGAGCCGCTCCCTTTATCTGCTTCATCAACCCACCCCCTGCTGAAACGATATCGTGCCTCGGCTGCACAGGGGCTATGGGTGAAAACCCGGCCGCCTGCAGCTTCTGAACCTCAATGCCCGCCAGATGCAAAGGACCGGCCATCTTCAATCAGCCAGCCCTCGCGCCGCTCGAATCTGTGAGCGTATCGTCGTCTGTTTCGAGATGCCTACGGATTACGGCGAGCACCCTGTCCACCGCCTCGGGCGCCATCCAATGCATCTCCGGATCCGCCTTGAACCAGGTCAACTGCCGCTTCGCGTACCTCCGGGTGTCCCGCTGGAGCAGCGCCGCCGTTTCATCCATAGACCACCGGCCTTGTAAAAAACCCACGGCATGGCGATACCCGATCGCCTGCATCGGCTTCAGGTCCGGGGAGAACCCGCTGCGGAGGAGACCCTCGGTCTCTTCGACCAGGCCCGAGCGCATCATGTGGAGGCTGCGCACATCGATCTTCTCATAAAGCTTCGATCTTGGAACGTCCAGACCGATCTTCAGGGCGCTGAGCGTCCCGTCGCCGAACCCGTGGGCACGGACCAGGGCGGAGGCCTTCCGCCGGGTCAGAGCCAGGATCTCCAGGGCCCGTGTGATCCGCAGCCCGTCGTGCGGGTGGATCTTCGCGGCCGCCTCGGGATCCAGCCGTTCGAGCCTCGCGTGCAGGCGCTCGAGGCCGCCATCCTTCCATTCCGCGATCAGGGCATTCCTCACGGCCGGATCGGACGGCGGCACGGGCATCAGACCCCCGAGGAGGCTCCGGATATAGAGCCCTGTTCCGCCCACGACCAGGCAGACCCTGCCGCGGCGGACGATGTCATGGACGGCCGGAAGCGCCAGGGAGCGGAAGATCGCCGCGTTGAACGGCTGGTCGGGGTCCACGACGTCGAGCAGGTGATGAGGAATCCCGGCCCTCTCGGAAAGGGTAGGCTTCGCCGTACCGATATCCATCCCGCGGTAAACCTGCATGGAATCGGCGTTCACCACCTCTGCGTCGAGGCGCTGCGCCAGTTCGACCGCCAACGCGGTCTTGCCGCCGGCCGTCGGTCCGGCGATCACGATGACCTTGGACCGTTCCCGATGCATTGTCTCCCTGCAGGCCGTCATTGCAGCCTGTTCAAACGGCGCCCCGCACCTCCCCGGGCGTCATGCCTTGAAACCCGAGCTCTTCGGTCTCCATCGAGGAAACGCTCGAGATACGCCTAGACCGAGCGCTTGAACATCCTCTCGAGCTCGTTGTAGCGGATTTGCCGGAAGACCGGCCTCCCGTGGGGGCAGTGATCGGGCACATCGAGGCCCTTCAACTGCTCCAACAACCGCTCCATCTCCTCGCGCACGAGCCTGTCTCCGGCCCGGATGGCACCGTGGCAGGCCATCGTGATCAGCATCCGGTCGAGAAGATCCTCACCGCTCAAGGTGCGTCCCTCCTCGGCGAGGACGAGGAGATCCGACAGAAGCTTTCGCCAGTCCCGGTCTTTCAGGACGGCGGGCACCGCCCTCACGAGAAACGTATGGCCTCCGAAATGATCGAGTTCGATGCCGACCCGCAGGAGCTGCTCCCGCTGCTCGAGCGCCGTGCGCGCCTCCCGCGCACCCAGCTCGATCTCCAGGGGAAAGAGATGGGCCTGGGTAGCCAGGCGTCCGTCCCGGACCTGCTCTTTGAGGGCCTCGTAGACCACCCGTTCATGTGCGGCATGCTGGTCCACCATGACCAGACCCTCGGCCGCCTCGCAAAGGATGTAGCTTCGCCCCAGCTGGCCGATCACGGAAAGGGGCCGATCCTCTCCGCCAGGCGCCTCCGGCTCCTCCTCCGGGATGAAACGCCACGGCGGCGGATCCGACGGATCCGAGGCCATCGGACCGTAGGTGCGCTCAGGCTCCGCGGCACGGAACCGGAACGCCTGTTCCATAGGCGGGGTGGCTGCGTCCATCCGAGGCGGCGCCGCTCCTGCAAAAGCCGCCGTCAACGGCGCCCCGAAAGACCTCTGAACCGTCTCGAAGACCGCCCGAAAGACCGCCTGGGCATTGCGGAAGCGGACCTCCTGCTTCGTCGGGTGGACGTTGACGTCGACCTCCTCCGGGTCCATCTCGATAAAGACGAGCGCCTGCGGGTACTGGCCCCGCATCAGCCGCTGGCCGTAGGCATCCATCACCGCGCGGTGGATCAGGCGGTCCCGGATGCATCTGCGGTTCACATAGATCAGAAGACGGTCCGGACGCTTTCGGCTAAACTCTCCGGGCGCTGTGAAGACGCGGACCCTGAAGCCGCCCCATTCACTTTTGAGATCCGACATCGCTTCCGCGACATCCCGCCCAACCAGAGCGGACAAGCGGATCAGGGGCTTGTCCGAAGCAGGGAGGCTCAACAGCTCCCGGCCGTCCTCCTCCAGTTCGAAGGCGATCTCGGGGTAGGGCATGGCCATCTGCGTCACCGTGTCGACGACGTATCGGCCTTCGGTGCGGTCCGCCCGAAGGAATTTCCGGCGGGCCGGCAGATTGAAAAACAGATCACGCACCTCGACCGTCGTCCCGGGCGGGGCGCCTGCCTCGGTGATGGTGGACCTCCCCCCGCCCTCCATCTCGAGGCGCAAGGCGGCGATCTCATGATGAGGGCGCGAGGTGATGGAAAAGCGGGAGACGGAGGCAATGCTCGGCAGCGCCTCCCCGCGGAACCCCAGGGTGCGGATAGCGGAGAGGTCTTCTGCGCTCCGGATCTTGCTGGTCGCGTGGCGTTCGACGCACAGGGCCAGATCCTCGCGGCTCATGCCCACCCCACGGTCCGCCACCCTGATCGAGGCCCTTCCTCCCCTGCCGATCTCCACCGAAATCCGGTCGGTCCCTGCATCGATGGCATTGTCGATCAGCTCCCTCACAACCGAGGCGGGGCGGTCGATCACCTCGCCGGCTGCGATCTGGCTCGCCAGCCGTTGGGGCAGAACATGGATGACGTTCATAGCTTCAACAGATCAGGATCGATCACAAACGGCTCCGGCCGATTGGCGGGCCTTCGCAGACGCCGCGAAAACCATTTATGACAGGCCGACTCGATCGGCACCTTGCCCATGGGATCGAAGCGGAGGCAGGAACTCTCACCGGGGCGCGTGAGGATATCCTGCACCAGGCGGCAGGACAAATCGAGCGTCAGCGCGAGATACTGTTCGAAGAGCGGCCAGCGCGGCGTGCGCATCCCCCAGATCGCTTCGCGATTGGCATTCACGAAGCCGGTGAACTTGACCGACTGCGTGTAGAGGAGCTTGCTGGCGCTCATCCGGCCCCGGCTCTTCCCGCCGATGAGTCCGAGGATGGCGTCGCAGTTCGTGTGGTCCATCTTGAGAACCCGGTTCGCCAGCTGCGTGTAATCGGTCCCGATCCAGTAATCGGCCTTGAGCTCCCAGTACAGATGGCCCATCCGGTTACCGGGCGGAAAGAGGCTGAGCATCTTGGGAATGAAGATATGATGCGCCGCGACATCCGCCGCGAGATGGGACAGGAACCCATAGGCATAGGAGCGTTCTTGATCGTCGCGGGCCTCGCCGAGGAACTGGAACCCGCCCTCCCAGTGGTGCGGATGACTGTCGGCCTTCTTCTTCCCCTTGCCGATGAAAAAATCGGCCGCCATGCAGCCGTAAAGGTATTCGAAGGGATAGGCGGTCACCGCCCCGGCGATGGCCGGCAGGATCTCCTTCAGATGCCCCATCAGATGAAGGGCGGTGAGGGTGTGGACCCCCGGCCCCCACGCCAAAGCCCAATCGGCCTGCAGCCATTGAATGAATGTACCCAGCCCGAAAAAGCACAGAACCTTCAGAAAAAACCGTTTTCGCCCCAAAGTCGCTTTGCACTCCTTTATGATGGCTTCACCGCCGAAAAGGCGGCCAACGGATCATTCCATCGCTTCTGCGATGGAGACCGTCCGATCGCCGAGCATGTTGACATAGCACCCGAGTTCATTGTCGTACCAGCCGTAGATGACGGCCTGCGTGATGGCGATCCGCACGCGTTCGGCCGGCGGGCCCGCCGCCGGGCGCGAGTCGATGCCGCAGACCTTCCCGAGGTCGATCGCCACCTCGGCGGTCCGCGTGAGCGTTTCGTGCCCCTCGATCAGGGCCGCCGCACGCGGCAGCCCGATGATATCGGAGGAGACGTTCTGCTCCTCCGAGTAATGGAGGTACCCGCGCGCGTCCTTTTCGGCCGCCTCCCGGTAGACGGCGTTGATGTCCTCCCGCCGGATGCCCTCCCCGGTGGGGTCCTCCTGCAGATTCACGACGAGGATGACGAGGGAGCCGGTCGAGTTCGGAATCCGGACCGACTCCGCCATGAACCCGATGTCCTTCATCTCGGGGATGACGAGCCCGAGCGTGTTGGCGGCCCCTGTGCTCGTGAGGATGATGTTGTTCAGGATGCCGCGGTTCTTCCGCAGATCGGTCGCCCCCGTGCCCGGCATCCGGTCGAGGACCTGCTGGGAGGACGTCACGGCGTGGATCGTGGCCATCGAGGCCGTCAGGATCCGGTCGGCTCCGAAGTGATCGAGCAGAGGCTTCACCATGTGCGCCAAACAGGTGGTCGTGCACGAGGCGTTCGATACGATCTTGTGCACCTTCGGGTCGTAGGCGTTTTCATTGACGCCCATGACGGTCGTCACCGCGTCCCCGGGCATCGATTTGGCCTTGTCCTTGATCTTGAAGGGCGCCGAGACGATCACCTTGCGCGCCCCTGCGGCCAGGTGCCCCCGCGCGCTCCCCTTCGGCGCGTCCACGGGCAGGGTGGGATCGATGAACTGCCCGGTCGTGTCGACCACCAATTCAACCCCGTTCGCGGCCCAGGCGATCTCCGCCGGGTTGCGCGTCTCCCGCAGGACCTTCACCGGCACGCCGTCCAGGCGCAGGGTGCCGGCCGATTCGTCGAGCGCCTCGACCACCGGACCCGCCTGGTAACCGTAAAGGTAGCCGCCGAGCGACCCGTAGGTCGAGTCATGGACCATATAGTGCGCGAGATCCGCGAGGGAGGTGCCCACACCGCGCCCGACGTTGACCACCACCTCCCCGAAATATTTCCGGGCCACGTGGTGCCAGAGCGTCATCTTGCCGATGCGGCCGAGGCCGTTGATGCCGAGTTTGCCTCCCTGACCGGATCCGCCGCCCATGATATCCGCCATAGCAACCTCCTTATGCCGTTCGAACCTTTAATTTTCCAAGGTAAACCGTCCCGCTCCTCCCGTCAAGACTGATCCAGTCCCCGGCATTCAAAACCTGCCGGTCGAGCGAGCAGGCGCTGTCTTTTTCCATGCAGACGAGCGCCGTGCACCCCACCACGCAGGTCTTGCCGAGCCGATGGGCCACGATCGCCGCATGCGAGGTGGCTCCGCCGCGCGCGGTCAGAAGCCCGTCGGCCTCGTGGATCTCGACGATGTCGTCCGGCACGGTGTCCCCCCGCACCAGGACCAGGGGCGTCTCCGGCTCCCGGTGACGCCAGTCCGCGATCTCTTCCCGCTTGAAGACCACGCGCCCGACCATCGCGCCGCCGCTGACGCCCACGCCGTGCCCCAGCACGCGCGGCGGCTCCCCCTCCGCGATGTCGAAGGCCTGGACCTGCTTCCGCTCGCGGATCCCCATGTCGCGGGTCTGCAGAAAATAGAGGTGTTCCGGCTCAGGCCCCTCGAAGGTGAACTCCATCTCCTGCGGGGTCCAGCCGTTCTGGTCGATCAGGGTTTCAGCATAGCGCTTCAGGGCACGGAATATCCCCGGGAAGAGGGTTTCAAGGGAGCCCTCCCCGGCGCGCTCTTCCATGGCTGCCTGCTGCTCGGAGACCGGGAGGGTCGTCACCAGGCCCGAGACCACATCCTCCCCCTGATTGCCCGGGGTGAAGTCCCCCCAGAGGCGCACCATGTCGGCAGGCATCCGCGGGCTGTGGGTGAAAAGCACCCCCGCGCCCGAATCCCGCGACCGGTTGCCGAAGACCATGCCCTGCACGGTCACGGCGGTCCCCCAATCATCCGAGATCCCCATGATCTTCCGGTAGGCGGCGGCCTTCGGCGCAAACCAGGAATCGAACACCAGGTGCACCGCAGCCATGAGTTGTTCCATCGGCTCGTCCGGAACCCGGATCCCCTGGCCGCGGACAAGCGCCGCATAGGCCAACGCGAGATCCTTCATCCGGTCGTCCGAAAACTCCCGCTTGTGGCGCACGCCGGCCGTTACCTTGTGCTCCTCCATGAGATCGTCGAAACGGTCCCGCGCGATGCCCCCCGCCATCCCGAAGGATTGCTGGAGCCGTCGAAACGTGTCCCAGGCGAACCACGCGCTGCCGCTCTCCTCCGCCAGGCGCTGCACGATCCTTTCGTCGAGGCCGATATTGAGGAAGGTCGTCATCATGCCCGGCAGCGAAATGGACGCGCCGCTTCTGACCGCCAGGAGGAGCGGCTTCTCGGGCCGGCCGAAGCCCCGTCCGGTCTCCTCTTCGAGGCGCGTGATCCCGCGCCGGAGATCCGCTTCGAAGCGGCGACGCACCGGTTCGTAATCCCGGACCAGTTCCCGGCCGCGGAAGACATCGGTCGTGACGATGAATCCGGGGGGCACAGGCAGCCCCAGTTCCCGGATGCGGACGAGGTTCAGCCCTTTGCTCCCTAAATGGATGACGTCGTTCACCTCCGGCTCGACCGGGTGAAAGGGCGTCACGGCGCGCTGCGGCTCATAGTCCAGGAGCAGACGCAGCGACTCGGGCGGCAGCTCCTCCGACTGTTTCCTGAGCGTGTCGAGAATCCGGCCGATGAGGCGATCCAACGTCTGAAGGCCGAGCGACGAGGCGATCCGATCGCGCAGGAAGATCTCGCTTACCCGCTGGGCGAACCGTGTGCGGTCCGCCTCCCCGCCTTCCGGTTCCTGCGGGTCCCTGAAACGGGGGAGGATCCGCGTCAGAGGAACCTCGGAGGCCGCCCTCAGGAGGTTTTCCTGGTGGATGTTGTTGAAATAGTCCTGGACGATGTTCCCGACAGCCCGCGAGAAGCCCTGAAAAATGTCCACATACTGGCCGGCCGAGAACCCCCGGATCGCCAGGGAATGATCCAGGAGATTCAACTGCCGTTCGAGCTCCTTGCTCAGGATGCCGTCCACCGCAAGGGCGCGTGTGAAGAGGCGCAGGGTGTTCCGGATCTCCCGGAAGCTCCCCCGGGTGAGGAATCCGAGTTCGATCCTTTCGAGCAGGTTTTCGAAGCGCACGTTGACCAGGGCTTCGAGCCTGAAGGTCAGTCCGAGGGCATCGAATTTGGGCTCGTGGTAGCTCCCGTAGGTGGAGGGGATGTCCACCGCGAAGTGCCGCTTGTAATAGATGTCTTCCTGGGCCTCGAAGCGCTCGTCGGACAAGATCAGGTCCTTCAGCTTCTCGAGGTGGTCGAGGAGGCCTTCGAGCTGGCTGACCGGATCGGCCTCGTGGAGCGCCTCCCTGAGGCGCTCCACCCCGGGGAGGACCCCCGGTCTGACCGCGCCGAGATAGGACTCGAGGTCGGTGTGGCCGTGTTCGTACTTTTGAAAAAGGAGGCGGTAGAGGCGGATCGCGAGCCGCACCCGTTCGGCCTCCTTGGGGTCGACATCGGAAGCCTCTGCGGCGGCATCCGCGATCGCCTCATCCGGGATGCGGAGCAGATCCTGCACACCCCGCGCCCCCGCCGCTTCGGCGGCCTGGCTGAGGACCGCGTGAACGCCGTCCAGGAAAGGGCCTTCGCTGCCGAGACGCTCATAAAGGCCTGGCGGGACATAGGGTTCGAGGGGGGCTTTCTCCCGGGTGAGCCAGTAGTGCAGAAGCCCCTCCATCAGCCCGACGATCCGGTTGCTGCTCTCGACATGGCTTTGTTTGCGAACGAAATGGACCAGCGCGTCGCCCCGGCGCGTGATCTCATCCAGGCGCGTGCTCACGTCGCGCAGGGGGCCCTCGGCGCCGATGTCGTTGAAATAGGACGGAAAGAGACGCGCCAACTGCTTGACGAGATTGTAGACGGGGCGAACGCCGCTGTTCAGGAGCGCGGTGATGTCGCGGGGGAAGAGGTCGGTGTCCCGGATGAGGACGCCGCTCAGCCCCAGGTGGACGATCAGCGCCGACAGCAACCGCCTGCTCCAGCGCGGCTCGCATTCGATCAACCCGAGCCACGTGCGGATGTTCTGCACGTGTGCATCGTTGGCCTGAAGCTGCCACTCGTCGGTGACCCCCCGGAAATCGGGCGCCTCGAAGCCCATGCCGATCGCACGGTCCTGGAAAAAGAGGATCAGCCCGCAGTCCCCGGTCTTGTAAACGGCCTGGCCGAGATTCAGGACGCAGGTCAGGGCCGTCCCCGGATAGGCGCCCGCCATGCGCTTCAGGATGGTAAAGGTCTTCTCGAGGGCCTCCCGGACCCGCTCGGGGCCCTCGTGCTCGATCAGGCGGACAAGCGTCCGGTTGATCTCGCGCAGGACGTCTTCGTGCAGAACGGCGAGCCCCTCCAGATCCATCATGTGCAGCAGGAACCAGAGCTTCCACATCCGGCCCGTCTCACCGCCGCCGCCCGCCTCCTCGATCGCCCTCGGGGCCGCTTCATAGGCGGCTACGATCTCCCCGTAGCCGGGGAGCGCCAGGATGCGCTCGACGGTCTTCAGACCGTCCTCTTCGGAGGAGCGGAGCGCCTGTTCGAGGTCTTCGCGCGCTGCCGCCAGCCTCGCATGCCGGACATCGGCGAAGACGTCTTCGGGTACGGCATCCCCGTCCGGCGCCGCCTCGGCCCGAAACCATTCCAACGGATCGGGCTGCGCCATCCACTCGTCATAGGCGGCCCGGTAGTAATCCGCCAGAAGGCGGCGCAGGGAGGCGACGGTGCAGTCCGGGGGCCCCGCATCGATCAGATCGCGACCCAGGCGGTTGATGCGGTAGAAACTCCGGACAAAGCGCCGGAAGAGGCCCTCCTCCAGGCACCGGATCGATTCGAACACTCGGTCCAGGAGCCCATAGAAGGCCGGGACCTCCCGGACGCCTTCCCGGATGACCTTCTGAAGCAGCAGAAGCAAGTTGTCCGCCGCATGCTGCTTGACCGATTCGCTCCCCGCGGACCCAAGCGCCATGAAGAAGATGTCGCAGTAGACCCCGGCCGCTTCGACCCCCTCGGGGTGGGTCTTCAACGCATGGAAATAGTTCAGCGCATACCCCCGCGTCTCTTTGACGATAAAGGCCCAGTTGCGGTAGGGGTGGCAGACCTCCTCGAGGTACGTCTCGAGACCTTCCTTCAAACCCTGGAATTTTGCCATGACCCGTTCGATCACCCGGTAGCGCTCGTCGACGGTGACATCCACGCGGGTGCAGGCCAGGTTGACTTCGAGTGCGCAAGATTCGGGCGGTTGCTTTTCCATGCGGCGGCGACCCTGAAGAAGTCTGCAAAAAGGAAGCGGAGTCCGAGGGAACCTTCGAGATGGATTGACTCCGGAGGATATTTTTTTTATTTTATCATCGCGACGGCCCCCAAGGCAATCCCCCCTTTCCCGAAGCGGCCGGTTTTCCGCTTTCCGTTGCGCTGTCCCCCCGGACCAGCTTTTCCTCGATTTCAGGCAAAGCCCTTCGCGGCCCCAGGAAAGAACCCTCAACCCTTTTTGATTCTGACGGCAGGTCATGAAGGACGAAGCCGCATGGCGCAGGCGCGTCGAAGGCCATCGCGAGAGGCTGCGTCAACGTTTTGTGGAAGGCGGGCTCGAACGCTTTTCGGATGAAGAGGTGGTGGAGTTTCTGCTGACGCTCGGAACGCCCCGGGGGGACCTCAAACCGGCGGCGAGGGAGGCCATGAAAAGCCTGGGGAGCCTTTCGGCGGTCCTTTCGGCGCCCCTCGAAAAACTGACGGCCATACCCGGGATCGGCGCCCGCAACGCCCTCTATCTCAAACTCGTTCACCAGGTCGCCGCGCGCTACCTCCGGGACCGGGCCGCCACCCAGCCCTTCTTCTCCTCGTCGCAATGCATCTTCGACTACCTGTTTCACAGCATGCGGGACCTCAAGCGCGAGGTCTTCAAGGTCCTGTTTCTGAACCGCAAGAACATGCTGATCGAGGATCGGGATCTCTTTGCCGGATCGTTGACCGGGAGCGCCGTCTACCCCCGGGAGATCATGGGGCTGGCCCTGGAACTCAAGGCGGCCGCTCTCGTCTTCGTGCACAACCACCCGTCCGGCGACCCCTCTCCCTCCCCGGAGGACCAGCGCCTCACGCGGGACCTCGTCTGGGCCGCAAAGCTCCTCATGATCCAGGTCCTCGACCACATCGTGATCGGACACAACACCTATTACAGCTTCGCAGACCAGGGGCAGATCCGGCGGTATGCGGAGGATTACGACCAGCGCCTGCGCTCCATCTGAGAGCGCAAAGAGCAGCGCAGCCAGGGGGCGGGACGTATGCCAAAGCCCCGGAGGCGCCTCCCTCCAAAGGAGCGCCCAGGGTGCCTGCAGCAAAGGCCCATGAAAAGCGCAGCGGCCCCGGCACGGCCTCGGGAGCACCGGTCGGGGGCAAAGCCCGAAGACGCCGGCGGCGGCACCGTTTCGTGAACGGTCGCCGCCGCGGGCAAGGGATATGGCTGATGCAGGGCCGCGGGGATGCAGCCCCTTCAAAATGCGCTATTCGCGCTCCATTTCCGGTTTCCAGACCTCCCAGACCTTCCCCACGAGGTCCGGCCCGGGCTTCAGGGTGAGCTTGCCGGGCCGCCATCCCGATGGGGTGGCCTCGGCCCCTTTGGTCGCTCTGACGTGCTGGAAGGCCTGAATCTGGCGAAGGGTCTCGGCGACATGGCGCCCGACCGGGGGCGTCAGGACCTCGTATCCCTGGATCACGCCGTCCGGGTCGATGATGAACCGGCCGCGGTTCTCGACCCCGGCATCCTCATCGTACACCCCGTAGGCCAGCCCGACCTTCCCCCCACCGTCGGCAAGCATTGGGAAAGGCACGCCGTCTTTGACCATTTTGGACAATTCGTAGTCGTTCCACATCTTGTGCACGAAGACACTGTCAACGCTCATGGACAGGACCTCGACCCCCAGTTTCTGAAACTCTGGATATCGATCGGCGACCGCCGATATCTCGGTCGCTCAGACGAAGGTGAAATCACCGGGGTAGAAGCACAACACCACCCATTTCCCCAAACACTCTGAGAGCTTTACGGCTGTGAACTCGCCCTTGTGATAGGCCGGAGCGACAAAATCGGGGGCTGGTTTTCCCACCTGGATCATCTTTCTTTCCTCCTTTGCCGGTGTCGAAGGTTGCGGTTCTTTGGCCTCGCCTGTCTGTCCGACCAAACCGCCGGTTGGACGCGCACAGCCCACTTTCGGCTTTTCCGCCATAGAAAACCTCCTCTATGCCATGATTAGTGAGTTTCCCTCCGGAAATGGTCCTTTTTCGGTTGCACCCGGTTTCCAATCCGGAAATGAGGATTTTTCTTCGCACCCTTCGGGTGCTCAGTCCCACCGCTTGCGTACCGTGAAAGATCCGGATCGACTCCTCCGTCGCCGCCGGAGCCGTCCGTCTCGATCGAGGCAGTCATGCGCCCCTAACATACCTTTCTCCGGGCAAAAGAGCAAGGATTCCCGGATGGCGGATCATCCTGCGCCCCCGGATCAAATCTTGATTTCGATTTGGCCGAAGGCCCAATAGGCATCCTCATGGCTGCCGGTCTTTTCGACGAACTCGCCCGGGTAAAATCCTGCGCATCCCGCCATCAGCCCGATGCGAGGGCACACCTGATACTTCCAGATCAGATCGATCTCGTCCCCCAGTTCCGATCCGGAGGAGCCGGTCGGGTCCCACCGCATCTTTTTTCCGGTGCAGTAGTACCAGGCGTCCCGATCCTCCGCCAGGCGGAAATGGTGATAATCGAGGGACAGTTTCATCTTTTCGGCGGGTTTCACCCCCACGCCGACCTGGAGGTCCACCAGGTTCATCCAGGAAAACAGGTTCATCCGCCCGTAGTACAGATCGATGGCGCCGAACACCCCGTCGAACGTCCCGTGTCTCCCGTCCTTGGGGTCATCGTCTCCGGAGGCGTAGCTGAGCGCGGCGGCCAGGCGCGGCTTCCAAGGCGCGGGGAAGGTGTAGCCGCCCTCGACGTTGAAGCCGAAGGCGCGAACGCTGTCCTGGCCATAATCCCCGAACTGGTAGGCGAAGGTGGAGGCGTAGTCCAGCCGATTCCACTTCCCCTTGGCATAAAAACCCACGGTCTGGACCAGCAGGTCTCCGAGCCCGGATTCGCCCTTGGTGGTCTCATCCGAATCGTACTTGACGACGTAGAAGAGATCGAGCTTGTTATCGGGGACCGCCTTGATCTGCGCATAGGCTGCGTACGCCTTGTAGGGATAATGTTCGTCATCGAACTCGTCCTTGAGATAGAAGATGCGCTCCCCGGCAAAGACATCGACATCCACACTCTTGCTCTGCCACAGCAGCTTTCCGGCATCCCACGTGTAGCGGCCGACGTTGCCCCAGTCTCCGGGGCCAAAGATCCGGTTGTCTCCGTACTTGATAGCCTGCCTTCCCACCTTGAAGCCCAAGGGGGATTTTCCTATCTCCCGCCATTCCATGAAGGCCTGCCGAAGGTCCAGCTCATTCAGGTAGGGGCAGCTCCGCCCGAAATCATCCTTGTCGAGATCGGAGAGAAAGAAGCGCGCATCCTGCAGCTGCACGAAAAACATCGCCTTCTGCGGAAGCCTGTAGCCCAGGTTGATCCTGACGCGCGTCAGCAGGACTTCATCGTCCCGCCCCGTCCCGTAAGTCTGGATATTGAACTGGTCCATATACTCATATCGAAAACGGACATTGGCGCTCAAGTCCAGCTTGCCGGGGCCGAGTTCGATCCCCTTCAACCGATCGTCCAGCCAATCGGCCTTTGCCTCACGATGCACCGTCAACAGTCCGAAGGACCAGAGAACAAGAAAAATGATCAACACTCCAGCGGTTCTGGAAAACATAACCCTTTCCTTTCTGACGTTTATCAGTCGTTCATTACCATCATATGTTCCGGCGGAATATGTATCCTGACGCGGTCTCCGGTGTGGAAAACCCGCTCGGTCGATGTATGGATGACCAATGGCATGTCACCGTCGACCGTGATCTCGTTGAAATAGGGCTTTTCGAGCGTGTGGGTCACCGTCACAACAACCCCCTGTTTCTCGTTGCCGTTTTCACTCTCCAGGACCTCGATGTGCTCCGGCCTGACCACGGCAATGACCCTTCCTTTGAACGGGCTATTCTTTTCGAAGCGATGCTCCCCGATCCGGATCACCGATCCGTCGCTCTCAGCTGGGAAGATGTTCTGGGATTTCACAAACCTCGCCACGAAGGCATTCTTCGGGCTGGACATGATCTCCTTCAGCGTGCCGATTTGAACCAGCCGTCCACCGTCCATGATGGCGACACGGTCGGAGACATCGGCGGCCTCTTCGAAGTTGTGGCAGACGTGAATGAAGGTCGCATTCACCTTGCGCTGAATCTGCCTCAATTCTTTTGCCATCTCCCCCCTCAGATTCTCATCCAGGGCGCTCAAGGGCTCATCCAGGAGGAGCAGCCTCGGGTCCGTCGCCAGAGCACGTCCCAGGGCGACCCGCTGCTTCTCGCCGCCGCTCAGATTGAGGGGCATGCGATGACGGATATAGTCGATCCGGAGCAGTGAGATCATCTCCGAAACGACCTGGGCGATTTGATCCGCAGGCATCCTCCTCGCCTCCAGGCCGTAGGCGATGTTCTTTTCGACCGTCAGATTGGGGAACAGGGCGTAGTCCTGCGGGACATAACCTATGTTCCGCTCCTCCGGATAAAGGGAGGTCACGTCCTCTCCATCCACCAGGATGGTGCCGTTATCCGGCTTGTAGATCCCCGCGATGTATTCGATCAGGACCGTCTTGCCGGCGCCGGTCGAGCCGAGGATGGAAAAATACTCCCCTTTGGGCACCTTCAGATCGATATCGTGGAGTGTGAATCCCCCCAGATTTCCACCGAGCTTTTTGACATCAAGCATGATTTGATCTCCTTACCACACATAGCCCTTTGCCCCGATGCGGTGCATGGCGTAGACCGAAAGCCCCCCCACGAGCACCAGGACAAAGGCCAGAGCAAAGCCGTATTCCACGTTGCCGAACTCCACCTGGGCCCAGACGGCCACCGAAACCCAGTCGGCCTGATCCATCTGCAGCATTTTGGTCAGATCCGAAAACCGCGACGGAGGCAATTCCCGAAAGGTCCCGCAGAAGAAGAGGACCGCGCTGAACTCCGCCATTGCCCGAGTCCACGCCAGGATGATCCCGGCCACGATCCCGCTTTTGGCCAGAGGCAGGGTCACCGTGCGAAAGGCGCGGTAGCGATTACTGCCGAGCGACCGGGCGATCTGCTCGAAGCGCGGATTGACGCTGTCGAAGGCGGCCTTCCAGGCGCTCATTCCGAACGCGAAAGAGAGCACCAGTGATGCGATGACCATGCCCGGAAAGATGCTGTGGGCGAACTTGAAGCCCAGGGCCTGCTGCAATTTCCACAAGGGGCCGTAGTTGAACATCACGATCAGGCAGATGCCGATGACTGAGCCGGGCATCACCATCAGGGAAGAGAAAAGGACATCGATGAAGGATTTGCCGGGGATCTTGTACCGTGAAAGCCCATAGGCCGCGGGGATGCCCAGCACGGCCGCGATGAAGGTCGTGAGGACAGTGATCGCGAAGGTCAGATTGAGCGACTTCCAGAAATAGGCATCCTTCCAGAATCCGCCTCCGAACTCGTTCATGATCTCCCGATCCTCGCCCCATACCTCGGTGATTTCACGGGTTTCCACGGCTGCCTGATCTACGAAGAGCTGATCCAGGTTGCTCAGGAACAGGTAGGCGGAATAGAAGAACAGCAGACCGGCAAAAAAGGTGAAAAACAGATTGAACAGGCTGCGGCTGCGCCTTTTACCAGACATTGCTTTTCCCTCCTATCCATTTCATCGCCGATATCGCCGACACGGCCATCAGGATGCACACAATGCTCATCGAGGTGACCCATCCCATCATTCCTCCGTTCCAGTCGAGATAGATCGCGAAGGGCATGATATCCGTCTTCCCCTCGGTCGCCCCGACAAAGAGCATCAATCCCTCCCACTCGGCGGCGGCCCTTGCCCAGACGACGATCATGCTGGCGATAATGCCATTCTTCGCCATCGGGAGAATGACCTTGAAAAAGGTCCGTGCGGGCGACGCCCCCAAGCTGTTGGAAACCATCTCGAATTTGACGGGAATCATATCGAAGGTCGCCTTCATGAGCCGGGCGCAAAAGGCGGCGGTCACCGTAAACTGGACCAGGAGCACGCCGTATACGTTCCGGCCGATGTAGATGGCGTAATGTTCACTGATCCAGTCGAACGGGAAGCGGGTCGTAATGCCGAAGAGGAATGCACCGACCACCGCCGGGGAAACCACGATCGGCAAGTCGATGATCGTGGCGAACAGATACCGGCACGGAAATCGGAACCGCGAAAGGGCGTATCCCGCCGGTATCCCTATAATCAAGGAGAAGGAAGTGGACACCGTCGCCGTCCAGACCGTCAACCAGAAGCGCTCCCACATCCGGGATTTCGAGAAAAAATAGAGGGTGTCGTGCCAGCCGAGATAGATCCAGTTGCTCGCCACGAGCAGAACATAGACCGCCAGGACCGCGGCAACCGTTGTGGTGCACAAGGCCGGCCACCACCCCCCGCGAGACGTCAGAGTCATGCTGATTCCTCCCTGTTCGGAATCTCCGGGCCCTTTCTGAAGATCCGGAATAGCAGGATCGACGGATCGGCCCGAAAAACCGTTTTGTGGATGGAAACGGGCCAGGTGTCCATCCCGAAAATGATTTCCAGGTAGAACCCAGTTTCCATCCGGAAATGAGGATTTTTCTTTACACCCTCCGGGTGCTCAGTCCCACCGCTTCGCGGCGGGTCCCGGTTTGGCCAATATCAAGGAAATCAAGCGTTTGCGCGGAGGCGGCCTGCAGGTCGCCGCACAAGCAAACGTGCAGATTGACGCCGAGATTGGCCAAAAAGACCATTTCCGGATGGAAACGGGTCAATCTCCGGCCCGCGTCGTCTTCTTCTGCCGTAAGACCTCCCTGGTCAGATCGCCCACCGTTTCCTCATTGACCGGGAAGGAATCATCCTTGACCGCCTTGGCGGCGTTGACCAGATATTGCATGTCCTGATCGGTCGTCCCATCCAGGCAGAAGCCCTGCTCGTCCACCGGGATCACAGGGTTGATCGCATAGGCATGCCGGTGGAAGACGGCTCGGCCCTCGCTCGAAAGGATGAAGTCCATCAGTTTTCGCGCGTCTTCTTCGTACCGGGCGAATTTCAGGATGCCGATCGGCAGACGGACAATCCCGCGGTATTGGTGTTCGATCGGGATGATCTCCGCATCCCTCAGGTAAAGCACCGCCGTTGTCGCCCAGACGATCGTGCAGTCGATCGCCTTGTGCTGCGCGGCATTCCCCAGTTCTGGGATACACTTGGCGCTCAGGGTGGCATTCTCTTTGACCTTGTCCCAGATGCCCGCCTTTTCGAAGGTCTTTTGATGCCAGATACCGATGGCGCAGGACCGGGGATTGCCGAGGCCGACCCTTACACCGGGTTTGGCGAAATCCTCTATGCAAGTGATGTTTTTTGGGTTTCCGGCAGGCGTGATGATCACGGTCACAAAATAGGCAGGGATGTCCGTCTCAGGATTATAATCGGTCACAAACCCCCGTTCCACCGCCTGGAGCAGATAGAACTCCTCGCCTGGCATGAAGAGGTCCCCCTGCTTCGACCGGGTGATGTCCGCGATAAAGTAGCCGGATCCCTTATAGGAAAAATTGACGTGGATGGACGGGTTCCGCTCCTCGAAAATCTCCTTGATTTCATTCAGGGCGCCCCTCTGCCCCAAACCGGCATGGAAAAGCAGTTCTTTATCCTCCGCATAGGCATTGGAAAATAGGAAAAGCATGCCAACAATGCAAAAAATCGCCCAATTCTTGATCACATTCATCTCGAACTCCTTTCGCTGAATGGTCGAACTGCACCACCGAGGCGCAGGCCTTGTTTGGCCGCCCCGAAGGGCGGGCGGGTTGAACATGCGGCGCCGTTGCCGGGCGTCGTCCATTGAGGCCGTGACGCAAACAGCCTGAAAAGCGGCCTTCAGCGTGTAGCTCGCGCTTGAAATCCATGTGCGCCGGGAGGGTGGCAAAGGTGGGTCCGTTGGACAGGAGGTCTGTGCCGCCGACGTGGCCGGAGGGATATCCGGCGGAATCGAGCAGAGCATCGTTCTGATCAGGTGAGCGTCGGGGACGGGGATGGTCTCCGAGGTTCTGTTCCGTTTTTTCAGCTGTCAGGCATCATTGAAATACCACCATAGCTCTACCGAAAACCGGCCTTGGTCACGGGGCTCGATGCTCTACCGCACCCGGCGTCCCAAACCCGGTTCGAAGGAGGTCAAAAAGGAAACGAGCTTTCGGGGCTTTGCCCTTTATTTACATTCCATGGCCTCCAGGCTCTTGCAGCGGGGCTTTATGATTGCCATTACCCCCTGAACGCCACGTCATCACCAGGTAAAGAGCAATCCCGGCAATCATCACGGGGAAAAGGAAAAGCACCAACCCCTTGACCGGGTTCCTGCTGACAATCAGCCGCACGCTGGGCGTCCGGCCCTCGAACCCCGGTCCTTTCTTCTCCTTTGGCGGTGTAAAGCGCTTCAAGGTCACCTGGATGTCTTTCCAGGTAAACGGTTTCATGAAATAGGCCCTGCCCTGCGCCTGCGTTTCTCCGTTCCGCAAGAAGGCGACCTCGCAGAAATTGCCTTGTGAAAGCACAGCGAGCGGGACATGTTCATTCGGGCTCTGGTTCAGGAGCTTCATGTCGTCTTTGAAATGGACCTCTCCCACGGCGAGCGAGTAGCCTTGCGGCAGGGAAAAAGACTGGCCTTCCCTCAGCAGAATGTTTTCATATCGGTATCCGAGCAGAAAGCTGCCGAAATGCCCGAGGGCGACCAGGCCGAACACGACATGGATGACCAGCATGACCATCCTCGAACGGAGAACGTTCCCCTTCATGAGCCGGATCAATTTGTTCCACGAACAGAAGACGAGATTCACGGCAAGGATGAGCATCCCGGAGCAAAGCCCGACAAACCAGACCTTCAGGAGCAAAGGCGGCTGCTTATCGCCTGAAAACCAGACAGGGACGAGCACGCTGTTCATGATCTTGAACCCGCCTTCGTAGACGGGCGATTCAGCGAGAAGAAGTCCCCATGCAAACCAGAAAACGAGCACAGCGAGGATGACCGTTGTGAACTGCATCGAGGAGAGGAGTTCATAGGTTCGTTTCATGACAGCGCCTTCACGATCGTGACGGTGAGCATAACCATGGGGATCATCATACCGAGGAGGGCTTGGATATCATGAGAGATGGGGGGCTTCCCGGGGGGATGAAACGCAGCCATCAACAGAAGAAGGATGATAGTGGATTGAAAGAAGGCGGTGCTCCAGTGCCAGAAATCCCCCCAGCCGTTCTGGCACCACAGAATCCCGGCGTATTCCGCACAGAGGAAGAAAAGCGCACTCAGTAGAAGAAAGTTACGCCCCTGATTGAACACCGGTCTGAGGGCTTTTTTCTCGCCCGGCCGCGACCTGAAAACGAAGAAATGCGCCGCGGCGAAACAGGCGGAAGCCAACGCCAGGCACCGGAAACCATGGAACATGACGACCGACCAATCCGCATGGTGCAGCCTGTAGGGGGGCGGCTCTTTCGGGAAAAACAGGGTGACGACCAGGAGAACCACCACCTCGATCCAAACCCAGATCCCGACGCCCAGCCCGCCCTTTGCGGGAGCAGCGAGAAAGACCCCCAGCAGCGCCAAAAAGAACGTGGCAAAGAGGATACCGCTGAATATCTCGAAGACCGGTGCGACCCCGGAGACCAGCACAATAGCAGCGAGTACACATCCATTCAAGGCGACGCCCGCCACGGACAAGAATCTGGAAAGGCGATTCCACCCTAGGCAGACGGCTAGAAGCGTCGCGGCATAGGCAACCCAGATCGAGACGTAACCTGGGAAAATGAAGGTTTTCATCGGACCGTTTCAACCCCTCCAAAAAACGTCTTTCCCGTCCCTGTCGTTCGGGGCTCATAACCCATTCAATACAGCGGGCCGCCCGGCATAAGCAAGCCCTGCACCCCGGCCGACCAGCCTCCGTCCGAGGTCCGACGCCCCGCATCTTTCCTGACGCTCTTCCATGGGGCTTCGGGCCCTCATAGTCTCAGAGGCAGCCCAGCCTCCTCCCAGCAAAAACAGTGCGGCAAGGACATTTTTCTTGACAGGCAATCGTATTGCCCATATATCTGAAACGACTTATATCAGCCATGATACATCTGTCAACCTGTTTTTCTGCGTTTTCGAAACCGAGGACCCCCATCATGAAAGGTTATCATTCATCGCCCGTGGGCCTGGAGGCCCAGACCGGACCGCTGTTCCATCTCTATCTGCAGGAATCGGCCTTCGCCTTCCTGACACCCCGAAAGCTTGCCGACCCCACTCCATGCCCGGAGCACGCCGCTTTCATCCGAGAATTCAACAGCAAACTCGAGGCCGCGTCGGGCTGCGCGGCACTGAACGAACCGTTCCTCGAAGACCGGCTGGCGAACCTCGACAGGTGCGCCCTGATCAAGGATGATCTCTACTGGCTGAGCATCGCCCGGTTGACGGAACTGGCCCTCCTGTGCGCAGGAAACTACGCCGACGCCTGTGAATTCCAGCTCGTCGGCGACCTGCTTTTGAACCCGCGTGTCATCTACGTTCACGTTCGCGGGGAGGATTATCCAATCCTCAAACACCGCCACGAAGCCTTGACCGAGCAGTTCGGGCGGCGTGGATGCTCCACCAGCGACGTCATCGACTGGCTGAAACATGAAACGATCCTCGAGCTCAAAAAGGAAGCCCTTCTGCCATATCTGTATAAGCAAATGGAGGACGCCGGCTGTTTTTCGGAAGACTACCTCGAATCCATCCGGATGCGCAAGATTCGAATCGCTTCCTTGATCGCCTTTCTCACCAACGTTTCACTCAGTGATGCGGCTTCCATGCACCAGTGGATGCGCAGCGCCTCACCAAAGGACAGGAAAATGCTCGAATCCCGGCTGTGCCGCTTCGACCGGGGTATGTTCTTGAACTTAGGGTTGGAAATTCAACGAAAAACAGGGTTTGAAGCATGATCACTCCAATCCCTGACAACCTTTCGAAGAGGCACGTCCCCAAAAAGGTCAACATGCGCGAAGCAGTCCCCAACAAGCCGCGGCCGAAAACCAAGGTTAAATTTGAGGTCTACGGGGAAGAGATGGTGGAAAAGAGCGTGAAGCTGAGCAGCAACAGCGGACGCGTTTACCTCCCCCCGGACTGGGTAGGCTCAAGAGTCAAAATTATTCGGATCGAGTGATCCCCTCTCCGCCCCACTTTTCTCTTTTCCTCCTGCAGATGAAACCCAAATGCGACGAGGCTTTCGGCGCCGTCTTGACCCCTCTCACCGACTCCAGCCCCTCTCTTCAGGCTGCCCCGCCAGGTTAGGCGACTTTATCTCCCTGCTCGGTCCTTTCCTTTTAGGAACCGCCCTCCCCTTGCCCGGCATCGCCTTTGCACGCCCCTTTTGCAGCCGGCCAAATTCATCCCATGGCAGCGCTTTTTGACGTCAAAAACCTTGTTTTAAGCCTTCCAGGAGCGCCTTTTTAAGTATTTTACGTTTATAAATCAGCAACATATCTTGGTCCGACCCCAAGAAAAAAGTTGACCGCAAAGAGAGGATGGTCTATTTTGAGGCCGCTCACAAGGATTCTCCGCAGGCGCGAGAGTGGCGGAACTGGCAGACGCGCTGGACTTAGGATCCAGTGGCTGATGCCGTAGGGGTTCGAGTCCCCTCTCTCGCACCAACCGCTCACCCCGTGGGATCACGATGGGCTCGACATCGGGGTAAACTTGATTGCGGAAAACCGGAATTCCCTCGCCTTCGCCTTGTAGTGGCCACGTTTTTCCTCTCCCATTTTTTATTGGGCTGTCATGATTGGATGTGCGCCTTCTTCTCCTCGAACTCCTGCCTGTCGATCTCCCCTCGGGCATAACGCTCCTTGAGGATGTCCAAGGCGCGGGAAGAACCACCCCCAGATGAAGCGTGCGAGTCGCTTCGGGTGTTGTGCACCAGCCACCGGATGAGGAAGATCAGTCCGACGATGATCAGGATCCAGATTGCCAACATGAAAATGCCTCCGAACCACCCCATGCCCCAGCCGTCCATCATGCCCGGCCCCATGTGCCAGTCGCCGTATCCCCTCCACTGGGCGAACGCCCCCTGCGAGGGAAGAAGCACGGACAGCATTAGCGGCATTAGAACCATCCTTGTCGAAGATTGAAGAACTTTCATGGATACCTCCTTTTTTCGGGTCAATCTCACGCGGGATATGTAGAAACCGGGAACAAGTTACTGAAGTCCGAATTTGTGAAGAAGAGCAACTCGCCGGGAGAAGAAGCAGATCCGCCCTCAAAACCATAGCTTCACGCCCGCCACAAAGGAGACGACCTCCGTTGTCTCCCCTTCGGCCTCCGCCAGGTCCGCCGTCTCCCCGAGCTTGCGGTTCCAGGAAACACCGATGTAAGGAGCGAATTCCCGCCGTATCTCGTATCGCAGCCGGAGCCCCAGCTCGATGTGGTTGATGCCCTGGCCGATCCCGTACTCCGCGACCTCATGGGCGGCGACCATGGTCTCGAGGCGCGGCTGCAGGATCAGCCGCTGGGTGAGGAGCAGATCGTATTCCAACTCGAGATCGGCCGAGAGGTCGCCGTGGGTACTGAGGTAGGCCGTCGCGTCCAGCTCGAACCAGTAAGGCGCCAGGCCCTGGAAGCCGAAGGCGCCGTAGCTGCGGCTTGGCTCCGGTTCGAAGTCATGGCGGAGACCGAGCTGCAGGTCCCAAAAGGTGGCGATGTTGCGGCTGTAGAGCAGCTCCGCTTGGACCTCCTCGAACGCCTCCTCGTCTGTCAGCCAGACCCCTTCGCTCTTGAGGTAGAGCTTGTCGTAATCCGAACCGGCCCAGGCCTTCATGTCCCAGAGAAGCAGCCCGTCACCTTCGTTGCTCTGGTACTCCAGGCGGTCCGCCTTGAAGACAGCGAACATCTCGTTGTCGTGGATGGGCTGAAGACCGAAGTTCTCCTGCGGGCCGGATTGCGCATCGACGGCATATTTCCGGATGTCCTTGCCGGCCGGGGGAGGGGCTGCGGGCGAGCGGTAATCAGCGGGAAAATGGCCTCCAGCTTTCCCCGGGCCTTCATCCGCGGCCAGGCATGCAAGGGGCAGAAGGCACAGAAAGAAACATATCCGCCACGCTCTTTTTATGCTCTTCATTCCGATCCCGCCTTTTCTCATGCGACCCGCACCACCTGGAACATGCCGGCCTCCATGTGGTAGAGGAGGTGGCAGTGGAAGGCCCAGTCGCCCCTTTCAATGGGCGTGATGAGGACCGAGAGGACTTCGCCCGGTTTACTGAGCACGGTGTGTTTGAAGGGGAGTTTTTCGGCGCCGTTTTCAAGCTGCATCCACATCCCGTGCAGGTGAATGGGATGATCCATCATGGTGTGATTGACGAGGAAAAGCCGCAGCCGCTCGTTGTGGCGGAAGAGATAGGGCCCCGGGTGTTCGCTGAATTTCAAACCGTCGAAAGAGAACATGTAGCGCTCCATGTTGGCGGTGATGTGGATCGTCATCTCCCGGTCGACGGTGTCGGAATAGGGTTGGGGTTCGTTCGAGACGAGATCCTCGTAGGTGAGCACCCGCCAGCCCTCGTCGCCCAGGCCGAGGCCTGGCTCATCCAGGCGGTAGCGCGGGTTCATGATCACCATGGCCACGTTGGACCGGGCTTTGTCCGGCATGAAGGGGGTGGGTCCGTTCGGGCCCGGGATCCGCGGGTCCTGAGGCGGGTTCATGGCGGCGTGCCCCATGCCAGGGCCACTCCCATCCATGTCGCTGATTTCCATCCCCGCTCCCTTATCGGTCCCGCGACCCGCCGCGGTTCCCTGGGCTGAGCCCATTTTGCCGTCCATGTCCATTCCGCCGTGAAGCATGCCGCCCATGCCGATGTCCTCGAGGCGCCTGACCGGGCGGGGCCGCAGCTTTGGCACGGAGGCCTCCATGCCTTTTGCCGGGGCCAGGGTGCCGCGGGTATACCCGCTGCGGTCAAGTGACTCGGCAAAAATGGTGAAGGCCTGTGCCCCGGGCGGCCTCACCAGCACGTCATAGGTCTCGGCCACGCCGATGCGGAACTCGTGTACCGGGACGGGGCGCACCGCCTTGCCGTCGGCCATGACCACCGCCATGTCCAGCCCCGGAATGCGCACATCGTAGTTGGTCATGGTGGAGGCGTTGATGAAACGCAGGCGGATGGTTTCGCCGGGATCATACAAGGCTGTCCAGTTCATGTCCGGGGAGTGGCCGTTCATGAGAAAGGTATACGTATAGGCGGTTACGTCAGCCAGGTCGACGGGGCTCATCCGCATCTTCCCCCACGCCAGGCGTTCTGCGAAGGTGGCCGAAAGGCCGCGCTCGCGGACATCTGCCATAAAATCCTGAATGGTCCGGCGCTGGAAATTGTAATAATGACCCATGAGGTTGATGTGGCGGAAAATCGTCTCGGGGTCTTCGAAGGACCAGTCGGAGAGAACGACGGGGTAGTCCCGATCGCAAGAAAAAGGTTCGCCGTCCTCCGGGTCGATGATAAGCGGGCCGTAGGTCCCGGTCTGCTCCTGGAACCGGGAGTGGCTGTGGTACCAGTAGGTGCCGGCCTGCTTCACCCGGAACCGGTATTCATAGGTTTCGCCCGGTGCGATGCCGGCAAAGTTGACCCCCGGCACGCCGTCCATGGGGAAGGGCACCAGGATGCCGTGCCAGTGGATGGAGGAGTGGGCCGTGTCAGGCAGATGGTTGGTTACATTGAGGACGACGTCGTCTCCCTCGCGCAAGTGGATGAGCGGCCCCGGCACCCTGCCGTTGACGGCGGTTGCGACCCCCTCGCGCCCATCGATACGGATCGGCGAGTAACCGATGGACAGATCGTAGCGCTGCTTGGGGCGCATACGGCTGATCCCGCTGGCATGGTTGAAAGCCCAGGCCGGCAGAGGCAAGGCACACTGAAGGCCAGCCAGGAACATGCCTGCTCCGGTAGCCTGCATAAATCGACGGCGTGTCATATGGCCGTTTTGGTGCATGATGTGATCGCTCCTGAGAGTCTGTAGGAGGACTCATTAGACTCAAGTTTTGATAAGTGCACGTAAACAAATCCTCAATATATGTCTTATCATCTCATGAAGCTATTTAGTTTCCATCCGGAAATGGCCTTTTTGGCCAATCTCGGCGTCAATCGGCACGTTTGCTTGTGCGGCGACCTGCAGGTCGCCTCCGCGCAAACACTTGATTCCCTTGATATGGCCAAAAATGCTCATTTCCGGATTGGAAACTGAGTTCTACCGCGAAATCATTTCCGGATGGACACTATTTAGGAAGAAATGGATTTTGCAAGGAGTATACGAGGCCCTCTTTTGTTTTTATATCAAATTTGATGAGGTAATACCTTTCTTCATTCAAACAGCAGTTTGTTTTTTTATATTATCGCAAGAACCCTGTCTGTTTTTTGCGTTCACTCCATCACGCAATTGTCCGGAATAGCTGAGCAAGGATCCCTATTCCTAGAAGGCTCAGCCGGATTTCCAGAAAAAAACAGCCGCTGTCTTGGCAGCTTCTCCATACTGTGCCCAGAAGGATGTTTCCACGCTGAATTTCTGGTGCCAATCCCTGGGAAATTGAAATTTTCCCATCTGTAACCCTGGCTGTTCAGGCCGGAGACGATAGAATGCCCATTTGGAACGCCCGCACGAATCGCCTTCCTGAATTCCAAAAATGCTTTATAATTATCTTGGTCTTGTACGGCGCCGGATATCGAAAAATATCATGGTGCCGATAACCGTCTGAGCGAGAAGCCCTAGGCCCAACAGAATGCGATACAGACTCATCAAACCCCCGCTGCCGTGATGTATCCATCCGAGCACTGTGTGCCAAGACGAAGCCCTGTCCCCTATCCCATCATGCTCGTGCCCTTCACTGCTGTGAGCAGGCGTAGATTCGAACTCTGAAATCGTAATCAGCAGACCGCTACCGGCCTGAAAAATGATGAACAGGGCAATGATGATGCCGATGCTGCGGTGCCATTTTCTCATGGTGGTTTGATCCATTCGATCACTCCCGTGAATTCTCCAAAAACCATGTTTTCAATAAAATGAGCTTGTTTCTTGCACATGTCTTCAACTCCGGGATGAGCGTCTCTGAACGCCCGCACCAAGATGAGATACACTGATCAATCTTAGGGGTTTAGCGCTTGTCCTCTTCTTGACAAGGCAAATTTCGGCAAAGTAGTGTGGCCTTCAGTGCTCATCAGTAGGCGGATCGCATTTGTCCCGTATATTTGTCCACGAGGACCTTGTCCGCCAGGGAGCCGTCTTTGGTTTCGATGTCTACCTCGTAAGTGTCGTCTTTTTCCGTGATCTGGCCCATTTTGAGGTTGGGATTTCTTGTGTACCTCAGGTAGTCCTCAACTTGCCTCTTAATCTGGTCTTTATCCAGAGGCTTCTGGGGTTGCTGATACTGAGGCCCATAACCATACTGGGACTGGGGTTGAGGGCCGTAACCATATCCCGGTCCCATCATACCTGGCCCCATTCCAGGACCCATGCCATACCCTCTTCGCATCATTCCGGGACCCATGCCGTAGCCGCCTCCCATCATTCCGGGACCCATGCCGTAGCCGCCACGGGGGCCGAGATATTGGCCGCAGTTGGGGCAGTAGTTACCGCCATAGCCTGGACCATAACCTCCTCCCATCATCGCTGGGCCCATCTGGGCGTTTCCGTCAGACACACAAAGCGCGAGCCCTGCAAACAAAACAACTGCCAAAACTGCAATTCCCTTTTTCATGGCAACCTCTCTGATTTTGTTTAAGATTAATGTTTCAAACTAATGATGATCTCAATATCTGAAAATTTATCTGATAAAAAACTGGATTGATATGGGGTCAATTCTGTATCTACGACCTAAATAGTCCTTCAAACAGCAGATCCTCCGTTAAACTTCTTATTTCTGAAATGGCGGACATTTCTTTGAATAGCGAGTCGCCGTCCACGAGGAGATTCGTTGACCTTGAATATTTTATTTCTTTTAAATTCTAGCGTTCGCTCTAGAAATAGATTCATCGACTCTATCACCTCAGCCTATATTTCCAATCAATCTCCCATCAGACGCTAGGCTTCAAGGTCTTTTTTAACTTGTCAAATTCCTTTTTTTTATTTCACCTCCGGCATAACGCTTTTTCAATATCTCCGTCCGACTCTCTCTTTCCGGACCTCCGCTGTCTCGGATGTCTTTCCTCTGGTTGAAGACAAATTCGATAGTATCCATCCGGAAATGATTTTGCGGTAGAACTCAGTTTCCAATCCGGAAATGAGGATTTTTCTCTACACCCTTCGGGTGCTCAGTCCCACCGCTTCGCGGCGGGTCCCGGTTTGGCTAATATTAAAGAAATCAAGCGCTTGCGCGGAGGCGACCTGCAGGTCGCCGCACAAGCAAACGTGCAGATTGACGCCGAGATTGGCCAAAAAGACCATTTCCGGATGGAAAGATAACGACAACTGCGATAATCATTAAGATCAGCCACATGAATATTCCTCCATTGCCTCTGTATCCCATCAGCCGCCACTGCAGGTTTCATGAACTATGCGGTCACGTTTTTTGGAGTAACTACACGCACTGAAGAGTAGAGTCCAGCTCAGACCGGATTACACATTCCGGATGAACTTGTCTGGAGACGCCCTGGTAGCCCGGCTGGTTTTTCTCAACCGAGCATGCACCGCCGTAACAAAAAGCAAGCCATGGAAATGGAAGGTGTTAGCAGCTTAGCAAAACAAGCGGCCACTGCGGCCCGTTGGTTCTTCGCGGGATAAGTGAATAATCATCCTATTCTTCTTAAGTCTTCTTATTACGGGGAGCATAATGCATTTCCATTTCTACGACGCTGTTAGACGTTGATTCTCGGCAAAAGCCCTCACGTCCGAGATGGAAATATTTGATGCCTCCAGTAATATTGAGGCATACCCTTCTCTCGGTTTTACTTCGATATTCTCAGAAACCGCGCGTTAATGGCTACGATAACCGTGCTGAGAGACATCAGCACCGCTCCCATGGCTGGTGAGAGAAGCACACCATAACCATAAAGAGCCCCTGCAGCGAGAGGAATGGCAAAGGCATTGTAGCCGGTTGCCCAAGCCAGATTTTGGACCATCTTTCGAAAGGTTGCCCGTGACAGGTCCAGGATCGCCACTGCATCGAGGGGGTTGCTGCGGACCAGGATAATGTCAGCGGTCTGGACAGCTACGTCGGTCCCTGCCCCGATGGCAATGCCCACATCCGCCTGCGCAAGAGCCGGGGCGTCGT
This sequence comes from uncultured Desulfatiglans sp., assembly GCA_900498135.1. Classification (NCBI taxonomy): domain Bacteria; kingdom Pseudomonadati; phylum Thermodesulfobacteriota; class Desulfobacteria; order Desulfatiglandales; family Desulfatiglandaceae; genus Desulfatiglans; species uncultured Desulfatiglans sp. The sequence continues at coordinate 4,597,375 of LR026961.1, forward strand.
TGACGCCGTCGCCCGTCATGGCGGTGATCAAACCTCTCGATTGCACCTCCTTGACTTTCTCAGCCTTGTCCTTGGGAAGGACTTCTGCAAAGTATTCGTCCAGTCCGATTTCTTCAGAAACCCATTTAGCAACGGCCTTGTTGTCGCCTGTAAGCATCATGCACCTGATTCCCATCCCCTTCAATTTGGAGATGGCCTCCTTCGATTCGTCCCTGATGATATCGGCAAGTGCAATGGCACCCTTCAGTTCGTCATCCACCAACACGAAGACAACGGTCTTGCCTTGTGAGTTGAACTTTTCTATACGTTCGTCATCCGTCGAAATGCTGTTTTCTCTCAGGTAACCAGGGCTGACAATCTTGATGTTCTTTCCCTCAACCTTGCCCTGGGCTCCTTTCCCAGGGATGGACTTGAAATCCTCCACCTGGGGCTGTTTTTCAGTCGAAGCGGCAATTCCCTTCGCAATGGGATGTTCAGAATGGCTTTCGATCGAAGCTGCATAGGCAAGCAGTTGCCCCTCACTCAAATCATCTGAAAACAACAAGGTGTCCGTTACACCAAACTCGCCTTTTGTCAACGTCCCGGTCTTGTCGAAGATGATGGCTTTAATGTTCCTCCCGCGCTCGAAGGATGCACGATCCCTGATCAACAACCCGTTCTTGGCGGACAAGGCCGTGGATACCGCCACAACCAGTGGTACGGCAAGGCCCAGGGCGTGCGGGCACGTGATGACCATGACGGTGACCGTCCGCTCCAGGGAGAAGGCAAAATCCCTGTTGATGATGACGAGCCACAGAAATAGGGTGAGCACACCGCAGGAGAGGGCGATGATCGTCAACCATAAAGCTGCCCGGTTCGCAAGGTCCTGGCTCCGCGACTTACTTTTCTGAGCTTCCTCGACGAGGCTGATCATTTGCGAGAGGAACGAATCCTTGCCGGTTTTCTGAACCTCAGCGGTCAGGGAGCCTTCTCCATTGATCGCGCCACCTATAAGCTTGGTTCCAACGCGCTTTTCGACCGGTTTGGATTCGCCGGTGAGCATCGCCTCATTGACTGAGCTTTCTCCATCTAATACTTCCCCGTCCACGGGTATCTTTTCGCCCGGTTTGATGAGGACTTTGTCTCCTTCCTTCAGATCGGCAATGGGAATGTCTTTCGTACCGCCATCGGGCATGATCTTGTGTGCGTCGGAGGGCATGAGCTTGGCAAGCTCTTCCAGGGCGCGCGATGCCCCCATTACCGATTTCATCTCGATCCAGTGACCCAGGAGCATGATATCGATCAGGGTAGCCAGCTCCCAGAAAAAGACCTTTCCGCTCAATCCGAATACAACGACGCTGCTGTAGAGGTAGGCCGTGGTAATGGCTATGGCGATGAGGGTCATCATCCCCGGTTGTTTCTTCCCCAATTCATTGAAGAGGCCTTTCAGGAAAGGCCATCCACCGTAAAAGAAGACTCCTGTTGAAAGTGCCCAGAGGAGATAAACATCACCGGGAAATCTCAGTGCAGTCCGGATACCGAGGAAAGTTTGAATCATCGGGGAGAGCAGAAGGATAGGGATCGAGACAGCCAAAGAAATCCAGAAGCGCCGCTTGAAATCGGCTACCATGTGTGCGTGGTGGTCAGCTCCGCCGCCATGGGAATGATGTTTCTGGTGTTCAGCGTGGGCCTTACCTTTAGTGTTGTTTTTGTGGGTTTCGCCTTTATCGGGAGCGCCTGATTCAGAACGGTGATGACCATTTAAGGCGTCAGAGCTTGGCATGCGGCTCTCCTTTCATATATCAATCTTGTCGATGTAGCTTTTAATCGTTTCGCCGGAAGATTGCAGATCATATTTTTCACTTTCATGCAGATTTATGCGTATCTGTTTCGATATCCCGTTCTTGTTTAAGACGCAGGGAATGCTTATAAAAAGGTTATTTAAATCGTAATAGTTGTCTATGAGGCTTGAAACCGTCAGAACACTGTTTTCATCTCTCAATATGGAGTTTATAATTTTGACTAAAGCTAGCGCTATGGCGAAATTTGTGTATCCTTTTCTGTTGATAATTTCATATGCTGCATTTTTTACCTGATCAAAAATACTTTTTTTCTCATCCATGGAGCAGTTTTTTCCGCATATCGTGCAGTAATCTGACAAAGGAAGCCCCGCGATGTTTACCTGACTCCATACGGGGACCTCGCTGTCTCCATGCTCGCCAATGATATAGGCATTGACATTCCGTGGATCTACCTGGCAATGTTGGCTCAGGAGAAACCTGAACCGCGCTGTGTCAAGCGAAGTTCCAGAACCGATGATCCGGTTCATGGGGTATCCTGAAATTTTGATGGCAACATAGGTAAGGATGTCCACCGGATTGGAAACGATCATGATGAGCGTCAGTACCCAATGCCCCCCCAGCGTGCCCGCAATGCTCTGCCCAAGGGTATTCACCGTGTCACCGATGGATGAATTCTGGCCTTTTCCTTGCGTTGCCCGAAATTATAGATGCTGGCGATCGTGGCACTAGGCAACCAACCGACGATGAATATTTCGATCAATCCCATTGCCATCTCCCACCATTCCGGACTGGAAACTTAGTCCTACCGCGAAATCATTTCCGGATGGATACTAGCTAAATTTTGAAATTCATATATGTATATACCAATGTATAATATGTCTATATGTCACATATAATATCTGCTTTTTGGTTTTCATCGTGAAGTGCTTTTATCGGAAATTTGTGAACTTTATAATATTTTGGCGCAAGCCCCTGATGCATCATCATTTTGATTAATCTGAAACGATTTTCACTATAAAATCTTGCTTCAATCTCGGCGTTCCGGGCCATGCAACGAATATCCTCATAATGACTGTCCTTGTGCGTCGCGTCCAGATTTTTTGCGTTAATCTTCATATCAATATGTTCGTTGTAGTAGGCCATTAGTTCTATGAGCGCTTCACATCATTCACAGTTTTGTTATTGAGATATTGCGAATGAATTTGTCATTATAATTAAAAAAACTGAAAAGAATAGGCATTGTTATATTTCTCATTATTTATCTACGCTTGTATGCTTACGTATATTATTGTTTGAATTGCATAATAAATTCATGAAAATATAAAATTAATATCTTGCATAAGACACATAGGTATTTTTTTGCTAATAAGGATCGCTTTTGATAGACGAGTGTGAAAATCCGAAATGAGTTGATTACTATAAAATCTCTCATATCGTATTGAATCAAGATCGGGGCTATTCCGCAATGGGGTACAAGCTTTATCTTTTTTTGCATTGAGAAAAACGGGTGTGTTTGGATATTCCCAAAGTTCAAGATCTTGAACTCAAAGCCTAAAGCACTGTCCAGATCACGCCGCGGCCTGGGAACCCGACGATGGTGTTGCGATGTAAAAATACAGGACCGACCCCATTTGAAGGGTGCGTTATTGGTCGTAGAGTAAGATTGGCTCGTATCGGTGGTGTAGGGACCAGCAGGGTGGTTTGACTTATATGATGGTAAAAAATATGCCTTTTCGCAACCTTTACGCAGCAGCGCTCTTCCTGGCCTTCCTGACTCTGCCATCGCCCGGAAGGGGGGGCATGACTGATCGGATGGAGCACTTCCACTGCTCCATCCGACTAGAGGACAACGTCATGGCATCGGCCGAATTCAGCGTCTCTGAAGATGAGAGCGCCATTCGCTACAAACTCGAAGTCAACCATGTCGATAATATCACGATGGCTCATCTGCACCTGGGCTGGATGGGGCACATTGGAAGCCCCGTCGTTTGGCTTTATCCTCAGGGACCACCGCCAAGACTCATCAAGGGGCCATTTACGGGGGTCCTCTCAGAAGGGACCATCACGAGCGATGACCTCCGCGGGCCCTTGCGCGGGAGGCCTCTGTCCGTGCTGCTTGGCCTGATAAAAACCGGGGAAGTGTATATCAATATCCATTCGAAGGAGCACCCCCACGGTGAAATCTGCGGGCCAGTCGTCCTGAAGGGCGACCGGCAGCATTAAGCGTTGACTGAAAACGGCCCAATGGCTGTTCCATTCATCTTCCTTTTCCGATCGCGGCCTTCAAAAGGCCGGTGCGCCCCCTTGTTCCCAATGTGTTGCAGACCCAGGACGTTCACCTCAACCGTGAAAAGGCGGTTTTTCAGCGGACGAATCAACGACGTATGCAGGCGTTCCGAAAATCTTCTCGTTTTCAAAGGGGTCGCATGAAAAAGGCGTGTTGCTTCCTGCTCATTTTGGCCCCGTTCCTCGCTGCGCTGCTTCTTTCCTGCGCCAGCCCGCAAAACGGCGGGATAGCGCTCCTTCCGCCCATAGAAGGGGCCGAGGCGGTGGGAACGGAAACCTGCGCCTTGTGCCACGAGGGAGTGGTGGAGCGCTTCCGTTCGACCGATCATGGCAGGTATTCAGGCTCAATGGAGGAGGGTGAAATCCTGGGTTGCGAATCCTGCCACGGTCCGGGAAGTCTCCACATGGAGGCGGGCGGCGGCGTGGGGCAGTATATCATCAATCCAGCGAGGAATCCGGAGCCGTGCTTCGCATGCCACCTGTCTGTGAAGGTTACGTTCAATCTGGAGGTTCATCACCCGGTGAGAGAGCAGCGGATGAATTGCGTGGACTGCCATGACCCCCACGGGAAGGATATCTACAAGGCGAAAGGCATGCGTGTGGGCAGGGAAAATGAGGTCTGCATGCAGTGCCACAAGGAGCAGGTCCGCCCGAGGGTCTTCGAACACGAAGCTCTCCGGGATGGATGCACGATCTGCCACGGGCCGCACGGCGCGATCAACGACAAGATGCTGGTTGAGAACGATAACAACCTGTGCCTCAAATGTCATGCCCAGATCGCGATGCCCCGCTCCATCACCATGGGCGATTTTTCCCACACCACCCGTCTTGCGGAGGGGACATGCTGGAGCGCCGGGTGCCACACGGCTGTGCATGGCTCGGACATCAACCCACACCTGAGGTACTGATAAGATGGCGATGGGGAGGCACACTGCCCGGACAGCCACATTGCTCGTCCTTTTCCTCTGCGGGGCCGGGGCAGCCGAAGGTGGTGCTTCAGAAGGCGACCATTCCTGGACCTTTGAAATGTCCCCTGCTGCCCAATATGCCATTGTGGACGGGGATGAGAGAAAATTCAGCGAGGACTGGTGGATGCCGAATGGTTGGATGGTCGGCCTCGAAAGATTTTTCTTCAAAAAACCATTGGGCGGGGGCTGGACATTCAATATGGAAGGTCACGCGCTCTTTCCCGGTGACGATTACCGGGTTGACCTTCTGCTCGAGAAGGCAGGCTATGGTTTCGTTCGCGGCCGGTACGGGGAGTATCGCAAGTATTTCGACGACACCGGTGGATTCTTCCACCCCTTCAGGATTCCTGCGTTCAGTCTGGACCGGGACCTGCAACTCGATATCGGTGAACTGGCGCTGGAATTCGGGATCACGGTGCCTGAATGGCCCGAGATCGCCGGGGGTTATGAGCGCCGGTTCAAAAAGGGCGAGAAATCCCTTCTCCAATGGGGAAGCGTTGCGGAAGACGGCCTGACAAGAAAGATCTACCCTGCCTATAAGGAAGTCGATGAAAAGCTCGATGTCTTCAAGGTCAAGGTCAGCCATGACATCAGCGGGATTCATTTGGAAGACAGCGCCCGGTATGAAAGGTCGAGAATTGACACCGGCCGTTTCGAACAGGAGTTCGACATCCAGAGCGGCGAGGCCGAGAGCGTAAGCGTCTACGAGAGCAGCGAGTACGATGCGCTCTACAACACGCTTTACCTCGAGAGCCGGTTTCACGAGAAGGCCTATCTCTCCATGGGTTATCTCTACAACGACCTCGATGGGGATGCCGCGTTCCGGATGTTCACGGTGCCATTCGGCCCGGAACCTTTTGACAAGGACTGGTCCACGAGCCTGGTCGATTTCGAACAGGAAAGCCACGTCCTTAATTTGAACGCGATGCTGGGCCCCATCAGAGACCTGAGCCTCCAAGGGGGAATTCAAGGCGAATTTATCGAGAGCCGGGGCAGAACGAAAGCGGAGCTGCTGGAGACGAGTTTCGGGGGGGAGGTTGGCTCGCCGGAGACGGAAGGCCGGAGCAGCGTCGACAGGAATGGTTTCGATGAGTCCATCGAACTCCGGTATGGAGGTATTCCATATACGGCGCTCTATGCGGAAGGGAAGTGGACGCAGCAGGAAATCGATCTGTTCGAGGACGAGTTCGAAGACGGTGTCCTTGCCTTTGAACGCCTCACGGACAGCGACGTGAGCCGCAGAAGGTACACCTTTGGCGTCAGCACCTCCCCCATTCGCCGCTTGACCCTGTCGGGGCACTACCGGCGCAGCGTGCGCAAGAATGACTATGACCACAAAATAGACTCGGAAGAATCAGGTTATTCGGCCTTCATCGAAAAACAGGAATGGACCAGCGACGAGATCAAGGCCAAGATCGGCGCCAGGATGACTGCCCGGCTCAAAGGAAGCCTGCAGTATCAGTTCGTCGACGCAAAAATCGACACCGCTTCCGCGACCCAACCTCCGAGCCTTGTCGAGTCCAACGGCTACAAGGCCAACATCTACAGCCTGAGCCTTACAGCCTCGCCGACGGCCAAAATGTATGTGACGGGCATCTTCTCCTACAGTGACATATCGTCGGAGAGTTTCGACAACGGGGCGGGATCCGTCGTTGGATACGATGGGGATGTCTATTCCTTCATTGGGACGGCAGGCTGGTCGATCGGGAAGAACACCGATCTTACCCTGGAGTACCTCTACAGCGGCTCGGATAACTTCCAGGATAACTCCGAAGAGGGACTGCCGCTGGGAATCGATAACGATCGCCACGGACTCCGGCTGGGATGTTCACGGAAAATAAATGATCAGCTCAAGGTTCGGTTCAAGTATGGATTTTACAAATACACAGAGGACAGCAACAACGGGATTGACGACTATAGAGCACATTTGCTTGGACTAGCGTTCGAATATGCATTCTAGCGGATATATTTATCTTAAATTTGAAATTTTTGCTGAAAATTTTCTTGAATAAGTTGCATGGCACATAAATATCTCATTGCTGAGTTAAGAGATATTTCAATCCCGTATTTTTGGGGTCATTACTCATTTTAACAGGTTAGAATGTCATTTTCTGGTTCTAAGATCTCTTTCCGCAGCCTTTAGATATCCACAGCATTATAATGTAGTTTCCATCCGGAAATGGTCTTTTTGGCTAATCTCGGCGTCAATCTGCACGTTTGCTTGTGCGGCGACCTGCAGGTCGCCTCCGCACAAATACTTTATTTCATTGATATTGTCCAAGAATCCTCATTTCCGGATTGGAAACTGGGTTCTACCGAGAAATCATTTCCGGATGGAAAATGCAGCTTTTGGAGATCTCGAAGGCGTCTACGGCATCGCAAAGACATTTATTGCTGAAGGGAATATCGACGTGTCCTCCGTGGTTTGGCCCGCCCCTCTCCGAGCGGATGGGACATCAAAAGATTTTGCCAACTGGTGGTGACGTGGCAGCGCCAGCACTCCAGTACCGGAAAGGACAGGTCCTGCGATCCCATGCCGTGGGCCGATTTGATCTTTTTCCAGAACTCTTTATCGTGGTGCGAGTATGGGGCCTTATGACAGCGATGACAGTTTTTCCTCTCCCTCGGCGAATGCCGGTACCCCGGTACATCCCACGTCTCGATGGCATGGCACTCCCGGCACCGGCTACCGAAAAGCCCTTCATGGATATCGGTGTGGCAGTCGGTGCACTGAAGTCTCCCGCTCAGCATTGTGTGATCCATCCTCGCAATGCTCCCATGGAGCCCCTGATGCTCTCTATGGCACTGCAGGCACTTGTCCTCTGCCTGATGGAACCGAAGCTCTCTCCTCATATCCGAGACGTCAGAAAACTCGTGACACTCCAAGCATTGAGCCTGCGAGACACCTCTCCACGGAACATGGCAGAGTTCGCACTCTTTGAACTCGACGTGAAATGTACTCAATGAGCCTGGTTGCGCAGCCCCTTCATACTGGAAGAGCCAGAACCACAACGCCGCGGAAGCGAGTATCGCTGCGATGTAGAGGAGCTTCACGATGCCCACCTCAGACCGTAATAGAGAACCGTGACAATGTGAAGGATGATGAAAGCGAACAGAAATATGGTCAGCACGTGGTGCACGCGCATCCATTTGGAAAACAGGGACTTGGTGGATTCGAAAAACAAGGAGGTGTACTCCAGTTGACTGATCGACTCCGCTAGATCCACGAGTTGTTCGCACCGCGCTTTCTGGGCTTCGTCGGCTTGTCTTTCTATCGGAGCGTCAATGTCTTCCGCCGTTTGAACATGCCCGGGGGCATCACGGATTCCACATGTGGAGAGATCGTTCCGGCGAGCGCGAAAAGAGTCCTTGAGCGTTGCGAGTTCACGCTGCTGATCTTTCAGCGTTTGGCTGACGCTCCGGAAAAGAAATCTTCCCGTGATGCCGCTCAGTACAACCAGCAGCATGGCTGTGAACGTCAGCACCCCGATCAGGCTATCCAGTTTGTGGCCGGAGTGAACGACGACCAGCGAAGGCCCGGCGAGCCCAAAGAAGATATGCGTCGATATGGGGTTCTGCCTGCCGCGCCGGCCCAGGACCCGCTTTCGAAAGGGATAGAGAAGGGTGAGGAACATCATCGCCGCGCCGGTCATGCCGATCAAATGTCCGGCGAGGCTACCCGCAAACCGCGGGCTCTGGTGGAAGAAGAATCCCCCTACCAGTACGAGAAAAAATAGGGCGAGCAAACGGTTGGTGTCCCTGTCGATCATAGCTGCCCTCACGCATCAAGTGTTACGTCCATGGTGGGTACGGCAACGCAGGGAAGGATCAGCTTCTTTGCGATGTCCTCCTTGTCGAGGCCCTCGGTTGTCTCCATCTCGACCTCACCCGACATGAGCCTGTTCCTGCATGTGCCGCAGAAGCCCTGCCTTCAATCGCTGTCGATTTCTATGCCGTATTCTTCGGCAAGATCCAGGATGTCTTCGACACGGTCTTCCCAATCCAGGACCTTTTCCGATTTCCGGAATTCGATCTTATCACATATTCTTTTTCTCCTCCCTGAGCAGTTCCTCCAGGATCTGCTTCGTCCTTCTGTGCCTCAGGAAAAATGCCGCCGTGGCGCCCAGGAAAAAGAGAACCAGGAATAGCATGACAAAAAAGTGTGGCCACGACATGCCGAGGATTCCTTCTTTCCGCTCCAGGTATTTCGGCGATATCTTCATCTCTTCGCGAAACCAACGGATGTCGGTTCCGTTCGAATCGGCCGACTCCCCTGTCCCCGCTTGGGCGAGGCAGGCATTCGGGCCCGGATGTAACGGAAACCCTGATCGCTCTGATATCAGGCTGGAGGGAAGGGCCAAAGCCAGAAGTGCAAACAACATCCATTTCAGCGGGTCATCATACATGGACTCTCTCCTTCAGAGGACGATCGACTTCAGCTGTCTGCCCAGCTTGCCCCCATTGGGGGGCTGTTGACCTCGCGAGAGGATTCGATAACGCCCCCGGTTCGAGGAGACCCTGTGCCTGGGCCATTTCCTTCTATTTTGTTTTCATCCGGAAATGATTTCCCGGTAGAACCCAGTTTCCAATCCGGAAACGAGGATTTTTGGCTAATATCAAGGAAATCAATCGTTTGCGCGTTGGCGACCTGCAGGTCGCCGCACAAGCAAACGTGCAGATTGACGCCGAGATTGGCCAAAAAGACCATTTCCGGATGGAAATCAAGCGTTTGCGCGGAGGCGACCTGCAGGTCGCCGCACAAGCAAACGTGCAGATTGACGCCGAGATTGGCCAAAAAGACCATTTCCGGATGGAAACTGTTATGAAACGGTCGGCAGCCGCAGAGAGAACGTGACGCCTCCCTCGGGATTTGAACGTAGGGAAATCGTTCCTCCGTGAGCCTCCACGATTTTCTTGACGATGGAAAGCCCGAGGCCGGTGCCACTCTTCTTGGTGGAATAGAAAGGTTCGAATATTCTGGCGCGCTGCCCTTCCTCGATGCCGCAGCCGCAATCGGAAACCTCGAGCACTGTTTCACCTTTTTCCACGCGGGTTCGGATCTGGACCGTCTGACCGGAGGGCGATGCCTGAATGGCATTCGTCAGCAGGTTGACAAGGACTTGTTTCATTCTATTTCTGTCGAGAAGCTGGGGTGCGATCTTGGGGTCGAGGTCTGTTTCGAGGACTACACCCCCCGCCTGAGCCACGGGTCCGAGGGCCGCTGCGCATTCCTCCGACAAACCGTTGACGCTTTCAGGTTTCCTGTCGAGTTCGAGCGGGCGCCCAAAGTCCAGCATGTCTTTGACCATGGCCTCCAGCCGGGCTGTTTCGCTCACCGCGAGTTCGAGCTTCTTGCGACTCTTCTGATCAGCTTGCAGCTCCCTGGATACCTGGCTCACGAATCCTCCGATGGCCATCAAGGGGGATTTCATGTCGTGGGCGATTTCGGCCACTGCCCTTCCTATGGCGGCGAGTTTTTCGGCCTCTAAACGTGCGGCGTGCTCCTTCCTCTCTTTCTCCGCCAGGTAGCCCAGGACCAGGGCGATGAAGACATACAGGGCGCCTTCGAAGAGGAGGTTGAAATCATGCGAAAAACTTCGCCACCGGTAGATCCCGAAGGGAAGATAGAAGAGGGTGGCCGCCGCTGAGACCGCCACGGCTCCCCTCAGGCCGAACCAGAAACTTCCCAGGATCAGGGGGAGGTAAAAGAGCATCCGGTAGGCGGTGTGGCGGACCATTCGCTCGGGCACCGTGAGGTAATGGAGGGCGCAGATCGCCAGAATCAGGAAAACGATGGCGAAAATCTTGAAGTTCTTGTGCCGGAAAGTCATGGGGTCTTCACCTCCCTGGGAATAGATTTGAGTCTTTCCGAGCATTCACCATCATGACGTTGGCCATCGCCGCCATCAAGTGTTAGAGGTTGCGCCAGTGCTGCAACCAATGCCCGGAGTTGTCTCCCATGAAATCGATTTCCGCCTGGCCCTTCCGGTTCAAGAGAACGGTGTCCTTTTGGATCCATTCGCCAGGGGTTAGCCGCGGGTTCACCATTTTGAAGGAATCTCCCTATTCCTCGAGATTTCGCAGGCCTAGCATCTGAGCATTTTTCCCCAGCGTGTCAAAGGTAGATCTTTCAACACACTATCAGAGACCGGAACGCCGTGCCAGTGGATAGTGGATTTTTCGGTGAGAGATTTTTCCAGCACGATCTGGATCATAATCTCCTTCCCTGAGGCGTATTTTTGATCCGGGGACCTTTCCGTCGCAAGTCCACGCCCAGACGTCCATCATCCACGGCCCCGTGTGCCAGTCGCTGTATCCTTTCGCTTGGGCAAAGGCCTCCCGGAAGGTGAAAAACACCGGGATAGCCCCCAGGAAACCCAGTAATGAAGATCTGAGGAATTGCATGGGTACCTCCTTGTTATCTGAAAAATGGTTCTATCTCTAAAAACGCATGAGATCCGGAACAGGGTGTGGAAAAAAACTGAAGCGCGGAAATAATTTCGCGGTAGGACTAAGTTTCCAATCCGGAAATGAGGATTCTTGGCCAATATCAAGGAAATCAAGCGTTTGTGCGGAGGCGACCTGTAGGTCGCCGCACAAGCAAACGTGCAGATTGACGCCGAGATTAGCCAAAAAGACCATTTCCGGATGGAAACTACTTACAAAAGGAACTTCACGGGTTCTTTCAACTTTTTTTATCTTCCGACCGCTCCGCAAGAAAGGTGACCGCTAGCCGTGATATCCTCTCGACCCACCAACGACTGACCATCGAGTTCAATGTGAAAGAACAAGACACGGTCCAGCGCAAGCACCTGCGCCTCTGTAGCAGCGTTGAACCCGAACATCAGGAAGCCTATCAGAACCTGGGGCTAAAGGAGGTCCCCAGGCCAAGAAAATGGCGACCGTAAAATGAGTAGTGGCCACAAAATCGCCGAACATAGTGAAATTTCAGCCCTTGGTAAAAAAATGGCAAACTTGGGCTAGAACCTTGATAGTCCGGGTATTTTACAGAACCAGGGAAGATCCTGAGAATCGTTGGCAAGTCACGTTGTTTTCGGCATTTTCCCCAGGCGCAGGACCTGGTTGAGGAAAACTGCGATTACGGTGCTCAGCGTCAACGATGACTCGAAGAGCGGTCTGATGGCATGAGGAATGTCGACAAAAAGGGAGGGGAGCAGATCAAGGCTCAATCCGAAAATAATCGATATGCCGATCACAAAGGTTTTGCGGTTATCTATACCCGCCCCAAGTATGATCTGAATCCCTGAAATGATCATGAAGCAGGTGACAAAAATGAGGATGGCCCCCATCACCGGCATCGGCATGAGTGAAAGAATTCCGGTTATCTTAGGAAAGAAACCGAAGAGGATGAAGAGCGCGCCAGCCATGTACCCGATGTAACGGCTGGTAGCACCTGAGGCGGCGCTGAACGCTACATTGCTTGCCGAGGTGTCTGAAGCCATTCCTCCCAGCAGACCCGAGACCGTCACGCAGCAGGCATCCGCCACAAGCCCGTTGCCGATGCGCTTCGTATCAGGCTGTGTCCATTCCGTGTCATTGATCTTTTCACACATGATGAGATTGCCGAATGACTTGAGCGCCCCGGTAATAGAGACGATGGCAAAGATTGGGACCAGCGACCACTTGAAAGTGATGTCCAGCATCCCTTTCGTTGAAGGCAATGCCAGCCACGGTGCGGCGTCAATCATATGAAAGTGCTCCCTGGTCAACAACCCGGCAGGGAGTGATAAGAGATAACCCGTGATTAATCCGCCAAGGACACTGTAAAGTTTGAGTCTCCCCTTGCCCCAGATATTTATGCCAATCATAACGAGCAGGGTCACGAATGCCACAGCCACGCACATTCCCTGGATTGGTTCGCCTTCGTAGTTGATGCCTAGGCATTTGGAGACGCCCAGCGGAATGACCCCCACCGCAACCATGAAAACCACCAAGCCGGTTATTTCAGGGGGAAAAAGAAATCTGATACGCGGAAGCGCCCGGGCGAAGACAATTTCGACAAGACCGGCAACGATGGTCATGCCGCGCATCAAGGGCAGACCCCCAAGCCATGCCGCCGTCATAGAGGCAGTAAAGAAATTCGGCCCGCACAGGTTCGGACAGAGGTACCCGGATCCAAACCAGCCGAACCGAAATGCCTGGAAGATGGTACCCAACCCGGAGGAGATCATCGTAAGCGCAACAACAGAGCGAAGCAGGTCGAAGCCGCCGCCGATTTCCGTCACAAGGACGACCGGAAGCACGAGCGTGCTTGACATGAGAAAAGTGTGCTGAAAGCCTAAGAGAAACAATGAGAAGAACGGCAGCTTGTCGTCGACACCGTAGATGAGTTTTTCGGGTCTCTTGGCCACGGCACTCTCCTTACTGTTTCATCCAGATGGGTGATGCAAGAAAGAAATCCGATCCGACCAGAAAGGTCTCATGGCCGATCCTGACCTTCCTGACATACGCCAGTTTGCGTGACGCAGCGACGGAACCCGGCCGGGGCCAGAGATGCTGTACCCATACCTCATCGTTTTTTTGGAGTTTGTCGATGATTTCCTTCATGACGGGCCGCCCGATGGCGTCCCGGTACAAGGTGAGATCACGACCCTCCTTTTTCGGAAAGGCCGGATCGACCAAGGCCCGCCCCCTTTCGTCCGTCACCCAGATAAAGATATTGAAGAAACTGTAGCGTGAAGAGGGGTTGAGGAACTCTTTGAATGCTGTTGCCTTGCCTTCGGCCATCAGGAGGTCCACGGCGCTTTGGGCATTCTCCTGCACCATGACCTTCTCTATCTTGAGAAAATGGAGCCCGGCACCGATCGCCCATACCTGCCCATCGGGCATGACCGCCTTGCGGACATAGGCGCCCTTCCACTTCGGCTCGAACTCGTTCTGTTCCTGCCAGAGATAAAAAACCCAGCCATGGGCATCCCTCTGAGGCTTTCTGCAGACGTCGGTGACGAAACGGACCATGGGTTTGCCGTTCATGTCTCTGAGATCCATGAGGTTCTTGCCTACCAACTCCGGAATGGCGGGGTGAAAAATGCATTTTCCCGCGCTATCATAAACAAACAGAAAACAGTGATCGCCGAACCAACGGGACCCCTTCCGGTTAAACTCGACAAAGGAGTCACCACCCTCGCTTTCCAGGAGCATCGCCGCATCCTCAACGAGTTTTACCAGCCGTTTCGTATCCTCATACAAATATCCGCTCAACCGGTCATCAGCATGAAGATGGCCGGCATAGCAGAACAGAACTAAGAAGATGACCAGAATACGGAGCCCCATGACGGCCCTCCATCAAATCTTCAACGTCTTCAGGTTTAATGCCCAACCTTCCGCCACATGAACTGCGGTGCACGGACCCGTACGCATGATGGTGTGGGAGAGCGAAGGCCGTGAGGCCTCCCCCTGTCTCGATCAAATCGACGATAGAGAAAATAGGGAATGTCTTGATTGCAGGACTACACAAGTACCCAGAACCATTAAAATTTCTCGAAGTCAAGGGCGGCAGATCATCCTGGTTGTTAAGTCAATATCGCATGAGACAGCTAAAAGTTACAGTTCATCCGGTTTTTGCGTACCTGAGAGTCGAAAAAAGTGGACGATGACGTTTTCCTTTCCGGTGAACGCCAATTCGCCAAGAAGGAGGAAGCCGATCATGTCCACGAGCCATTTGTACCATGGGTGCGACGTCAAAGGCTATGACTACGTCAACGTAAAATAGCAGGAAGGAGCTGTGATTTTCATACTGTGACCGAAACGATTCGAGTCATAAACCTCCGTCTCGATCAACCGCCACATCTCAGCCCGGTCCTTTCCCTTCCAGTGATGTGGACCCCAAGTATGGGAGCCGTTTTCCAAAGGTTTTCAGAGCCAGTTGATTTTTTCCGATCGAGCGAATGTGAAATAGATGTCCATATCAAGGTGCTCTTCGATACCCCACCTGGAGATCACTGTCACCAGGCCCATATGAAAGAGCTACGGTCTGTTTCCTGCACCGCAACTCCATCGGCAATCTCAACCAGATGCGCTGCCGCCCTGTTCCATCCACGTTGTATCAGCCTTGGAGACATGTGCAGGAACACTGGTTATCTATCAGACCTGAACGAATCAAAATCAGTTTTTTCTATGAGCGTCCTGATTTTCGCCCGCGGGAGCGCTGCACCTGATGCAACAACACGCCCATTGATGACAAGGGCTGGCATTCCCATTACGCCATAGGTTCCGATCTCCTTGATGTCCCTAATATGCCGGATACTTGCCGACAGATCGAGTTCCGTCAGCACGGACATCACTTCCATCTCCATCCGGTCGCACTGAGGACAGCCCGGACCGAGGATTGCAATATCCAGCCGGCCGCAGGCCGCCTCATCTTCATAAGGCAATCCGCAGTGCTTTTTGTACTCGCGGAGGAATGCGCGGGCATAATCATCAAGGGCCCTGGCAGGAATATAATTCTTTCCTCTGAGCCTTTCTAAGAGTTCAGCCTTGATGTCTTCGTCCGATCCCTCGATGGGCCCGTCATAGACATCGGCAAGAGCCGCCTGCAGGCCTATTATGCCTACAGTTTGACCCTTCACCCTGATTTGAGAAATGCTATTCCGATCCATATCTGCACTCCACCGCCCGTCACCTTTCGATGCCAAAAAATCCCCGGATTCCAACCGAGTTCCAGATAGCCTCTCCTCTGTTCTCCAGAAATCGGCTTAGATTTACATATTTCTATCTATAAATATACCCTTCATGGGATCCCTGTCAATATCTCGGAAATCCCGATGTCTCTCCGGGACAGCCCTGCTGCTCATACCTTATAGCGGCTGAGCGGCTGAGGCCATTTCGCCGGGGGAGCGGGGGGAATCCTTTTGGCTCTTGGCTTCACAGGCTTCACAGGATCCGTGCAAAGGAGCCTGGCGAGGAAATCATCCGGGGCCGGGATGGCGCGGAGGGAGTTGAGAACGTGTTCTTTTCGGCTCGCATTCTGGCCGTCAGCCTGTTTGCCTCGGACGGAAGAACACTTTGAACAGAGGAGAACGGAAAAGACGAACTGCATGGAATGATAGGGAAAAAATGCTTCATCCTCTTTTTTTCGCTAGACAAAGATGTATCTCGATTGATATAAGTCCAACAGTCTGCTCACCCTGGGCGATTCAAACCCGAATAAAGCCAAGGCGCACCATGGAATTGATCACCCTCCACCTACTCCTAAGGGGATTGGTTTCCCATCTCGATCCACCTCCCCGTTCACGGGGAGGTTCGGGTCGGGGAAACCTGTCTGGGAATTGAAAAGGGGTCCTGGTCCGCTGGGGGCGTGCTGGAGCCGCCTGGTTCCGTGCCGTGGCAGAGGATCACGCCATCGTGGTCGGCCGCGAACCGGTGAAAGGCAGACGAATGTTTTGCCCCCGCAGAACCCGAACCGGCCCCGAACGTGCACCGCCCTCCAGCCCTGAATGAGGGTTTGAGCATCGCGGAGGGGAAGCCCTCCCCAAGTTTCATAACAGTGTCCATCCGGAAATGATTTCGCGGTAGGACTAAGTTTCCAATCCGGAAATGAGGATTTTTGGCCAATATCAAGGAAATCAAGCGTTTGCGCGGAGGCGACCTGCAGGTCGCCGCACAAGCAAACGTGCAGATTGACGCCGAGATTGGCCAAAAAGACCATTTCCGGATGGAAACTATTTAACCGTCAGGCTTAAAAGCAACTTGAAGAATCAAAGGAGATGGTATGCTGAAAAGAACCGTTCTCGCATCCGCACTGACCGCCCTTCTCTTTATAGCCGCTCCGGCATGGGCGGAGGTGCCCGCAAGCCTGAGCATCACGGGCGCAGTCAAGAGTCCTCTGAATCTTTCCCTTGATGATCTTGCCCATTACCAATCCGTCGAGGTACAGTTCAATGATGTCTTTGAAGACGGAACATACCGCGGGGCCTTCTTGTACCGAGGCGTCCCCCTCAAGGCCCTTCTCGAAACCTCCGGGATCCACAAGGGGGATACCGATTTCAACAAGAATGTCGACTTGGCCATTGTCGTCAAAAACAAGACCGGCAAGCAGGTTGCGCTCTCCTGGGGGGAGGTCTTTTACAAGAATCCGGGAAGAGTCGTCGTCGGGCTGTCCGCCCAGCCGATCATGCCGCGCAAGGACTGTACCCTCTGCCATGCACCGGAAGTCTACAAGCCTCGCCTCGACCAGCTCTCCCGCACCATCGGCTTTCCCAAACTCCTCATGGGCGGCGATGAATGCGCGGACCGCTCGCTCGAAGCAATCACCAGCATCGAGGTGGTCGATCTGAAGCCGGTCGTGCCGGCGAAGAAGATGGAAAAGCTGTTTTCCCCGGAGTTCATCATCACGGGCGCAGTCAAGAATCCTATCACGGTTACGGAACTCCCCGATCAACCGCGGCGGAGCCTGAAAACCAGGCATTTGGGTGAAGGCAGGGGATTCCACGGGGTCGACCGCGTGGAAGGGGTCCAGTTCAGGACCGTTCTAGATCAGGCCGGGCTGACGCGCGATCTGAACACGGTGTTCCTGATATCGGCCCCCGACGGCTATCGCTCGCTCCTTTCTTATGGCGAGGTGTTCCTGGACCCTGCCGGGGAGCGAATGATCATTGCCGACCACCGCAATGGCGAACCCCTCGACAAAGACGGGAAATTCATGTTCGTGCCCCCTGACGATCTGATGGCCGACCGGGATATCAAGGCTGTCGAGAAGATCCAGGTGATTTCTCTTGGGTCCGCTGAACAGAATAAGTAAACGAAATTCGAACATGAGCGCGGCAATCCTTCAAGCTTGAAGATTCCGCACCGCGTGTGCAAAACAGACGATTCGTGGAAAGTAAACGATTCAACATCATCTGCGCCCTTTTGCTTCTTTTCGTGATGGTACTGCCATATTCCGCGGTTGCCGAACCTCGAGGCGATTTGATCATTTTCCACGCCGGCAGTCTTTCCGCACCTTTCGAGGCGATGGAAAAATGCTTCGAGTCAAGATATCCCAGGGTGAACATCCTCCGTGAAGCCAGCGGGAGTCAGAAGGCCGCTCGCAAGATCACGGAGCTCGGCAAACCTTGCGATGTGATGGCATCGGCGGATTACACCGTCATTGACGAACTGCTTATCCCCCAACACGCGGATTGGAATATTCTTTTTGCGACGAACCAACTGGTGCTCTGCTACACGGACAGAAGTCGATACGCCGATGAGATCGATTCCCACAACTGGTACGAAATCCTCCTGCGGGAAGATACTGCATGGGGCCATTCCGACCCAAACCTCGACCCCTGCGGATATCGATCATTGATGGTCATGCAATTGGCTGAGAAATATTACAACGTGCCAGGTCTTTACAAGAGGTTGACCGCCGGCCGGCAAGGCAGGCATGTTTCCCCCAAATCGACCGAATTGGTCTCGCTGCTTGAAAGCGGAGAAATAGACTTCATATGGGAATACCTTTCTGTCGCAGTGCAGCATGATTTGAGGTTCGTCCTTCTTCCAGACGAAATCAATCTGGGGAGTCACCGGTACGACTCTTCTTATTCCCACGCCCTTGTCAAAGTCACCGGAAAAGGGCCAGGGGAATTCATGGAATTGAAAGGGAAGTCGTGCACCTATGGCGTTACCCTCCTAAAAAACGCTCCCAACAGGGAAGCGGCCATAGCCTTTATGACTTATATGTTGGATCCTTTAGGAGGATTGAAGGTTCTTGACAAGTTGGGGCAGCCACCTCTCATCCCATGCAGAGTATCCGCCAAGCAAATGAAAACAAAGCTTCCTCAAATGTTGCAAAAATACGTGGAAGAGTGAGTGATTTTGCTGTTCAGAGATGAATCTGCGTAGGGAAAAATATAATACAGCATTATTTTGCATAGCAGTCAATTCTTAAACATTAAGTTCTTTTAGTACGCATAGATATGTCTATTTTGACATAGTTTATATGTCGTTTAAGCGCAGTCACAAACCTGGGGCCGAAAAAAGCTTCGGCAACACGGAAGAAAATAGAACATAGAAACCTGTTTGATCAACATATAACAAAAAGGGAGGAAGAGAGATGAAAGTGAAACACGCTGTCGAGGTTTTGTTGCTAAGTTTTTTTCTTGTTTTTTCCCTGTCCATGCCGGGCGCCCAAGCCCAGGACAAAAAGGCCGCATCCCAGCCGGGCGTCTTCGATCTGGGCGAGGTTGTGGTGACAGGGGAGGCTGAAACCGTCACCCAGATCACCACGGTTGACACCATCGACCGGCAGGAATTGGATCTGACGAACGCCCAGAGCGTATCCGAAGCGATCGAAACGCTTCCCGGCGTATTCGTTTCGACCGGCACACGAAACGAGGCGTACGTCAATGTGCGGGGTTTCAATCAGCGATACGTCCCCATCTATATCGACGGCATCCCGCTCTACCTTCCCTGGGACGGATATGTCGACGCCAGCGAGCTTTCGACGGGGAACATCTCGCAGATCACGCTGACCAAAGGGGCCGCATCCACGCTGTACGGCCCGAACACCATGGGCGGCGTCATCAACATGGTTTCCATGAAGCCTTCCAAGCCCTTTGAAGGCTCCTACTCGTTCGAAGTGGATGAAAACGGGCCCTCAGGAAGCTTGAACCTCGGCTCGAGGATCGACAATGCCTATGTGATGGCTGGCATCTCCGGTCTCGATTACGACGATTTCAAGATGTCGGACGACTTCACGCCGATCAGGGTTCCGCCGGGATTCCGGGGGTACTACGAGGACGGGAAACGCAGGGACAACTCCGATATGGAAAGCATCGCCGGCTCGTTCAAGGTGGGCTTCATGCCCGCAGAGGGCCATGAGTATGCCATCGGCGTCCAGCACACGAACAGTGAGAGGGGACTCCCGGTCAACGTGCAGCCGACCGAGCGGCAGCGCTTCTGGAGGTTCACCGAATGGGAAAAGACGACCTATTACTTCATTGGAGACAGCAAGATAACGGACCACTTGACAGCCAATACGCGCCTTTACTACGACACTTACTACAACGTCCTGGACTCCTACGACAGCCCCTCCTACGACTCGCAAAACATGAAGTACGCGTTTCACAGCACCTATGACGACTACACCCCGGGAGGTTCCTTTACCCTCAGAACGACCTACATCCCCCGAAACAAGCTGAGCTTCGCCTTCCATTACAAGAAGGACGTCCACGAAGAGCAGGACGACATCGACACGCTCTGGGAGCGCTATGAAGCCGAGACCTACTCCTACGGCCTCGAAGACGCCATAGCCCTCGCCGACCGCCTGGACCTGGTCCTCGGGGTCAGCTACGACGTTCAGAAGACCAAGTATGCCAACGGGGGACCTCTGCGGGACGACGATGACGTGTTCAACACCATGGGCGGTCTGGTCTATACGCTCGAGGATGCCACGAAGTTCCATGGCTCCGTAGCCAGCAAGAGCCGCTTCCCCACCTTGAAAGAGCTCTACTCCTCGCTGCTCGGGACGGCCACCCCCAATCCCAACCTCGAAAAGGAGGAATCCGTCAATTACGAGATCGGCGTGGAGCGCCCCCTGCCATGGAAGAGCAGCGCGTCCCTGGCGCTCTTCTACGCGGACGTCGACAACCTGATCGTGCAAACGACACTTCAGGGAAACGATTTTTACGACAATATCGGCAAGGCCAGGCATCAGGGCCTCGAACTGGGGTTCAAATCGGAGTTCCTGCCCAACAACACCCTGGAAGCCCACTACACGTATCTCGATGCAGAAAACCGTTCACCAGACCGGGTCAGCGACCATCTCCCGGAGTCCCCGGAGCACCAGATCTATCTGAGCGACCTGTACCAGGCCAACGAGTGGCTGTCCTTCTTCACCAAGATCCAGTACAACGCCGGCCAATGGGAGGAAAAGTCCAACAACGAGTGGACCGAACTCGGCAGCTACTGGCTCTTCGATCTGAAGGCCATGGCCGAAATCAGCAAGTTCCTGGTGGCCGAGGTGGGCGTCCGGAACCTGTTTGATGAAAATTACGAGACCGGCTACGGCTTCCCAAGGGAAGGCAGGACCTTCTTCTGCGGATTGCGCGGGACTTTCTAGACGGAAGTCTGCAGAAGAAGCCCAAAGAACTGGGGAAGGTTTTGCCTTTTGCTCGGACAAGACCTTCCCCCTTGTTTTCCACAGGGCGTATAGGAACATGCCTATTTTTCGCAATCGACGGTTTGCCTCCGTTCTGCTCAGCGCTTTGATGGCGGTCGGTATCGCATGCCTGCCGTTCCTGCCGGCTGAGGCCAAGGATAAAATCGTCCAGAGCGACAGCGACAAAGACGGGAAAATCGACCAGGTCGCCCATTTCGACAAGAAGGGAAAACTGTCGAAGCTGGAGGTGGACACCAACAGCGACGAGGTCATGGACCGCGTCCAATACTACAAAGACGGAAAGATCGTCAGGGTCGAAGCCGACCGGAACTTCGACGGAAAAGTGGACCGTTGGGATTATTTCGAGACCGAAAAACGGGTCAGGCATGAAAGCGCCTCCCTCCAAACAGGCCGTCTGGAGCAAGTGATCGAATTCGACGGAAACGAGCGCCCGCTGACCATCCGTAAGGACACCACGGGAGACGGATCATTCGACACGGTTTACCAGTACGAGGCGGGCCAACTCGCCTCCGTGACCAAGGACACGAACAAGGACGGCAAGATCGACGTCTGGGAGTTCTTCAAAGCCGAGAAGCCCGTGGAAAGACGCGCTGACACCAACGGCGACGGCCGGGTGGATGAGATGATCTTCTACGGGGCCGACGGCCTGCCGTCCGAAAGCCGGCACGGAATTTACGCCCCAGGCAAGGCGGAAACGGTGCGGACATACCTCCGGGGGAATCTGCAGGAGCAGCGGAAGGACCTGGACCACGACGGCCGCTTCGAGGCCGTGATGACCTTCAGGAACGGAGAACCCCTCGAGGAGAAAAAGGACGTCAACGGCGACGGCCGTATCGATGCAGTGACGCGCTATCAGAAAGGAGCCCCCGCCAAACAGGAAAAAGACACTAACTTCGACGGGGTCATGGACGTGTTTCTCCAGCTCGACCGAAACGGGCTCCCCCGAACAATCGAGGAAGACACCCGCCATCAGGGCCGAATCGACCGGGTCACCTTTCTCGAACGGGGCGTTCCCGCCCGAATGCTCTACGACACTGAAAATGACGGCTTCAAGGACACGGAAACCCTTTTCAAAGGAGGGAAGCCTTCCCTGCAGAAAGTCGACAGAAACAAGGACGGGAAGACCGACGCGACCATCCGGTTCGACGAGCAAGGCCACAAAAAGAAGGTCGAAAACGATTCGGACCTGGATGGAAGGATCGATGCCTGGGAGTATTATCAGAAGGGTGAACTGGTGAAGCTCGAACGGGACGAAGCGGGCGAAGGCTCGATCACCTCCAGGGTCCTCTTCAAAAAGGGCCGGAAGTTCAAGAGCCAGGAAGACCGGGACCGGGACGGCTTCTTCGAGACGGTCCAATGGTTCGAGCAATCCCCCTGGTCCCGGGTCATCGAGGTGGACGCCAACCGCGACGGCACGGCAGAGGCGCGCTATTGCTACCAGGGGGATATCCTCAGGCTCAAGGAATTGGACGAGGACGGCGACGGCAGGCTGGATCTCCGTGAACACTTCGACGAACAGGGCAAGCTCGTGAAGAGCGAAGAAGGCGACGGCGCTTCGGGGACCCTCGATCTGACGTGGTTCTACGATGATGCCGAACAGGCCGTCAGGGCCGAAAAGGACCGTGACGGCGACGGCAAAATCGATATCTGGTACCACTACGACAAGGGAAGCCTTGTCCTGCTCGAGGAGGACACCAACGGCGACGGGAAACCGGACCTCTGGGAGGAGTACGACGAAGCGGAGGCGCTGGTGCGCCGCTCGAAGGACTATAATCTGGACGGGCGTCCCGACGTTTTCGAGGAGCCGTAGTCCGAGTTGGAAACCGGGTTGCGCCGGGAAGCGTTTTCGGGTCTGGTTTCCATCCTGAAAAGGGTTTGTTGACGATTTAGGCATCAACTTGAAGGCGGCGTGGCGACGCTGCGCGGCTTTCCGCCGGCAGGCAGACTGCCGGTCGGTTCGGAGGATCTCATGATCGAATTTCTTCAGAAGGGCGGCATCCTCGTGGCGCCCATCCTCTTCTGCTCCGTTTTGGGGCTTGCGATCTTTCTCGAGCGCCTGATCCGGTTCGCACGATCGAACATCGCTGGGGACGGATTTCTCGAGAAACTGGTCCATTACATGAGAAACGGTGAAAATCATCAGGCCTACGAACTAGCCGAGTCGAGCGGCACCCCTCTCGGGCGCATCCTCGTCCAGGCCATGGAGGTGAAAGATCAAGGCAGGGAGACGATCGAGACGGTCATCAACCATGCCACCGACGAGGAAATCCGGACGCTCTCGCGGAACATCCAGGCCTTGGCGACCATCGGCAACGTGGCACCGCTCCTGGGCCTTCTCGGGACGATCCTCGGCATGATCAAGGCGTTCATGGTCATTCAGCAGATGGGCGGCAAGGTCAATGCCTCCGTACTGGCCGGCGGCATCTGGGAGGCCATGCTCACCACGGCCCTCGGGCTCGCCGTGGCCTTGCCGACGATGGTCGCCCACAGCTACCTCATCTCCCGCGTCGACACCTTCGAGGCCCAGCTTCAGAACGGGACGGTCGCGTTCATCAAGGCGCTCACGCGAAAGTCATCCTAGGAGGCCGATCATGTTGAACCGCCCCAGACGGAGAAGCCAGAACGGCGTGCAGATCCCCCTCACCTCGCTCATCGACATCGTTTTCCTTCTCCTGATCTATTTTCTGCTTACGACGAACTTCCTGGTCGAAGAAGGAATCAAGATCAAGCTTCCCCAGGCCAAAGCGGCGGCCCCCCAGACCGAGGAGGTCATCACCGTCTATGTCGATCCGGAAGGAAGGGCCTACATCGGGACCGAGGAGGTGTCGCTGGCCGCCCTTTTCGACCGGTTGAAGGCGATCATCGGCACGAGTGAAGACAGCCTCGTCGTGGTCCGGGCAGACCGCACCGTGGTCCTGAACAAGGCGGTGAAGGTCATGGACATCGCCAAGGCGGCGGGGGCAGGCAGACTCTGCCTTGCCACGGAAAAGGATCTCTGAAGATCGGACGATGACGAACTCGATACCCCCTGTCGGGAAAAAGAAGAAGCCCAATTGGCTCCTGAGAAGCCTCATCCTGGTTTCCCTCGGGGTTCATACCATCCTTTTTTTCCATATCGCCGGCATTTACAGATCGAGCGTGCTCGAGTACATCGAACTGACCGTCCAGGACATCCCCAAGTCGATCACCCGCCACATCCCCCGCCCCCGTCTCAGACCCCCGCCGCCCGAACCCAGGGATCTGCAAAGGCCGACGGTCCAGCAGCGGCCCATCCCCTCCGTCGCACCGATGAAGGTGGAGCCCGTGGACACCCAGGCGCCGGACAGCCTGGTCGAGCGTATCGCGGTTCCCCGGGTGCCTGGTGCGCCTTCCGTCCGTGTCGATCGATGGGCCTCTCCGGTCATTGAAGAGCCGTCGCTCGAATTCAACAGCCACGCCGCCTATCTCGAACTCGTTCGGCTCAAAATCGAACGGCAGAAGAAATACCCCGAAGCCGCCAAGGCGATGCAGATCCAGGGCCGCGTGAAAGTGAAATTTGTGATCACCCTCGACGGGAATATCCAAGACCTCGAGATTGTGGAGTCCTCGCGGCACGCCGACCTCGATACGGCGGCCCTTCGGGCGGTCCGTGAGGCAGCCCCGTTCCCGAAGCCCCCGGCAAGCCTCTTCACCCAGGAGATCCCGCTGGTGTTCACCGCGGTCTTCGAATTGATCTGAACCGGGGAATGCCATTCGAGAAAAGAACGCGCGGTTCACCGATTTCCCAAAAAGGCGCACACCGTTGATGAAAAGAAGCTCGAGGCCAGTGCTTTCATGAACCGAAAATCCACAGGGGACAGCAATTATGCGAAAAAACAGGATGTGGATCGCCCTCGCCTTTACGGTGGGCCTTGCGGTGCTAGGCTTTTTCGCCTATCGGGGGCTCCATCACAACTATTACGAGGCCGTAACCGTCACGGGCGCCACCCCTCTCGCCCTTTTCAGCCCAGTGCCGGGTGAATTCAGGATCGAGGTCTCCGGGGAGGTCAAAAAGCTCTACACCTTTGAAAGCGCCGCCCTCAGAGCCTTTGCCACCACCCGTGTCCGGACCAAGGAGGTTTCCCCCGAAGGGAAATTCGCCGGCATCTTCATTTACCTGGGGATTCCCGTCTACAACCTGCTCGAAGGCATCGCCCCGGCCTACGCTTCGGAGGACTCCGACAACCCCTTGGATTTTCTCGTGACCTTCGAATCAAAAGACGGCCGTCAGGTCCACTTTCCATGGGGGGAGTTGATGATGCCGGGGGACGCCCTGCCGGTCACGCTGGCCTACAGCCGGCTCCCGCTGGTGCCGGCCAAGGAAAAGGATCAGCCGGATTTCCTTCCGCCCGGGGAGATGCTGAAGGGGTTCCGGCTGATCGCTCCGGGTGAGCGGGACACCACGCGCTACCTGGACGATGTGGTCCGGATCCAGTTCAACCGTGTGCGTATGGCAGGGGACTCCCTTCCGGAGCGGCGCAAGGGTGAGAAGTGCGAAAGTTCAGGAGTGGTCTGCGTCGACGGCAGCCGTGTGCAGGAGGCCTCGTGGGCCGGGCTGGAGGAAACGACCCTGCAACAGTGGGTGAGAGTAGGCCATGGCAGGGGCTTTCTGGGGCAGGAAACCATCTCGGGATACCTTTTCTCCGAATTCCTGAAAGCGAATTTCGAGAGCGTCTCCCCAGACGACTACGTCATGCTGATCGCCTGCGATGGATACCGGGTCCTCTATGCGGCCAGGGAGATCCTGACAACCCGTTCAGGGCAGTCCATGATCCTGCTGAACCGGATGAACGGCCGCCGCCCCCCGGGCGGGCAGATGCTTGCGTGCACCATGGACTACTATGCCGACCGCGGCCTTTGGGGCCTGAGCCACATTGTAAGGTTCCGTATGCCCTGGGATGACCCCGGATCGCCGGCTGTCGTGAATCTTCAATGAAATCGGACTGAGAGCGCGTGATGCCCGGCGGACGCGATCCTCGACGTGGAAACATCAGGCAGCCGGCAGCATATCTGCCGGCTGAACCGCTCAAGGAAAATGACCGGCCCTTGTGCGTCAGGTCTGAAGGCTTTCAGCCGCATCAACTGAACGACATGAATACTTTTTGCATCGGAGGCGATGGGATGGTGCACTACATTCAAAGATTTCGGAGATATGTTGTCATTGCAGTAGTTTTTCTATTCTGCCTGTACCCTTCGGTCTGCCCGGCCGAAGACCCTGCCGCGCCAGCCCCCGATCTGGATCGCATCCTGAAGCGCATCGAGGCCTACACGCCGGATCCAAGATATCCGGACGACCCGTTCATCCTCGTGACGCTGCGCGAGGCCCTGTCGGGCAAGCAGGAAGGGAGCGGCGGAGTAGGCGCCTGCCTGGTGATGGAAAGCACGGGGGAGATCGTCGAACGAGGCCACAACAGGCAATACTCGCCGTACTTCCGAAGCGACCTGCACGCTGAGATGGACCTCTTGAACCGCTTCGAGAACCGACGCAACATCCAGAGGAGCGTCGACGGCCCATCCCAGAATCCGAGGCAGTTGGACGGTTTGGTCCTTTACAGTTCCTTCGAGCCATGCCCCATGTGCCTCACACGGATCATCAACGCCGGCATCGAAAAGACGCTTTATGCCGTTCCGGATCCCATGGGAGGCATGTGCAGCAGGATCGACCAACTCCCGCCCTTTTGGAGAGAGATGGCGGGAGGCCGCTTCTACGGCCCGGCCTCCTGCTCTCCCGAACTCAAGAAAATCGCCATCGAGCTGTTCGGACACTATGCAGCGCGCATGACCGAAACGGAGTGAGATCTCCTGACATGGAAAGTATCCTTTTCAGACGGTGCTCCCCGACCGGCTTTCCAGCCAGTTGGAAGATACACGGCAAACCTTCGGGTCTGACAGCATATCGAGAAGCACTTCGACGCCTCGGCAAAGGCAGGGATCATCTTCCTTAGGATGGAGAGCTCCTCGCACGGCGCGCCGCCCCGCCGGCCAATGCCGGGCAGAAATGCGTCGCTTTACAATTCAGCCGTGTTGGGCTACCTTCGCTGTGGAAGCATGCACCGGCACAGCGCCAGTGGTGTGTCGGGCTCATTGGGTGCACGGGAGGACGAATCCTTTCACCGGCACGGAGGACATCATGGCTGCCATCACCCTTGAAACGATCCGGGAAGCGGCTCGGGCCATCGCCGAGCACATCAACCGGACACCCTGCGCGCTGTCCCGGACGCTTTCGGAGATCACCGGCGCCCAGGTGTTCATCAAGTTCGAAAACCTGCAATTCACCGGATCCTTCAAGGAGCGGGGCGCACTCTTCAAACTCCTGAGTCTGACCCCGAGCGAGCACAGCGCTGGGGTCATCGCGATGTCGGCGGGCAACCACGCCCAGGCCGTCGCCTACCACGCCCGCCGGCTCGGGATACCCGCCGTCATCGTCATGCCCCGCTTCACCCCGCACGTCAAGGTCGAGCATACAAAGCGGTTCGGTGCCGAGGTCGTCCTCCACGGGGAGGACCTCACCGAAGCCGGCGAGTTCGCAAGCACGACGGCTGCTCGCCGGGGGCTTCGCCTCATCCACCCCTACGACGATGAAAGGATCATCGCCGGCCAGGGGACCGTCGCCCTGGAGTTCCTCGAGGCGCAGCCCGCCCTCGAGTGCCTGCTGATTCCGGTCGGAGGCGGGGGGCTCATCGCCGGCAACGCCCTGGCTGCAAAGGCCATCAATCCCGCCATCCGTGTATTCGGGGTGCAGACCGCGCGCTACCCTTCCATGCGGCAGGCGCTCGCAGGCGAGCCCATCCGGTGCGGACGTTCGACCCTCGCCGAGGGGATCGCCGTCAAATCACCGGGCCGCCTCACCCTGCCGATCATCCGGGAGGCTGTGGAAGAGATCCTGCTGGTCGATGAAAACGATATAGAAAGAGCGGTCCTATTGTTCCTGGAGGTGGAAAAAACGGTCGCGGAAGGCGCCGGCGCCGCCGGGCTCGCAGCGCTCCTCGCAAACCCGGAGCGCTTCCGGGGCCGCCGGGTGGGCCTGGTCCTCTCGGGCGGGAACATCGACCTCATGGTGCTTTCCACCATCATCCAGCGGGGTCTGGTCCGCACCGGCCGGCTCGGACGACTCACCGTCGAACTCGCCGACTCGCCCGGTTCTCTGGCGGAGGTCACGGCCGTCCTCGGACGGCTGGAGGCGAACATCGTCGAAGTGCTGCATCAACGGACCTTCGTCAGCCTCCCCCTGCAGTCGGCGGAGGTGGAGTTCATCCTCCAGACACGGGGGCTTCCCCACATGCGCGCGGTGGTCGAAGGTCTCCGGGCGGAGGGCATCGAGGGCCGGTGGGTGGAGCAGCAGGCGGACTGAGGCCGGGCGGAGGCTCTTCTCTGAAGACCTTGCCAGGCCGGCGCAATCTCACAGGGCGCACCCTTCCGCCAAAATATTCGAAAGAAAAGGCCAGCCCCCATCCGGATGTCTGCGAGCCCATATACGCCCCCGAGGGCTCCTTCCCCCTTTGGCAGGCCGTTCTAAAACCAGCGTCCCAGGTACAGATAAAGAGAATCGTTGCCTCCCTCGGCATGACCGAAGCCAAGATACACCGGGCCGAGCTGCGTGTCGACACCCACATACAGGCTGCCGGCCCAAATCGCATCGCTGAAGCCGATATCGTCCTTGTCCTGCCAGACGTTGCCCAACTCCAGGGACCCCCCGAAGTAGGCGGGGAGCAGGTTGAAGTCTCCAATGCGCCGAAAATAGACAATCCGCGCCAGCGCCAGCTGCTGTCCGCTCAGCTGGTCCTGATTAAAGCCGGAGAGGTTGAAGAGGCCTCCCAGGCGGAACACGTTCTGAAGAGGCGCATCGCCCTCCAGGGTCGTGTAGCAGCTGAAGGCCGCGATGAAGGTGTGCCGCCCCCACGTCTTCGGCAGGACGGCATCCAGCTCCAATTGATCGAAGGAGACGTCGGATCCCAGGGCCTCGCGCGAAGCGTTCCAACCGAGGGAGGCGTAGGCGCCCTCGCGGGGGAAATAGAGGCTGTCCAGCTTGTCGGCCGAAAGCCGGAAAAAGAACTCCACCCCATCGAAATCGCTCTCCGGGGCCGGACTCCCTGTCAAGACCTCGATGTCTCCCATGTAGCGCTGCACCCCCCCGGTGATCGCCCCCCAGGTGCCGAACTCCCGTCCCAGTTCCAGGGCGAGGCCATACACGTCCGCATAGTATTCGGCAATGCGTTGATCCTGCTCGTACACCCCGATTTGCATGCCGTCCCAGAAAAGGACGGGGGCTACGAAGTACGGGCTGGCGGCTGACAGGGGCTGGTAGAATCTCGTAAAAATACCCGGCTCCCCGCCGATCTCCACGAGCGTCCGCCACTCCCCTCCCCAACGATTGACCGCCGTCCGCCGGTAGCCCACCGCCAGTTCGAAGCTGTTGTCGCCCTTGAAATTGTTGTCGAGCCTCAAACCGAACTCGAGGTAATTGGGCCCCCAGGACTTCTGGGTCGCCCGGATGACGAGACCGGTCCGGCCGCCCTCCTCCACGACCTCGTAGCTCACCTTCTCAAAGTAGTCGAGGCCATAGATCCTCCCGATGTCAGCCTCGAGGGAGGAGAGTTCCAAGGGCGCGTCCGTTTTTACGTTCAAGTGCGACCGGATGACCTCGTCGCTCAGGCGGGAATGGTTCTCGATCCTTACGAACCGGATCACGGGTGCGGTCTTCACAAAGCCCTTTTGCCCCGAACGATGCACCGCATATTCCTCGGGGGACAAGGACAGGTGCGCGAGAAGCCCCTCCTTTTCCCTGGCCGCCGCAGCGCCTCTCGAAATCGCCTCGCCAGCCAGTTCGAACGAAGACGTCGTGACCTCCTTCAGGTCCGGCACCAACAGCAGATCCTGCTCCTTCAGGGACGCGATCTGCTCTTCGGTGTTTCGCCGGGTCAGCAGGCGTGTGAGCTGCACGGTGAAAGAGAGGACCGAGGTCAGGTCCTTGCGCTGGGAAAGCGGGGTGCTGATGTCCACGGCGATGACCACATCGGCCCCCATGGAACGGGCTACGTCGACAGGCAAGTTGTTGCTCACTCCGCCGTCAACGAGGAGTCTTTCCTCCAACTCGATGGGGGAGAAAACCCCCGGGATGGACATGCTGGCACGCATCGCGGTGGCCAGATCTCCGGAACCGAGCACAACCGCTTCACCGGTGGCGATGTCCGCCGCCACCGCCCTATAGGGGATCCTCAGACAGTCGAAGTCCTTGACATCCACCACCGGGAGCGTGAGTGCCCGAAAGATCAACTCGATCTTCTGCCCTTCGATCAACCCGGCAGGGAGTTTCACCTTCCCATCTTCGAAACCGGGTCTGCTCTTGACCAGAAAAAGCCTGTCCTCGAGTTTACGATGATAGGCCAGGTCCCCGCGCGGCGTCGCGTCTGCAAAGGCCTGGTCCCAGTCTATTGCAGTGACGGTCCTCTCGATCTCGTCGATCGGCATACCCGAAGCATAAAGACCGCCTATAATAGCGCCCATGCTGGTGCCGGCGATGCAATCGATGGGCACCCGCAGATCCTCCAGGACCCGGAGCACCCCGATATGGGCCGCACCCCTGGCTCCGCCGCCGCTCAGCGCCAGGCCCACGCGCGGGCGATCCAGCCTCATGGGTGCACAGCCCTCGGCTTCCGCGCAGGCGACCTCCGCGCAGAGCAGGGTGACACCGAAAAGGCCGACGAGCATGGCCGACAGACGTCCAGGAAAAAACATCCTGCTAGGAGCCTTCCGCTTGAGACCCATCGCATCCCTCCATCCCGGTTGCACAACCTTCTGTCAGAACACCCTTTCCCCCCTTCCTCGATGAGTCAGGGTTCTCTTCTCCTGCAGCGGCACGGTCAGCCAGGACCAGAGCCGAATCCCGGCGGATGCCCCCGGCCGGGATGGAAGCGTCGCCCTCCAGCAGGCGCTTGAGCATCGGGGCCTTTTCGGCCCCTGTCACGATCCACAAGATCTCCCGTGAGCGGTTGAGCAGCGGGTAGGTCAAGGTCATCCTGGGCCGCCCCTGGTACGCCTCCGTCACGGCCACATCCCGGTCCACGACCTGCAGCACGGGATCTCCGGGCACCAGGGACGCCGTGTGCCCGTCGGATCCGAGGCCCAGATGGACGAGATCGAGGACAGGGGGCGTTCCCGCGATCGCCCGAAGCCCCCGGGCATACCGGATCGCGGCCGCCTCCAGATCGGCCGGTTCGACCGGCATGGGGTGGATTTGGTCTTCGCGCAGCGCTGCTCGTTCGAGAAGGGATTCCCGCAGATGCGTCAAGTTCCGGTCCGGATGCCCAGCAGGCGCAACCCGCTCGTCCACCTGTACGACATGGATCTTTTCCCAGGGAAGCGCTTCATCAGCCAGGGCGCGGAGCATGATCCACGGGGTTTTCCCCCCGCTCAAAGCCATGACAAACAAGCCGCGAGCGGCAATGGCCTCCCGCGCCTTTTCTGCGAGGAATGCCGCCGCTCTCTTTGCAACCGCCTCGGTGTTCAAAAGCACCTCGATTCGCATGGACCTGCTCCTGCAGATTCTCCCGCAGCAAAAGCCCGGGCTGGTCGGACCGTCTTGACCTCCTTCAACGAATCGGCTACCGTGAAAGCCTTATTATGGCTGCGCGGCGGGGCTCGACCCGCTCCAAGGCCAGCGTTCGCTTCGTTGAGATCTTGTTTTCGGTTGAGTGAGACCTCCTGACACCCAGCGGGCCCCGGCAGCAAGCCTCCCCGGGTGCGGATCATTCCTGCGGCAGGGTTGCTTCGCAGGCTTTTCAGCATCCCATTTAAAAGGGTCGAGACGGCGCTGCACACCCGTGTAAACGGATGTCGTTTTCGTCCGCGCACAGGGCGAGCCACCAACGGATCGCCCAGCGGCACCGATCCCCTGAGGATTCCCTGCGTCCACCAGGGCCGGAAGAACGAAGGGAAGGCAGACGGATGGGATCTTTCGAAATCGGACCTCTGGAGTCGCTCGGCATCCTATTCCTATGCGGTTATTTCGGCGGCCGACTCGCCAACCGGCTCAGGTTTCCGCGCGTCACCGGCTACATCGCAGCGGGGATCCTCCTGAGCCCGTCCGTCAGTGGAATCATCCCTGCAGAGCTGACACACGTGAGGCTATCCATCATCAACGATATCGCCCTCGCTGTCATCGCCTTTTCCATCGGCGGAAACCTGATCTTTTCAAAGCTCAAACTGCTCGGGAAAAAGATCCTCATCATCAATCTGACCGAAGCCCTCGGGGCGTTCTGCGTGACGTTCACCTTGCTTGCGCTCCTGAGCCCCTCTATTTTCCAACTGAACCATTTTCCAGGGTCGTCTGCAGAAGTCTACCTGCCGTTCGCGCTCATCATCGCGGCGGTTTCCGCCGCCACCGCCCCCGCGGCCATCCTGGCCATCGTGCACGAATACAAGGCCAGAGGACCCCTGACCACCACACTCCTGGGCGTCGTAGCCCTGGATGACGCCATGGCGATCATCCTTTATGCCTTTGCCGCCACCGCAGTCCGGGCACTGGCGCAAACAGGGAACCTGTCCCTGTACAGAATGGCTGCTGAGCCTGCGCTGGTCATCCTCGGCTCCATCGCCTTGGGGGCGCTGATGGGATTTCTGCTCAGTCTTATGGCGCCCTGGGTCAACAAGAGGGAATCCCGACTGATCGTGCTTTTGGGAACCACCTTCCTTTGCTCGGGCATCGCCGCGCACCTGAGCCTTTCCCCCCTGCTGGCCTGCATGATGGTTGGACTCCTTGTCGCCAACACGGCCAGTCACAGCAATCGGCTTTTTCAGGCCCTGGAGGGTGTCGAAGAGCCGATTTTCGTCCTCTTTTTCAGCCTCGCCGGGGCTCATTTCGACTTCACAGTCATTAAAACGGCCGGAGCGATAGGCTTCCTGATCCTCCTGTGTCGTTTCGCGGGGAAGTTTTTTGGAACAAGAGTGGGGGCAGGGCTTTCGCATGCCCCGTCCGTTGTCAAAAGATATCTCGGGTATGGCCTCCTTCCCAGCGCAGGGGTCACCCTGGGGCTGATCTTCATGGCCCGTTCACTCGTGCAGCCACCGGTGTTCGAGATGATGGTCAATGCAGTGCTTGCTTCAGTCATCCTGAACGAACTGGTGGCTCCACCCCTGGTCAAATACGCATTGAAAGCGGCAGGCGAAGGTGTTGAGGCAAACCATGCAAATAAAAGACATCCTTGAAACGATCAAGGAAAGAGACATTCCGCTTGTGATGGAAGACGACACCATCCAGGAAGTCCTTCAAAAGATGCTGAAGCATCCTCATACCCGCCTGATTTACGTCGTGGATGCGGACGGAAAATGCAAAGGCATCATATCACTGGGAGCATTGATCAGGCATCTTTTTGCACACGGGTTCGAGCCAGCCGTTCATACCCGGTTTCTGATACCCATGATCACCTCCGAAACAGCGAGGCACATGATGGACATAGGGGTGATCTATGCTTCCAGGGAGGATGCTATCGAAGCCGTTATCAAGCGTATGATCCAATCAGGGATAAAAGAAATCCCCATTTTCGATGAAGAAAAAAGGATCGTCGGGGATGTCACGATGCTCGATCTGCTGAAATATGAGCACCTGGATCAGGTATAAGAAAGGTCGCTCCCAACCCCCCTTCGAGGAAGCGGCTGCCCCATGCCTGTCTGAACAAGGCCGTGGCCGCCTCACCGGTGCAGTGGCTCGGCGCAATCTTCTCGACTCCGAGGATCTCGAGGCGCGCAATGATCTCCAGGATCTCCTCCCGTGAAGCTCCCCCGAGATGGAAGCCGCCCATGAGGAGGGTGATCTTTTTGCCCCTGAGGCGGACAGCAGCCGCGGCGATGCGATCGATCCCCGGATGGGCGCAGCCGGTAATCACCACCAGCCCGCTCTCGGTCTCCAGGATCATGGCCTGCTCGGCGATGCCATCGGGAAGGGCCCCCGTCGTATAGACGCCTTTTGCAACCGTGTCACCGGCGGCTACCACTTTTACAACCCCTCCCCTGCCGGCGATCCAGTCCTTGAAGGTCTGCGGAAATTGGGCCGGCACGATGACCGGCACCCCGGATCGTTCCCCAAGGATCGCATCGAGTCCTCCGGTATGATCCCCGTGCATGTGAGAGAGAAAAACGGCATCGACGCGTTTCGAATCCAGACCGAGCTTTCGCATATTGGCGGTCAATATCCCGCCGTCCCCCCCGGTGTCGAAGAGGATGTTCCCGCCAGGGCCTTCGACGAAGCAGGAGAAGCCCCAGCTCGCGGCAAGCCCGGGCACCTGGGGGACGTTGTTGAAAACAACGGTTATGCGCAGCGGAACGTGCTCCGCTGAGGCTGGAACGGCGGCGCCTTGCGCGACGAGGAGGGTCGCAGCCAATCGAAAAACCCATCCGCAAAACAGATGTCCGGACATGTCGCTCCTCCTTTGGCGCCTCAGAAATCAACTCAAACGCTCTTTCTTATCCTTTTAGTCAAGATTCGGCTTCTTTTTCAATAAAATCTTCAATACGGGTCCGAATGGCATCCCGGACCAGGCGCACCCGTGCAAGGATCTCCTCGCGTGCCCCGCTGAATCGGGCCGGAAAGGAGAAAAATACGGATTTATTTCTGGCAGGCAGGCGTTTATCCTCTTGACATGCAGGACCTGACAGGGATAACTGCTTTGGAACCTAGACGGTTTCCATCAGAAAGGGGCCTCTTTGACCAATCTCGGCGTTAATCTGCGCGTTTGCCTGTGCGGGGGCCACCAGGTCGCCTCCGTGTAATCGATTGATTTCCTTGGCATTGGCAAACCGGGACCCACCCCGCAGGGGTGGGACTGAGCACGCGAAACGTGTGAAGAAAAAATCCTCATTTATGAATTGGAAACGGAGTTGTACCGGAAAATCATTTCCGGATGAATACCATCCCGACGACCAGGAGGAAAAGATGCGGAATCAAAGACGTTTTTCATGCAGGATGGCTTGCCTTTTCATTCTCTCGGCGCTCATCCTGGCGGCCGTGCCCTACCGCGGGACCGCCGAGGCCGGCAAGGTCAAGGATTTTTCAGCCCGGCAGGTGATCATCGCCCCTGACGGCAAGGTCGAACAGGCCGGCGAACTGTTTATGAGCGACGGCAGGATGCGTATGCAGACCTTCACCCCTCAATCCCCCGAAGGCATGACGATCATCGTCCGGCAGGACAAAAAACTGCAGTGGATGCTCAACACCGAGGACAAGACCTATTTCGAGCGCCCCCTGGACGAAAACGAGTTCAAGCAGCTGATGAAGAGCCACATGGAGGAGCAAAGCGTCAAGGAGCTCGGCACCGAGACGGTCAACGGCTATGAATGCAAGAAGAAGGAGATGGTCGTTACCGTCAACGTCATGGGACGCACCATGACCTCGAGATCCACCGTATGGATGTCCGACCGGTTCGACATCCCGCTTCGTACGCGCAATGAAGACGGCACCATGACCGAAATGCGCGAGATCAAGGAAGGCAAACAACCCGCCGGCCTTTTCGAAGTGCCCGGAGACTACCGGAAGGTCGCCAGCATGATGGAGCTCTTCCCGATTGAAGAGGAAGGAGAAGAGGCGCCTCCGGGGCAGGGCTTCAAGATCCCGGACGAACTCAAGGACAAACTTCCCAAGGGCTTCAAGATGCCCGCCATCCCGAAACAGTAGAGCCGGACCATGTCGAGCGACCCCGCCGTCATCCTGAAACCGGGCAAGGCGAAGGCCCTGCAGAACCGCCATCCCTGGGTCTTCTCCGGGGCCGTGGCCGCATGGCCCGAATCGGCCGAAGCCGGCGGGCTCGTACAGGTCCTGAGCCATGACGGCCGGTTTCTTGGCCGGGGCTACTTGAACCGCCGCTCCCAGATCAGCGTCCGCATCCTCACCTTCGATCCCCAGGAGGCCATCGACCCCGATTTCTGGCTGAACCGCTTGGACCGTGCAGCAGCGCTCAGGCAGGATATCACGGCAACCTCGAAAACCGATATGCTCCGTCTCATCCACGCCGAGGGGGACGGACTTCCCGGGTTGATCGTCGACCGCTACGGGGACTGGCTGGCCGTGCAGTTCCTGACGCTCGGAATGGACTCCCGAAAGGCCCTCCTCACGGAACTTCTCGACCGTCGCTTCCAACCGGCGGGCATCTGGGAGCGAAGCGACACAGACGTCCGCCGGCTGGAGGGGCTCCGCTCCGAAAGCGGCCTGCTGTCCGGCGAACCTCCGCCGGAACGCTTGGTCTTGCAGGAGGAGGGCATCCGCTTCGCGGTTGACATCCGCAAAGGACACAAGACAGGGTTCTATCTCGACCAGCGTGAAAACAGGCTCAAGGCCAAACGCTGGTTCCATTCCCTCGGAGAAGGCCGACTCTTGAACGCCTTCAGCTACACGGGCGCCTTCGGCATCTGCGCACTCACGGCCGGACTGTCGCACGTCACCCAGATCGACAGTTCGGCCGCCGCCTTGGAGCTCGCATCGGAAAACGCGCGGATCAACGGTTTCGATCCGGAATCCCGCACGACCGCCGTTTCCGGAGATGTCTTCCAGGTCCTGAGGACCTTTCGGGACGAACGGCGGCGTTTCGATGCCGTCGTCCTGGATCCGCCCAAACTCGCCTCCAACCGGGGCCAGATCATCCCGGCCTCCCGCGGCTACAAAGATTTGAACCTCCTCGCCATGCAGCTTCTCCGGCCGGGAGGTCTGCTGGTGACCTTCTCCTGCTCAGGCCTCATCGGCCCCGATCTTTTCCAGAAGATCCTTTTTGCCGCCGCCCTCGACGCAAAGCGCAGCGTCCAGATCCTCGACTGGCTCAACCAAGGCCCGGATCACCCAGTCCCGCTATATTTCCCCGAAGCCCACTATCTGAAGGGATTCGTCTGCCGGGTGAACTGACAGCCAAAATGAAAAACCTGCCGATTCCTGCTTTCAATCCCGGCACGTCTCCCCGTGCCACCTCTCCATGTGGCGCTTGTGCGTCTCGAGATATGACCCGGGCTCATAGAAAGTGTCATAGAACTCCAGATCGAGATGGTGCGCCTGCAGGTAGGTGATCAGAAAAATCGACGGGACGGTTCCGGGGAACTTCCCGAAGGTGTCGAAGACATACTGCGCCTGGAGTGCGACGCATTCCCTGAAGGCCTCATCGTGCACCTGGGCGGACGATCTCACCCTTCGCGAGTGCCTTCAGAGCCCCGGGAGAGGCAGAATCACGAATCACTTCTCCAGGCGTACAGCGACAGGCGCGGATTTTGTGATCGTATTGAACACCGGGGAGTATTTCTGGGCCATCAGCACCAGTTCTTCCTTCTTCTCGTCCGGGATATCTGCATCGATCCTGAAATAAACCCGGATCTCCTGATATCCGACCGGAACGCTTTCCGATATTCCCAGGAAACCGCGCAGGTCGAGGTCCCCTTCATATCTGGATTGAACCGCCTTCACCTTTACGCCCCTGGCTGCAGCATGGGCGACCAGGCTCGTCGTCAGGCAGCCCGACAACGCCACGAGTAGATACTCCACGGGGTTGCTTCCCTTGTTGCCGCCCAGCAAGACCGGCGGCTCGTCAATTTCGAAAACGGCTTCATCACGGGTGTCGTCCTCTGCGCCGGCCCCGTAGAAGTCCTTGACAAAACCCTGGTTGTAGGTGCCCTCTACCCACCGATTCTTCGCACGGAACTTAAATTTGGCGATATCCGGCTTTTGCTTGATGAGTTCGATGGTCTCGAAAAGCCGCCCTGTATCGATGCCATTGACGATCTTCCCACCTTCATTTCCAGTTCCCATTTTCCCTACCTCCTATGCTTGAATGTCCATGGATCATTGAACCCTGGGAATGCTGCCTGCCCTTCATTCTTCCCGGCTGGCCTTTCCGAAAATCGGCGCCTCGAAAGAACTGAAACACGGGCATTCTGAAGACATTCGCAACGGCTGAAGATGGGAGCACGTCTCCCTTTTGTGCGCCTGCAGTGATATCACTTTGCGACAGCCACGGCGAGTTTCGCCGGAACGGTCTTGCCGTCCGGGCTTTCAACGCTGACCACATCGAGAATCGATACACGGGAAGATTCCGCACCGCCATCGACCACAATGGCGGCCTTCACGGCCGAGGCCCGGATCTCCGCGAGGGTGTTGAGGGCTTGGGGACCGAGTTCCATGGCATCAAGAACCTTTTCATACAGCGTTTTATAAAAAGGAGCCCACGACACCTCTCTCGACGCGCGCTTCTCGGACGGTTTACCTTCCTCCGCCGAGCGCTTCAGCTCTTCTTCAAAAGCCTCTTCGAGCCCCCGCAAATCCTCCTTCGTGTGATGAAGCAGAAAGCGCCTTTCCAAGGCGCCCTGGACCTCCCGCTCATGGAAGACCACCGGCCCGGGCTCCTCACCCGGCTTCAGCACGATCCCGCTCTCCGCTGCCATTTCCCGGCGCAGCATCGCCTCCTTGATGGCCCGCCCATCGACCGCCGGGTCGTATGCACCCTGTATCTCCAGGGCCAGCTGCGGCCTTTGGGCGAGCGCCTCTGCCAGGTGAACGAGTTTTTCCAATTCCGGCGGCGGCACCGTGGAAGACCCCGCTGCAAACAGGACCTTGTCGAGGTCCTCTTCCTTTGCGCCGATCAGGTTCCCCAGGAGCCGGAACGGGGCTGTGGCGGCCTTGGTGATCACGTTGACGAAGGCCTTCCAGATCAGGTGCCCGTAGCTGAATTCGGGGTCGTCCAGATCGCCTCGCACGGGCAGCCCGAGGTCGATCCTCCCCCGCGAATCTTTGAGCAGCGCGAGGGCGAGCTCGAGCGGCAGGCTCGGCGCTTCGGAGTCTTCAACGCGTTTGCCGAGGATCAACTGGTCGATAACAACCTGATTTTCACCCTCCAGCCGGCTTTCCTCTATGGCGTATTCGAGGTCGAGCGACAGTTTGCCGGATTGGATCCGATATCCGGCGAATGTGGCGGAATACGGGGTGAGGTTGCTCATGGACACATTCTTGAAATCGAGGGTGACGTGGGTGGAGGTCTTCGGGCTGGCCGGCATGATCGTCCCGCCGATCTTCACTGTGCCGTATTCGTCTACACGCCCGCTCAGCTCGATGGCTGCCTCGCTTTCGCGGGCACTCGAGATTCCGGTCACCAGGCCGTCGAGTTCATGGATCAATGCCGAAAACCGGGGTTTGAGGCTCAAATCGGCGAACGCGAGAGTCCCCCCCTGCAGCCGGACCCGGTCCACCCGGAAAGGGAATCCTTCACCCGCACCCGATTCCTGCGGAGCCGGAGCGCTCTCTTCGGCAGGACCCTCAGCACCAACCATAAGCTCCGCTATGTTTGTGCTCTTGTCCTCATAGATCACAAATTTGCCGGAGGGATTGAATAGGCTCACCTCCTTGACCGCCAAGCGGTCGGGCTCGAGTGCCAGATCGATATCCGACACCCTCAGACCATCCCAGGCCAACAGGCGCTCTTCGCCGCGCTGACCTTCGAGCAGAAAATGCGAAACCTCGGAACTGCCTTTGAAGGAAATCTTCGCGTCCGCACCCTTTACGCCGTATTGGAGAGACCCTTTCACCCCTGCCCTTCCCGAGGAAATCCTGGCGCGCAAAACCTGTTCGACATAGGGTTGAAAGGGGGTCAACTCGAGTTCCGCAACCTCGAGATCCGAGGTCACCGATCCAGCCGCTGCAAGCAGTTCTCCCCTGGCCTCAAGCCGGCCCCCGGTCGCCACACCGGCGCCGAGGTCGAACCGGATCGGGACGGCATCATCATTCGACACGTTCTCGAGCTGGAGGTCGATTCCGCTCAACCCCAGCCGCACAGGGGCGGGCAGCGTCTTATCCTGAACCTCCACATCGAACCCCTGCAGCTTCAATGATTGGACCATCAGCGCCCAGGACGGGGCTGCCGCATCACCCTCGACAGCGGCGGGCGGTGCGTCCTCTACCTCCGGGCCCGTCTTCCGGCTGCCTGCCGCGCGAGCCCAGTTCACGCCCCCCTCCTTTTCGAGGACAACGCCGCTCGCGCCATTCTGGAGGACCACCTGCTCGATCGTGACCGCCCGCTCCGCCAGATCGAAATGACCTCCGCCCAGTTCGATCTCAGCCAACTCGAGTTCTGGGCCGTCCTCCCCCCGGAAGCGGCAGCGGAGCTCTGCCAACCGCAGAGCGATATCATGAGCCGCCGCCTGCAGCGTGTCACCGCCCGCCTCCACACTCGCAGCGAAGCCGAGCGTCAGGGACTTTGCGCCTGCCTCGAGCGGCATGGCACGGCTTTCATCGCTCAGATCGATTGCCACCCCGCTCAGTTCGAAACGGTCGAGGTCGATCTTCCAAGGCGCTGACGGCTGAGGGGCGGAGCC
Source organism: uncultured Desulfatiglans sp. (assembly GCA_900498135.1). Lineage (NCBI taxonomy): Bacteria > Pseudomonadati > Thermodesulfobacteriota > Desulfobacteria > Desulfatiglandales > Desulfatiglandaceae > Desulfatiglans > uncultured Desulfatiglans sp. The sequence continues at coordinate 4,637,877 of LR026961.1, forward strand.
TTCCTGCGGCACTTTCCGCTCGCCATCTTCCGAACCAGGAGGGAAGAGCTGCGCCCAATCGACCTCTCCGCTTTCGTCCATGCCTGCCCGCACGCGCCCATCCACAACCGCGAATTTGCCCACACGGACGGCACGCCGCTCCAAATCCAGGCTTCCGTCTTCCAAACCGATCTTCGCCAGACTGAGCAGGGATTCGGACTCCCCCCGGCGGCGAAGATCGATGCCGTTCACCTGCATCCCGAGCCCATCCAGTTGGATCACTGGATTGCCGCTGCTCAAATCGAAGCGGTAATGCGTGCGAAGATCGATCGCTCCTTTCGGCTCCTCCAACGCCACCCGTCCGCGGAAAAATTGCCAAAGCTTCGCCAAAGCCAAATGATCCAAGGAAAGGGACCCGCTCGATGCAATCGGATCGAAGGATACCTCCCCCTCCCAGCTGAGGGATGCCCCTCCCGGCGTTTGCGCCGTGATCGTATAGGGGCCTTTGTGCTCGGGCAGCGTCTTGATGTCCGTCAATTCGATATTCAAGGGCGAGATTCGAATGTCGGCAGGTTCCTCTCCCCTCCGATCGGCAAAACGCACCGACGCATCGACCAGCGAGACCCTCTCCAATATCAGCCTCGGGAGCCCGCCCGGTTTGGGCTCCGGCTCCGATTCGGGCGCGGTCTTGTCTTGTGCGAACGGATGCGCCAATTTTGCAAGATTAAGTCTGCCATCCGGTCCGATCACGCCGTCCACCATCAATTTGTCGAAGCGGATTTCCGCAAAGGTCCAGGCCCGGTTGAATAGGCTCGACAGCTCGAAATCCAACAGAAAACCATCAAAGGCAGCCATAGCCGATCCGTCGGCATCTTTCAATTCGAGGCCTTTCACCTCAAAACGATAGGTATAGGGGTTGAACCTCACCTTGTGAATCGTGAGTTCACGGTTCAGCTTTTCGGCGGCGAATCGTTCGAGATAGTAGCGTGAGAGAAAAGGAACGAGGAAAAACCCGACAAGCGTATAAACCACCACCGCGGCCACACCGGCGATGAGCCAGCGGTTCCGCAGCACCCGCATCAGAGGACTGCGGGGCGCTTTTGTTTCTGTCGACGGCTGCATGCTTCCAACCCTCCTTTCAAATCCGGGCTTATCGCCCGGGCAAAGCGGTTCGAGGACGGAAAACGGGCCGAATATGGATCAGTTATTGGCAATCCACGCATCACGGAGGACAAAAGAAAGCGGTTCAATAAAATAAATCATAACGCGATCACTCCAAAAAGTCGAGGGAACGGCAAAAAACGCCCAGATGCAAAGCATGAGAAACCCCGTAGCCGGAAGCACAAAAAAATTTCTTGTGTGACCGTATCTGTCAAACCCCTTCCTTATGATAAAAACGGCAGGCTGCGGAAACAACCGTTCATTCGAGGTCCGGCAGATCGAGATTTCGCCCTTTTATCTTGCGTTTTTCTCTGTCCCGGCAGAAAATTTCCGACCATCCCGGAGGAAACAGCTATGCAGGTTCCCTGGTTGTCAAAAAAATCGATCGCGCGCAAGGCCATGCAGCTCGCGGAGGATTTCGAGAAGAAAGCCGGATACAGAATCGAGCCGCCCATCCCGGTGGACGAGATCATCGAACGTTCACTCGGTCTCAATCTCTGTTACATGGATCTCGAAAAAACCCTTGGCAGGGGCGTGCTCGGGGCCACCTACGCGAAAGCGAGGCTTGTCTGCATCAACGAGAGGCTTTTCGAAAACGGCTCGGAGGGAAGGCTCGTCTTTACCTGTGCGCACGAGGCAGGCCACTGGGTTCTGCATCTGCCGTATGCAGAAGTCCAGGAACGGCATGCCCGGAGAGGTGAGGCCATTGTGTGCCGGATCAAGGACGCCAGGCAGCCTATTGAATGGCAGGCCGACTACTTCGCATCATGCCTGCTCATGCCCGAAAAGGCGGTTAGACAGGCGTTTGAAAGGCTTTGCGGCCCTGTTCCCATCGTCATAAAAAACAGGCTCGGATCTGAGGGGGCAGCAGATGACCCGGGAGAACCCTATCTGGAGCAGTGGCCCGTTATCGCCGCCGCGATGTGTGAGGCCGGAGGTTTTTCCAATGTCTCCAAACAGGCCATGATCATCCGCCTGCAGGACCTCGGCCTGCTGATCAACCAGACCGGGGCAGCGATGGACTGGCAAGCCCTTCTGGGCGACTGACTCATTCCATCGGGAAATGATTTTTTTTGCCGATTTCGGCGGAGATCTGCACGCTTGCTTGTGCGGCGACCTAAAGGCCGCCTCCGTACAAACGCTTGATTGCCTTGATATTGGCCAAACCGGGACCCGTCCCGCAGGGGTGGGACTGAGCACGCGCAGCGTGTGAAGAAAAATCCTCATTTCCGGATTGGAAACATTGTCGTGACGAATGCTCTGTTCCGGATGGACACGATCTACATTTCCGGTGGACATGCAATAGGAAACCCAGCGCTTCTCAACCGGTAGACGATCCTCACCTCCAAAAAAATCCCATTTCAAAACCCGAGATAAACATTTAAAGTGGAAAGCGCTGGCGCGAGAGTCCCATTCACGCACCTCACCACATGGAAACATAACGCTATGAAGAACAGCCGCACCATCGTCATTCTGGGATGCGGGCGCCTCGGGGCCTATCTGGCGATTCAACTCAGCCGCAGCGGGGATTCAGTGGTGGTGATCGACCGGGACGAGACGGCATTCGACAGTCTGTCCGCCGATTTCAGCGGTTTCCGCATCCTCGGAGACGGCACCCACATGCAGGTTCTGAGAAAGGCCGGTGTGGAAAAAGCGGACATTTTCATCTCCACGACGGACAACGATAACGTCAACGTCATGACGGCGCAGGTGGCTCGAAAGATCTTCGATGTTCCACAGGTGCTCGCCAGGGTGCTCGATCCGAAAAGGGAAGAGATCTTCACGCAATTGGGGATCGATGCCATCTGCACCACCACCCTGTCCGCCCATGTTTTCCTGCAGACCATTGCCAATGGACCGGAAAAGCCAAAGGGGGCGCGTTCATGAAGGTGCTCATCGTCGGGGGCGGCAATACCCTTTATTTTCTTTGCCGGAGCTTGTTGGCGAAGGGATACGAGGTCGTTATCATCAACCGTGATCCGTCGGAGTGCATCCAATTGGCCCGTGACCTCGCAGCCGCCACCGTGGTCTGCGGCGATGGCAGCACCATGAAGATCCTGGAGGAAGCCGGCGCGATGGACGCCGATGCCGTACTGGCGGTCACGCCAAACGATCAGGACAACCTCGTTATCTGCCAGTTGGCCTCCTTGCAGTTCGACGTGCCCAAGGCTGTAGCTCTCGCCAACGACCCCGACAATGCCGAAGCGTTTCGAAGATTGGGCGTCTCGGCATTCTCGACCACCAACATCGTCAGCAGCCTGATCGAGCAGTGGGCCTCGCTCGAGCACATCCTGAACCTGATTCCGGTGGGAGAGGGACGGGTGAATGTGACGGAAATCATCCTCGAAGAGGAGGCTCCCGTCGCCGGGAAATATCTGAAAGAGATCGAACTGCCTGAAAACGCCTTGATCGCCGTCCTCATCCGCCACAACCGTCCGACGATCCCTCGTGGAGAAAACGATCTGCAGGCAGGCGACCGTCTGGTGGTCATCACCATGCCGGAAAACCATCGCCCTGTCATGAAGGCGCTGACAGGCAAACCGGAATAGAGGAACAGCACGGTGCGGGAAAGAGCCTATCTCAGGCAACGGTATGCCGCGATCTTCTCCGCTGTTGGTCTTATTTTCCTCATCGCCGCCGGTGTAATGGTGCTTCCTTTGTCGATGCTGCCGGCCTGCCCGGAAGAGACCGGGCACGCACCGGCGTTTCTTTTTCCCGCCGGATGCCTTGCGCTCCTGGGCGTTTTTCTGGCGCGGATCTGCCGTGTTTCCTCCCTTTCCGACCTTTCAGTCGAGGAGGGCGGCGTCATCGTTCTCATCGGCTGGATCGTGGTCATGCTCTTTTCGGCATGGCCGTTTGTCTCCATCCTGAAGCTGCCGTTTTCACGCGCCCTTTTCGAGTCTGTCAGCGGATGGACGACCACCGGTCTTTCGGTCGTCGATGTGGTTCAGGCAGGTCCATTGATCCTTTTTTGGCGCAGCCTGACACAGTTCGCCGGCGGCGCGGGTCTGGCCGTTATCATGATGTCCGCCATCGTCGGACCCACGGGAGTAGGGATCTCGAGCGCTGAGGGTCGCGGGGAGCAACTGGCTCCCCAGATTCGGCAGTCCGCACGCCTGGTCATGATCATTTACAGCTCCTATGCCGCATCGGGGATATTGGCGTACTGGCTTGCCGGCATGTCGCCCTTCGATGCCGTCAACCACGCCTTTGCAGCCGTATCCACAGGGGGGTTCTCCACACGCGCCGCAAGCATAGGACACTGGAACTCAGCCGCCGTCGAGTGGGTCAGCCTGCCGCTGATGCTTCTCGGGAACCTGAGTTTTGTGAGCGCCTGGTTGTTATGGCGCGGGAAATTCCGAATGGTGGGCAGAAGCGGAGAGATTCATCTCCTGGCTCTTCTCTTACCGTCCTCAGCGGCGGCCCTCTTCATGTTTACCTGCCGGGCGATCTATCCCAACCTCGATGAATCGATCCGAGTCGCAGTTTTCCAGACCTTCAGCGCCATGACCACCACAGGGTTTTCAACGGTCGGCTACGGGAACTGGAATGGATTCGGGATGCTTCTGCTGATCCTATTGATGCTGATCGGCGGAGGCACCTGCTCTACGGCTGGAGGAATCAAGCAGTTCCGGGTCTATCTCTTTCTGAAGCTGCTCCTTTGGGAGCTGCAAAGACACCTCCTGCCCCGAACGGCGGTCCTGGAGCGCCCTGTCTGGGAGGGCGATGAACGGGTCTTTGTGGATGACGGCATGGTCCGGCAGGCAGCGGTCTTCATCTTCCTTTACCTCTCTACATGGCTGTTGGGCGTCCTGCTGCTCTGTGCCTGCGGATACACCCTGAGCGATTCGCTTTTCGAATTCGCATCGGCCGTCGGGACCGTCGGGCTGTCGGTAGGCATCACCTCGCCCCGGATGGCGGATGCAGCCCTTTGGGCGGAGATCTTCGGTATGTTCCTCGGCCGCCTGGAATTCATCGTAGTGATCGTCAGTCTGCTCAAACTTTACAGGGACATGAAATCGGCGGTGGCAAGAACAGCGAAACGAGAACCGATCACACTCCTTGACAAATAAACAATCGGCCTTGTTATATTGATTCAGCTGGAAGGAAAAGTCGGAACTGGACCTGAAGACCGGTTTCCAAGCCCAGGTTTCCTCTCCTTCCGAGTCCGGGATGTTCAGAGAATCACCCCCTCCCCCCGGAGCGCATCGATCTCCTCCCTGCTGCAGCCTTCCCCCAGCAGGATCTCGTCAGTGTGCTGCCCCAGACCTGGGTCGGCGCGCGTACAGTACGCTTGCATGGAGCCCGAAAAACAAAAAAAGGGGCTACGGCTTATGACCGTAACCCCTTGAATTTCCTGGTAGCGGGGGCCGGATTCGAACCAGCGACCTTCGGGTTATGAGCCCGACGAGCTACCNGACTGCTCCACCCCGCGGCAATCTGTTGTTTATAACATTACTGATCCTTCCAGTCAAACAAAAAATCCAAAAGGCCCTTGCCGGCGGATTTGGTCGTGTGATCGGGTATCTTCACACTCCGGGCAGAAAAATAGAGAAGGTGGTGCCCTGTCCGGGATGGCTGGACACCGAAATGTCCCCCCCGTGGGCCTCTACCAGTTTGAAGCAGATGGACAGCCCCAGCCCCAGGCCCTTGTGCCTGGTGGTGTAGAAAGGTTCGAAGATCCTCTCGAGGTCACCTTCCGGAATCCCGCGCCCTGTATCGCTGATCTCTATCCGTGCTCCTCCTCTCCCGCGCCGGGCCGAGAGCTTGAGGGTTCCTCCTTCTCCCATGGCCTCCAGACCGTTGCCTACGATATTCAACAAGACCTGCTTCACCTTGTCGGGATCGCAAAGAATCGTGAGCGGCTCCGTCTCCTCCTCGAGAACGAATCGAAAGGTCCCCGGGGGATGCAAGGCGGACATCACTCCTGCCACCTCCTTCAACAAACTGTTGATGTCCGTCGGTTTTTTCACCAACCGGTACTGCTTGGTAAAATCCCCCAGGTCTGCGACGAGGCGCTCCAACCGGCCGATCTCTTCGAAGATCAAATCGAGCTTGCGCACCGCCTTCTCGTCGGAGAGGGTCTCGCGGATCTGGCGGGAAAACCCCCCGATGATCATCAACGGATTCTTGATCTCGTGGGCCACCTGCGCCACCGTCTGCCCAACCGCAGCCAACCGTTCATTCTGGAGAAGCTTTTTCTCCATCTGCCTCTTTTCGGAGATATCCCGGAGGATCGCCGTGTAGGTCGGTTCGCCCTCTATCAGTTGATAGGAGATCCCCATCTCGACGGGAAAGGATTCACCTCCTTTTCGAAGGACCGAGAGGGACAAGGGCCTCCGCAGGTGCTTCGGCCTCTTCGCCGAAAGAAAGCGTTTCAATTCGTGATAATCTTCCGCCTGCTGCGGGGGAATGAACAGTCCGATTTCTTTTCCGAGCACCTCCCGGCGGCTGTACCCGAAAAGCCGGCAGGCGGCGTCGTTGAAATGGATGATCCGCTGATCGGCGTGAAGGCTGAGGATCGCATCGGTCGCCGTCTCGAGGATGATGCGGAATTTCCTCTGGGATGCCTTGACCCTTCGGACCAACTGGCGGCGCGCGGTTTCATCCCGAGTAATCTGCACAAAATACCGGGAGGCATCGCCCTGACCGCGCACCGGATAAACGAGTCGGACGATCTCGCGCATCCTCTCCCGCCGCGCGTCGAACACCCGGTTGACCACCTCGACCCGCTGGTCCGACTTGCGGGCGCGCTCCAAATGACAGACATCCGTCCGGCACGCCTGTTCGCTGCAAAACCCCGAAGCGACCTCGTAGCACTTGCGGCCGATCACCTGCTCTTTCGGTAAACGCAGGCGTCTCAGGAAGCTCGGGTTCGCGTCACGGATCACAAAATCCGCGTCCACCACCATGATCTCTTCTTGAATCCCTTCAAACAAGGTTTTCAGAACCAGGTCACTGACGCCGGCGCCCTCCATGTCGGCGGCTTCATCACCGGGGGCCCGCTCCGGCATTCCGGTTGCGGATGAAAAAACCTTATCATTTTCATCACTCATGATGCATCGGCCCCACTCTCGGACAGTAAAAAACATAGCGCCGGCCGAGGATGTCAAACATGGTATCGGTGCCCTCACGAATCCGCTGGTAAAGTTCCTTCATGGTGGCGGCGCGATTCAGGACCGCCCGATACACAGACGCATCGTGCAAAGCACGGTCAATGGGCAACAGCACCTGATCGAGCGGGCCATACCAATGGAACTGCAACAGGTCCTTCAACTCGAAAACCTTGCGGTACAGATCTCTCAGAATGTCGGTTCGCAGAATGGGATTCACCTGGTTGATCAGGCAATCCAGAAGGCCGACGAGATAATAGGCCTCCCGCATCTTCTCCTCTTCTCCGCGGAGGCCGCACATCCCGCGGATTGTATATCCCACACCTCCCTTCAGGGTGAAATGGGGCGGCAGTTCGCCAACACTCCGGCCCTCCGCGAGATCAGGGACGCCCAGCTCATCCTCCCATCGGTCGGCGGCCTCCCGCAGCACCTGGACAAAATGAGACGATTCCCAGTGCGCCTTCCGAAACTCCCAAGGCTTGGCGACCAGCACATTGCGGCGCGCCGGGGCCTTGAGGGGCAATTGTATGAGTTCTCCCATTCCTGTCCTTATCGGCCCGCTGTGGCCTTGGAGCATCCAGGCATGGACGGGACCGCTCGGCCGGCGGCGCCCTGACAGCGTATTGAAGCATCCATTGTGCGCAGGCCGCTGAAAACAGCCGGATGCAAAGCGTGAGAAATCCCGTGGAATGAGGCGCCCGGATCAGTGCACAGCAGCGGCGCGGGATGGGCCCAACGCACCTGTCGGACGCTTTTCAACTGCCTGCTAAGGCCGCGGATGATGCTTTTCGTGCACGGCCTTCAGCCGTTCCCGAGTGACATGGGTATAGATCTGGGTGGTCGAGATATCCGCATGCCCGAGCATGATCTGCACCGATCTCAAATCCGCTCCACCTTCGAGCAGGTGGCTGGCGAAGGAATGACGCAGCACGTGGGGAGTGATCTCCTTCCTGATTCCAGCCTGTCGTCCATACTGCTTGATGAGCTTCCAGAAACCCTGCCGCGACATCCGCCCTCCTCGCATATTGAGGAAGAGATACGGGCTGTTCGGGCCCTTCCGAAGGCTGGGGCGGCCGCCTTCCAGGTAGCCTCGAACAGCCTCGACGGCGCGCACGCCCAGGGGAACGAGCCTTTCCTTGGAGCCCTTGCCCATGGTCCGAAGAAAACCACCCTCGAGGTCCACCAGAAAAGTGCGCAGTTGAATCAGCTCTGAGACGCGCAGGCCGGCCGCATAGAGGACCTCGAGCATCGCACGGTCGCGCAGCCCCTTCGGTGAGCGTCCGTCCGGCGCGGCAAGGAGCTTGTCCACTTCGTCCACGCTCAAGATCTCCGGGAGTTTGCGCCGCATCTTGGGCAAATCCAGCAGCCTCGCTGGATTGCCGGATATCACGCCTTCCCGCACCAGGTACTTCAGAAAGACCCGGATGGCTGAAACATGGCGGGCGACACTGCGAAAAGAGAGGCACCGGCCAAGATCGGCAAGGTACGCGTTCAGGTCATCCTGGGTCAAGCCGCCGAGGTCGAGACCCCGGCCCCTCAGGTACAGGTTGAAACGGCCGAGATCGCGGGCATAGGCCTGAATGGTGTGGTTGGATAAACCCCGCTCGAGCTCCATTTGTATCAGAAACCGGTCGATCCACTGCTCCGCGTCCATACCCGCCACCTTTCGCAAGGGCCCTGATCGAAACTGCCCCAAAAACCGCCTGGTCATCTCTCTTGGATTGCACTCGGCTCCAGACCGAAAAGACCCTGAATTCCGCCTGTCCGGCTCCCTTTCGCCCGCTGCCGTTCAGGGCGCCGACCCAGCTACTCCCGAAAATCGTGGTAGTGCGCCTCCGGGGTCAGAATCCTGGCACCCCCAGCCTCTATCAGCACCATCTCCTCCAGGCGGACACCCCCCTTTCCCGGAAGATAGATCCCCGGTTCGACCGTCACGACCATGCCCTCTTCAAGGGTGACCGGACGCAAGGGGCTGAGGCGAGGGCCCTCGTGGGTGGCCAAACCCACGCCATGGCCCAGGGCATGTCCAAAAAAAGGCCCATAGCCCGCATCCGCGATGATCCGCCGCGCCTCCGCATCGGGAAGATCGCTCCGCACGCCCGGGCGAACCTCCTTCAAACCCGCCAGCTGCGCCTCCCGGACGATGGAGTAGACCTTGCGGAATTCCGACTCGGCCTCGCCGAGAAAAACCGTCCGCGTCATATCCGAGCAATATCCATTCAGGCGCACGCCCATGTCGAGTACGATTGGTTCGCCCGGCCGCAGCCGCCGGCCGGTGGGGACGGCATGGGGCAACGCGCCGTTCGGCCCCGAGGCAACGATCGGCGGGAAAGCGACCCCGTCGGCGCCGGCCTCCGCCGCCATTCCCTCCATCATCCAGGCCACCTTCCGCTCCGTCAGCCCCGGCTTGAGATTTTCGATCAATTCGTTTACGATGGACGCTATCAGTTTGCCGGAAGCTTCCATGGCCGCGATTTCATCTGAATCCTTGACCTCGCGCATGGCCTCGACCAGGCCTCCCAGAGGGGACAGCCCCCCGGATACCTTGCCGTCAAGGGCTTGACTGACCTTATGGTGGAGGCCCCACGTCACCTGGTCCTCTTCGAATCCGAGAAGTCCGGTCCCCATCTCCAGCAGCAGGGACGGGAGAAGGGTGTGAACACCGTTCTTGACCTCGATGATCTCGAAATCGGGCGCTTCGTCCTGCGCCTGCACGATATATCGGGAGTCGGTCAAGAGCAGGCAGCGGGTCGCGTCGATCAGGAGCGATCCGGAGGATTCGTTGATCTGCGGGTCATCGGCCCTGAACCCCGAGAGGTACCGGCGGTTGTGAGGCTCGGAGATCCAGGCCGCATCGCAGGGAGTCTTTTCACGAAGGCGGCTGCGAAAAAGATCCAGGCGTTTTTTGTAAGGGCTGTCCGTCATGGGTGCCTTCAGGGCGCAGGAAGGGTTCGCAGTGGATTTGCACGGTCAAGTCTGAAGATATCAAAGAAAAGCGTTCAATGCAACGACGGACCTGGAAAGGCCGGAAACCCGAGGGTGAACGCCCTCGTTCCGGACCCGGCGCAAGACCTTTGCCCGTATCCGTTTCCGGCCGGCAAAAAATAACAGTCATGCCAGGAATCTGAATTCAACCTTTGAAAGTACGTCCCGAAGCGAACAGGTTGAAGGTTTGAGTTGAACCAGCGATCTTGGAAACGAAGACACCCTGATCCGGGAGGGAGGCCTTGAAATGCAGGAATTGAAGATTATTTTGTAAATCCAAGCCCCTGACGCCTATCTGCCCGGAAAGGGGCAGTCAGCGGCACCATTTTCCCAATCCAAGAACGAGCCTCTTTCCAGATTCGGGAAATCGAGCGTTCGCCTGGAGGCGGCCCTTAAGCCACCCGCCAGGCTAAGAGCACCTTGTCTCCCGGATCGGCAAACAAGACCCTTTCCGGGTGGGACCGGATCCGAAAACCTTTTCATCCCTATACGGACTTAACCACTTATGCACGAAGGTCAGATCATCGAATATATCGACCAGGGGAAATTTATCTGCACGCTGTGCTTACAGGACCGCGGCAGCCGCCTCCATCTCCTGACCGCCTACAACCGCGAAGTCAACCTTTCCCACAAACGGACCCTCCTGGTCTCGAACCGCAGCATCGATCCGTCCCGGCCCCGCGAGGAACTGCTGGATATCCTGAAGCGAACGGAAGAAACCCGCGACCGGCTCAAGCAGGAGATCAACGTCAAGGATCTCTGGGAGTTGGTCAAGGATGAAAAGGAAAGTTTCAGCCACAGCTATCTGACGGAGCTGGTCTTCGGGGAGGACGTGCGGGACGACCACGTCTCGGCCCTCATGCGCGCCCTCTTCGAGGACCACCTCTACTTCAAATACAAGGACGGCCGTTTTCTGCCGCAAAGCGAAGAGCGGGTCGAGCTGATCATCCGGCAGATGGAGGAGGAGGCGCTGAAGGAAGAGCGTCTTTCAACGGGCAGTGTCTGGCTGAAGACAGTCCTTTCAGGGGAACCGGCCGCCCCGCCCGATTGCACCGATTTCCTGGTGAATCTTCTCGAGCAGGTGGCGCTTTGGGGTGAGGAGGCGCAGGACCTCAAGTATGCGAAAGAACTGCTCACCAGAGCCGACATCAGAGACATCCGCCATGCCCGCAGCATATTGCGGCAAATCGGCATCTGGGAGGAGCACGAAAATCTGGATCTCCTGCGCTCGGGCATCAGAACCGGTTTCAGCGCGGAAGAACTGGCCGCCGCCTCGGAGCTCGCACAGGGGGATTTCGACACCCAAGACCGCGAAGATCTGACCGGCCTCCACACCCTGACTATCGACGGCGCATCCACCGAGGATTACGACGACGCCCTGAGCCTCGAAAAGGTGGACGGCTTCTACGAGCTGGGCATCCACATCGCCGACGTCGCGGCCATGATCCCCCCGGATACGCTGCTCGATCGGACGGCTGCCGAGAGGGCCTCGTCCCTTTACCTTCCCCGCCGGCAGGTTCCCATGCTGCCTCCCGGCCTCTCACAGGACACCCTGAGCCTCAAAGCGGGGTGCGACCGCCCTGCCCTTTCGCTGCTGGCACGGTTCGACGCCGAGGGGAACCTGGCCGGGTTCGCCCTCAAGCCGAGCATCATCCGGGTGAGGGCCCAGATGACCTATGAAAGCGTCAACGCGCAGCTGGAGGAGGACCCCCGCCTGCAGGATCTGCTTCGCCTGAGCCGGCGTTTCCGGGAGGTCCGCCACTCCCAGGGGGCGCTCAACATCTCCCTGCCCGAGGTCGACATCGTCTTCAGCGAGGCCGGAGAGGTCCAGCTCTCGCTCATCGACCAGGATACGCCTTCGCGCATGATCGTGGCCGAAATCATGATCCTCTACAACTGGCTCACGGCGCGCTTTTGTGTCGAGCACCAGATCCCGACGCTTTTCAGGACCCAGCCGGAGCCGAGCGAGAAGGTTCCCCTGGAAGAGAAAGATTATCTTTTCTACGTCTTTCAGCAGCGCCGCAAACTCGCCCCGCTGCAGATCCAGACCGCACCCAAGCCGCACTGCGGATTGGGGGTGGACGCCTACATCCAGGCCAGCTCCCCCATCCGGAGGTATCTCGACCTGGTGGTGCAGCGTCAGATCTCGGCATTCCTTCTGGAGCGGGCCTTTCCCTACGACGCCAAAAAGCTGGAAGAAATCCGCCTCTTCACCGATCCGCTGGTCCGGGAGATCGGGAAGATCAAGCGCAACCGCCTTCGTTACTGGATCCTGACCTTCTTCTCGCTCAACCGCGGGAAAACCTACCGCGCCGTCGTCCTCGACGAACTCAAGAGCAAATACCGCGTCGTCCTGCGGAACACCCAGCTGATCGCCGAGATCAGGAAGGCGGACGGAAAGATCTTCCAGGCGGGTCAGGAGATCCTGGTGACCGTCGGCAAGGCCGACCCCTGGGAGGACATCCTGGAACTCAAGGTGGCGGATAATCAGTGAGCCGGTTCGAGCCCGTACCGGTCTCAGGCCCTCCCGAACACCCGCTCGAAAATCGTATCAACGTGCTTCAGGTGGTAGTTCAGATCGAAAAGCCCCTCGATCTCCTCGCGTGACAGGACCTTCAAGATGTCCGGGTCCTCGAGCAGCAGCGATTTGAAATCCTGACCCGTTTCCCAGACCTTCATCGCGTTGCGCTGCACGAGGACATAGGCGGCCTGTCTTTCAAGGCCCCTTTCGGCCAACTCGACAAGGACCTGCTGCGAAAAGATGAGCCCTCTCGTCTTGTGCAGATTCTCGAGCATCCGATCCGGATGAACCACCAGCCTGTCGAGGATCCCCTTCAGGCGATGAAGCATGTAGTCGATCAGGATCGTGCTGTCCGGGCCGATGACCCGTTCGACGGAGGAATGGCTGATGTCCCGCTCATGCCAGAGCGCCATGTTCTCCAGGGCCGCCAGGGCGTTCGTCCGCACCAGGCGCGCCAAGCCGGAGATGTTTTCACAACCGATCGGATTCTTCTTGTGGGGCATCGCCGAGGAGCCCTTCTGCCCCTTCGCGAACGGCTCCTCGGCCTCCAGCACCTCGGTCCGCTGAAGGTGGCGGATCTCCACCGCGATCTTCTCGAGGGTCCCGGCCAAAACCGCGAGGGCCGTGAAGTACTGGGCGTGCCGGTCCCGCTGGACGATCTGGGTGGAGACCTCGGCCGGCTCGAGGCCGAGCAGTCGACAGGCCCTGGCCTCGACGGACGGCGAAACGTTGGCGAAGGTTCCCACCGCCCCGGAGAACTTCCCGCAGGAAATCACCTCGCGGGCCTGTTCCAGGCGCAGCCGGTTCCGCCGCATCTCCGTGTACCACACGCAGAGCTTGACCCCGAAGGTGATCGGCTCGGCGTGAACCCCGTGGGAGCGCCCGATCATGACGGTCTGCTTGTGCTCGCGGGCCCGCCGCTCGAGGACCACAGCCAATTCGTCGACCCCGGCGAGGATGCGGTCCATGGCCTCGCGCAGGAGCAAGGCCAGACTGGTGTCGAGGACATCGGACGAGGTCAGGCCCAGATGGATAAAGCGCGAGTCGGGCCCGACATGCTCGGCCACGTTCGTCAGAAAGGCGATCACGTCGTGCCGGGTCTCCTCTTCGATCTCGAGGATGCGCTGCACGGAGAACCCCGCCTTCCTGCGGATGTTTTCGAGGGCCTCGCGCGGAACGATCCCCTCCTCGCTCATGGCCTCACAGGCGGCCAGTTCCACATCCAGCCACTTCGCGTACCGATTCTCGTCCTCCCAGATTCGCCCCATCTCAGTGCGTGTATACCGGCTGATCATGCTGTCGTTCCTCCCCTGTCCAAATTTTCCTTTATGCGGGTTTCATCATTCCTCGGCGGGCCAGCCATCCAGCGGACACGCAGCGCAGTTCGGCCGTTTGCCGCAGCAGGTCTTGGCCGTCCGCACGATGAGGGCATGAAACTCGTTGTAAAGAGCGGCATCTTGCGGCAGGTGGTCCATGAAGCAGGACTGCGTCTCGTCATAGGTCGCCTCTTCGGAAATCAGCCCGTGCCTCCCAAGGATCCGGTGCGTGTAGGCATCCACCACGAAAACAGGGCGTCCGGCCGCGTAAAGCAGGATGCTGTCGGCGGTTTCGGGTCCTACCCCCTTGATGCCCAGGAGCGCCTCCCGAAGCGCCGAGGTCTCCTCGCTGAAGAGCGCATCCAGGTCGCCAGCAGCGCGCTGCACGATGAACTCCGCAAGGTTCTTCAGCCGCCGCGCCTTGATATTGTAGTAACCTGCGGGCCGGATCACCTGCGCCAGTTCCTCGAAAGGGACCCGGCAGAGCGCCTCCGGGTCGATCATCCTCCTCGACTTCAACCCTTCGATGGCCTTTTCGACATTCCGCCAACTCGTGTTCTGGGTCAACACGGCCCCGACCATCATCTCCAGGGGCCCCTCAGCGGGCCACCAGTGCTGAGGCCCGAAGGATTCAGACATCTTCTCATACATCCGCATCAGGACCACTTCCATATCCAAATTCCCGGAACCTCCTCGAGCCATTGCTTTCCGGTCGAACCGCTCCAGCCGCCGCGGCCGGCGTCCCCAAAAAACGCTGCACCCCAGGGGGCGTGGAACAATGCCCCCAAAACGCGCCCGGCCTGCGGGCCGGCCAATCCGGAGCCGCTCGCCAGCATCTTGACAGTCGGGTGAAGATACCGTATTTTAAATGGTTATGTCAACGCCGCCAGGGGCTCCTCTTCCGGCATGCCCCGTACAGCTCACAGGCTTGTAAACCCAGCGCCCGGCCAAGACGGCTTTTTTTACGCGAACCTTTGTAAACGTTTTTGCATACAGGATCCGAATCCATGCCGATCGCCCAGCATCTGAACACCACGCGCAACATCGGGATCATCGCCCACATCGACGCCGGCAAAACGACCGTGACCGAACGGGTGCTTTTCTACACAGGCCGCCTCCACAAGATGGGGGAGGTCCATGACGGCGAGGCCACCATGGACTGGATGCTCGAGGAGAGGGAGCGCGGTATCACCATCACCTCCGCGGTCACCTCCTGTCTCTGGCACAACCACACCATCAATGTCATCGACACCCCCGGTCACGTGGACTTTACGGTCGAAGTCGAACGGGCCCTCCGGGTGCTCGACGGCGCCATCGGCGTATTCTGCGCCGTCGGCGGCGTGGAGCCGCAGTCCGAGACCGTCTGGCATCAGGCCGACCGCTACAAGGTCCCGAAGATCGCCTTCGTGAACAAGATGGACCGGATCGGAGCCGACTTCAACCGCGTCGTCCGCATGATTCGAGAGCGGTTGGGCGCCGCCCCGCTCGTTCTGCAAATCCCCTGGGGTGCAGAAGACCGGTTTCGGGGCATCATCGACCTGGTGCGGATGAAGTCTGTCATTTGGGAAAACGAAGGCCTCGGAGCGCAATACATCGAAGGCCCCATCCCGCCGGAGCTCGAGGAGGAGGCGCGGGCGCGGCATGAAGAACTGCTGGAGACGCTGGCGGACAAAAACGACGCCCTCATGGAAAAATACCTGGCCGAGGAGGAGATCCCCGAGGTCGACCTCAAGCAGGCCATCCGCAAGGCTACGATCCAGTTGCAGCTCGTCCCCGTTTTCTGCGGCGCGGCCCTGCGAAACAAAGGCATTCAGCCTCTGCTCGACGGCATCGTCGATTTTCTGCCCTCCCCACTCGACATCCCGCCGGTCGAAGGCATCGTCCCGGCCACCGGGGAGACCGTCCAGTGCCCGCCCAAAGCGAAGGCGCCTGTGTGCGCTCTGCTCTTCAAGGTCATGATGGACCAGGGCCGCAAGATGAGCTACCTCCGGATCTATTCGGGGACGCTCTCGGCAGGCGACACGGTTTTCAACTCGACCCGGAACAACCGTGAAAAGGTCGCCCGCCTGCTCCGGATGCATGCCAACAAGCGCGAGCGGATCGACAGCGCGTCGGCCGGGGACATCGTCGCTGCAATGGGACTCAAGCTGTCGACCACCGGCGACACCCTCTGCGACGAAAGCCACCCTGTGCTGCTCGAATCCATCCGCTTCAATACCCCGGTCATCAGCATCGCCATCGAGCCCAGGAAGGTCCAGGATCAGGACCGGGTGATGGACGGCCTCGCCAAACTGGCCGACGAAGACCCCACGTTCCGCTACCATATCGATGAAGAAACGGGCCAGACGATCGTCTCGGGCATGGGCGAGCTGCACCTCGAGATCATCCTCGGAAGGCTCAAACGGGAGTTCCTGGCCGAGACCAACCAGGGCAAGCCGCAGGTGGTCTACCGGGAGACCATCACCGAGACCCTCACCCACCGGGAAATCTTCCAGCGCGAATTGGCCGGACAGGCGTATTACGCGGGCGTCACCCTCGAGGTCTCGCCGCTACCCCGCGGAACCGGGAACCGCTTCGTGGACCGGTGCGATCACCCGGGCTTAACCGACGTCTTCCTAGAGGCGATCCGGCAGGGCGTCGCCGAGGCGGAGGAAAGCGGGGTTCTGATGGGTTATCCGGTCATCGATGTGCAGACGGCGGTCCTCGAAATCGAGATTAAGGAAAACATCTCGGATGCCATGGCCTTCAAGGTCGCCGCGTCCATGGCCTTCCGCAATGCGTGCAGCCAGGCGGGGCCGCTCAAGCTCGAGCCGATCATGAAGGTGGAAATCCTTGTGCCGGATGAATTTGTGGGCGAGGTCATCAGCGATCTGAACACCCGTCAGGGAAGGATCGAACAGATCCTGAGCGAAGGGGCCGTCCAGGTGTTGATCGCGCGTGCACCTCTTTCGAGGATGTTCGGCTATTCGACAGCCTTGCGGTCGGTGTCGCAGGGGCGCGCCAACTTCACCATGCAGTTCAGCCACTACGACAAGGCCTGACCAGCCGCCCAGGGGCGAAAGCATCGCCCTTTCCGGGCTAGACCGGCTGAAAACGGGGTTTGCGCTTTTCCAGGAAGGCCCTTACGCCTTCATGACCGTTCGGATGGTCTCCGCATCGGGCAAGCATTTCGCGTTCACGCTCCAGTTGAACCTCGAAAGGGTTGCCGAAAGACTCGAGCAGAAGCTGCTTCGATGCTGCAAACGAACTCGAAGATCGGGACAGGATATCCTCCATCACCTCCAGCGCACGGGCGACGCTTCGCCCCTGCTCCACGACCTCGGTGACCAATCCCCATTCCAGGGCCTTGGCGGCATCGATCGGCGCGTCGAACGTGACGACCTCCATGGCCCTCGCGAGGCCCACTATGCGCGGCAGGGTGAAGGTCCCGCCCCCGTCGAGGCTCAGACCGTTGCTCGTGTAGGCCTGCCGCAGAACCGCGGATCGGTCCATGATACGGAAATCGCAGGCCAGCGCGAGCGAGAAGCCGCCGCCTGCAGCCAGTCCGTTCAGTGCGGCGATCACGGGTTTGGGCATCCGCCGTATCTCGAGGATCGCCTGGTGAAAGCGGGCCGCCAATTCGTGGAAGGCGGCGCCGTACTGTCCCTTGTACCCGGCGATCCAACGCAGGTCCCCTCCCGCGCAGAAGGCCTTTCCATAACCGGTGACGATGAGCCCGCGGACGTCTTCCCTGCCGGCCAGTGCGACCAGTTCGTCTGCGAGGCATTGGACCATGGGGAGGTCGAAGGCGTTATAGGCCTTCGGGCGGTTCAACTCCAGAATACCGACGCCGTTTTGCACCTCCAGCACCACGGCAGCCGCTGGTGTCCCCACAGATTCGGAATGCGCATCTTCGTTCACGATTTCCGTCTCCTTCCTCAAACATAGCCTCGTTTCCATTCCGGAAATGAGGATTTTGTGCCAATCTCAAGGAAATCAAGCGTTTGCGCGGAGGCGACCTGGTGGTCGCCGCACAAGCAAACGTGCAGATTGACGCCGAGATTGGCAAAAAAGACCATTTCCGGACTGGAAACCGGGTTGTACCGGGAAATCATTTCCGGATGGAGACCAGGATCATACCGCAGAGCCGAGCACATCCGCGGCATTCCCTCCGGTGACCCACTGCAGGGCCTCATCCGAAAGCCCGGCCGCCTTCATCTCCGTTAGATATCGGGAGGGTTTCAGCAGGGGGTAATCGCTGCCGAGCAGGATCCGATCGTAGCCGATGATCTCCCCGGCGATCCGGTAGATGGCCGGCTCATACAGGTAAGGCGAGGCCGCCGTGTCGAACCAGACGTTGGCCAATCGCTCCCGGACCTCTTTTTTCATGAGGGCGTAAAAAAAGATCCCCCCGCCCCAGTGCGCCAGAACGATCCGGTTCTCGGGATAGGCCGCGACGAAGGTATAGACCTCCGCCAGGGTCATCGGCGCCTTCCCGGGATAAGAGTGGCCCACAGGCTCGTTTACGTGCATGAGCAGCGGGGCGTCGTGTGCACGGCAGATCTCCATGACCTCGGACAAACCGCGGGTCACCGCCCCGGTCAGACCTCCTCCGTAGACGGCCAGTTCGCCGATCCCTCTCAGCCCGGCGGCAAGACACCTCTCCGCCTCTCGGGCCGCCCCCGGGGCCGTCGGAGAAAAACAGGCGAAGCCGATCAGGCGGTCTGGATAACGCCTTACGGCGTCGACGATGTAATCATTGTGGGTTTTGTAAAGCGTTTCCCTTTCCCAGGGAAACCCGAAGATCACCGATTTCCGGATCCCCCCTTCATCCATGGCCTGGATGATCTCTTCAGCCCCGACCAGCCGGGCCTTCGGTGATTCGTAAAGGATTCGGAATCCGTCCTCGCCTTCGAAAAGCGGGATCCGGTCCCGCGCGAACTCCGGAGGAAACAGATGGGTATGAAAATCGATCATGGTTCCAGCAGCGGTTTGAGCGCCCTCCGCAAGGCCTCGGGGTTGTAGCCGACCACCTTGTCCCGGATCCTGCCGTTCCGGTCTATGACGAACATCGTCGGGATCGCCGGATTGTCTTCCGTGAAGTAGGCCTCGATCACCCGGTCATTGTAGCGGACGATCGGGTAGTTGATCTTGTGTTTATCGCTGAAGGCCTTGAGATAGGCGTCCTTGAACTGGCGCTTGTCGTCCACGGAAACGCCCAGGATCACCAGACCGTCCTCCTGATGGTCCCGCTGCAACTTCACGAGTTCAGGGATCGAAAGACGGCACGGAGGGCACCAGGTCGCCCAAAAATCCAAGAGCACGATCTTGCCACGGTACTGCTCCAGGGTCACCTCTTTTCCATTTAGATCCGGCAGAGAAAAAGAGGGCGCCGCGATATCCGCCCCGGCTTCGGATTGAAATGGAACACCGAGCAGACATAGCATCAGCAAACCCAGCAGCACCTTGAACGTTTCGAGCTTTTTCAACATGAACCCCCCTTTTTCCCGGGCCTGATCCCGGCCCCTCATCTGTTTCGCTCATCCGGCATGCCAGGCGTCCTTCGGGGATACCCGCCAAACACATGAAGCATCGCTCAGTCGGGTTATTGTAGGCATCCCGCATCCAGAAAGCAACCCTTCAAGAACATCTCGAAGGGCTCGCGGCCGTGCCTCAACCGCGGAGAGCGTCCCCGGCCTTTGCCTCCCTTGGAGAAAAATTTTCCATTATATAGAGCTTCATCCGCCCAAAAGGTTTCAGACCCGGAAATCATGCCCTCTCTTGCCTTCCAAAAGGTTCCCGGACCAGACAGCCCATGCAAAGCTTCCTCCCGGAAAATCTCCGTACCAATCAGCCAACGCTAACTCCCCCTTCCTCCCGGAAAATCTCCGCACCAATCAGCCAACGCAAACTCCTCCTTCCTCCCGGAAAATCTCCGTACCAATCAGCCAACGCAAACTCCTCCTTCCTCCCGGAAAATCTCCGTACCAGAAATGAGGATTTTTTGCCGAGATCAAGGAAATCAAGCGTTTGCGCGGAGGCGACCTATAGGTCGCCGCACAAGCAAACGTGCAGGTTGACGCAGAGATCGGTAAAAAAGACCATTTCTGGGGCGGAAATCAGAGCATTTGATAGGGATCGACATCCACGGCCACCTGCACCCCGGCCGGCGGCGTCCTCACCGCTTCGCCCATCCTTTCGAGGAGATGCTTCAACGCTGCTATCTTACGGCCCTTCAGAAGAATCTGCCAGCGGTAGCGGTCCTTGATGCGCGCTATGGGGGCCTCCACCGGTCCCATCACCTGAATGGCCTCTTCCCGCCCCGCGATCCCGTTCACCATACGCCGGAAACCCGCCCCCAGCTCCCCCGCACAGGCCACCGTTTTCGCCCGGTCCTTCCCTTGCACCCGGATGCAGACCAGGTGGGCGAAAGGCGGGTAGCCAAGAGCGGACCTCAGCGCAGCCTCACGCTCGAAGAAGCCTTCGAAATCATGGGCCATCGCCGCCTGCAAGGCATAGTGGCGGACATTGAAGGCCTGGATAATGACCTTTCCCGGCCGGTCTCCGCGACCCGCCCGTCCGGCCACCTGGCTCAGGACCTGAAATGTGCGCTCGGCCGCCCGGAAATCCGGAAAGTTCAGGAGAAGGTCCGCCGCGATCACGCCGACGAGGGTCACCCGAGGGAAATCGTAGCCTTTTGTCACCATCTGGGTGCCGACCAGGATGTCGATGGCCTGCTCTTTGAACTGCTTGAGAATCTCGAAGGACACCCCCTTCGCCCGGGTGTTGTCGGTGTCCATGCGCGCCACCCGGGCCGAAGGGAAGAGACTCCGCAGCTCGAGTTCGAGTTTCTGGGTGCCGAACCCGTAAGTCTTGATCGCGTCGCGGCCGCATTCCGGACATGTCTGCGGAACGGGCCCCGTAAAGCCGCAATAATGGCAACGAAGTTCACGCCCTCCCAGATGGTGGGTCAGGGCCACGTCGCAGTGCGGGCAACGAAGGGAGCGCCCGCAGGCGCTGCAGACATGCAGCCGGTGAAACCCCCGCCGATTGAGAAAGAGGATCGCCTGGGACTCTTCTTCCAGGGTCGCCTTCAGCGCCTCCCGCAGTTCTCGGCTGAGCATGGCGTCGGCGGGATCGGAGGCCGAACTCCGCGTCATATCCACGATCTCGACTCTCGGCAAGGCCCTTTTTTCCACGCGCTCCGGCATCGAGAGCATCCGGTAGCGGCCCGCGCAGGCATTGCGGAAGGACTGCACCGACGGCGTCCCAGACCCCAGGAGCACGGTCGCCTGCTCCATCTTTGCGCGCATAACGGCGGTGTCCCGGCCCTGGTAACGGACCCGGTCGTCCTGTTTGTAGGCGGCGTCATGCTCCTCGTCGACGATGATCAGGCCGAGGCGCGGCACAGGCGCAAAAAGGGCCGAGCGAGCGCCGATCACCAGATCGATCTTCCCCTCCGACATCTGCAGCCAGGCGTCGAAACGCTCCCCCCTGCTGAGCCCGCTATGGTAAACCGCGACGCGATCGCCAAGCCGCAGCCTGAAAACACCCTCCAGATAGGCCGCTAGCGCTATCTCCGGAACCAGGACGATCACCTGCCGGCCGATACGGATCGCCTTTTCCGCCGCGCGGACGTAGACCTCGGTCTTCCCGCTGCCGGTCACACCATAAAGGAGCGCGGGGGCGAACACACCCGATTCGATGCTCCCCTCCAACCATGCCAGCACCGTTTTCTGGTCCTCGTTCAGCGCAAAGGGCCCCGCCGGCACCAGTGCGGTTCCGCCTCCTGGGCTTCGAAAAACCGGGGCGGTAAAGGCCTCGAGCACCCCTTTCCGAACCCACTTTCGAACGAGGTAGTCTCCGTTGGGGAAAAGCGCACAGATCCGGCTGAGCGCCGCATCGCCCCGGTCCAGGAAGATCCGCAGGAACTCCTGCTCGTTCGCGGCGCCTGCCCTGCGGGCGCAAACCGCAGCTGCAGCCTCCAGACCGGCGCGATCCTTCACGCAGACAAACCGCCGCAAAAGCCGGCTCACACGCCCGGACCTCCGCCCTGTCCCCAGGCTCACCCAGCCTTTTCGCACCAGAGGATCGACCTGTTTCGCAGACCAGGGCAGTTTGGCGCCCGGATTTCCGCCGATCCACCCCAAGATCTCTCTTGCGGGGTCTTCAGGCGGCAGACGCTTCAAGGCACGCTCGCCTGCTTTGGTCAACACGGCGCATCGAAAAGGGTTTACGTTGAGGCCGGCCGGCAGCACACTCTCGATGACCTGTCCGGGCGGGTGAACATAGTAGTCCGCCATCCACTCGAACAGGGGCACCATTGCGGAACCGAACAGGGGGGGCTCGTCGAAGATCCGTCGAATCTCTTTGAGCTCCATGCCCGATTCGTTCCCGTCCTCGGACAGGATGAACCCGGTCACCGTACGTCTCCCGAAAGGGACCAGGACGCGCCGCCCCACCTCGGCCGGGGCGGCCAACGACGGGGGCACGCGGTACGTATACGTCCCCCACACGGGGGCGCACACGGCGATCTTTACGCATCGAGCGGCCATTGGTGATCTCTCGAGGCCTCGAAAAAGAAAAAAACCGACTCAGACCGGGTGGTTCGAGGCGGTCAGGGGAATACGCTGCAGATCTGAACTTGACGTGCGCGACAACTAACTGCAGGCCGCCGCTTCAACGATTCACGATGGGTGCCCGGCAGGCTCCCTGTGCGGGGAAATCAATTTGTCGATGGCAAGCCACACATCCATTTCCAGTTTTTGAATATCGCGCTTGCCGTAATCCGCCAGGGAAATCGGGGCTCCGATCCTCATATCGATCGTTCCCCGGTTGATGCGAAGGCTGCCTTTGGGAACGATCGCGTGGCTGCCGCTGATGCCGATCGGAACGATGTCGCATCCTGATTTGACCGCCAGGTTGAACCCGCCGCGCTTGAACCCCTGGAGGCTCCCGTCGATGCTTCGCGTCCCTTCAGGAAAGATCAGCACCGACGCGCCATCACGGATGCGCTGTGCAGCCTTGTTCATGCTCTCGACGGCCTTGCGCGGGTCGCCCCGCACAATGCCGATATACCCTGCCCGGCGCACAGCGAACCCGAAGAGCGGAATGCGCATCAACTCCTGCTTCATGATGAACTTGAAGTTGACCGGGAGGTATGCCAGAAGGGCGAAGATGTCGAAAAAGCTCTGATGGTTGCACATGTAGATGCGCGGCTTCGAGCCGTCCGCGGCCTCGGCCCCTGCTACGCGCACCTTGACGCCGCAGCCCCACAGGATGCTTTTCCCCCAGGGGCGCGCCACCCAGGCGTGGATCGTGTTCCCGGTGCGATCGAAGATCGCGAGAATGGCAGTCCACAGACAGAACAAAATCGTATCGATGGCAATATAGGCATTTAACAGAATGAATCGCATAAACCTCCCCACTCAGGGCCGATGCGTAAAAACCGATCCAGACAACCCTCAATTCGCCGAACGTACCTGTCGGCCTTTTCCCCCCCGCGGTTTCGGCAGAATCACCGGCAATTCTATCCGCAGCAGGATGCGCCCTTCGATCTCGCGCTGGACGGTGACCTTGCCTCCGTGCCGGTGAATGATGACCTTCGCCAGAGGCAGGTCCTTGATATCGGACCCGGTCTTTCCCGTGATGCGCGGGAAGAAGAACTGCTCGAGGTCCTCGTCCCCGAGGCCCTCCGCCCGGTGGCTGATCTTGACCACGCAGGTGCCATTCCTCTTCTCTGTTGCGACGAGCAGTGAGTCGTTGCGCGGCGAGGAGACTACAGCATGCTTCAGCAGGCACTCGAAGGCCCGGTGGAGCAGATCGGAATCCCCCTCGATCGACTCCAGCGCCGGATCGAAGATCGTCTCCAAATGAATTTGCCTCACCTGGATCGATTCTTCCAACTCGTCGAGGCAGTGCTGCAGGCTTTTGTTGAGGTCTACGCGGGAGACCGTCAAGGTAAACGGCTCGATGGACGAAAGGATGATCTGGAGAATGTCCTCCAGGCGGGCAACCTCCTCCACGATGATCTGGGCGAACTTGTAATGGGGGTCATCCTGGGACATGGCGTTGCAGAGGCGCCGGGCGAACCCCCCCGCAATAGCCAGCGGGTTGCGGATCTCGTGGGCGAAACGCGCCGAGATCTCACCGAGGACACGGATCTCTTCCGTCTGCAGGGTCCGCTCCTGCAGGTGCTTCAGCTCGGTGATATCGACCATCGTGCCGTCCACCCACTTCACATTGCCGTGCTCGTCCAAGGCCGGGATGGCGTGATCGATAAAAATGAGTTCTTCACCTTTTCTGGATTTGATGACCCGCTCGACGCGCAGCTCCGCCCCGTTCTCCCAGCAGTGCCGGACCATGTCGTCTTCCGGCCCGCCGGTGTATCCGCAGACCTTCTCCCACCAGAAGCGCTTGTTGCCGACCGCCTCCTCGATCGAATACCCCAGCTTTTCAGTAAAGTAAGGGTTCAGGAACTCGGTCGTCCCGTCATCGAGCAGACGATAGACGATCAAGGGGATGTTCTCGACCAGCGTGCGGTATTTCTCTTCGGAGGAAACCAGGTCGGCGGTGCGTTCCTGCACCTTGCGCTCGAGCGTACGGGCGTAGTTGGCGATCTCGCGCCGCCGCGCCTGAAGCGAATCGAGCATGGTGTTCAGGGAGATCGTGAGCCTGCCCATTTCATCTGAGGGCCTGATCTTGAGGCGTTTCTCCCGTCTGCCCCGGGCGATCTCGTCGGCGTCTTCAACGATCTCGACGATCGGCCGGACAAAGAGATAAGCCACCAGCCACGTCAGGGCGAACGACAGAATGATGCCGACGCCCCCGACGAGAAACATCAGGTTGCGTGTCTTCTCGAGTCGCCGCATGATGGCTGAGCGGTCGACCTCGATCTGCACCAGGGCCACCGTCTCACCGTAAAAATCACTGACAGTCCCGAGAAGCACCGACCTGTCGGGCGCGCCGGCGGGCGAAATCAGCATCCGGGGCCACCCCGAGCGCAAATCCCCGTTCAGGGGGAACGGGTCATAGAACGCGTGTCCTTTGACCGTGGTCGCCAAAAGGATGTAGTTGTCCTCACCGCGCTTTTCATAAACCGTGAGATCGGTTTGCCATTCGCCCTTCAGCTGATCGAGAAACGGGGCGTCGAAAGGGAATCCGATTTCGACGGTCCCGGCCAGCTCGCCGGCATAATAAACCGGTGCCACACCCCGGATCCCGAGTCCCGTCAGGCCCCACTCCAGCCCGGAGACAGCCTTGCCGGATTTCATGGCATCGATGACCTCACGCCGGTAGGAAATCATCTCCCCGGACTCCTCCGGCATGTGCAGCCGCAGGAAGGATTTCGCGGGCGGGATATGGAAGTGGAACTGCCCGATGCCGAAGTTCTTGCGAAGTTCATCGTAAAGAGGGACGAAGGAGCGGTAGAGCCCCTCCCGGTCCCTGAGGGCCAAAGCGGCCTCGGCTATCGGGTTGACAGCGACCATCGTAGCGAGGGAAAGCGCCTGCGTCTCACGGTGATCGATAACCGTCAGGAAGATCTGATAGACCCTCGCGAGCTCTTTCAACTCCTCGTTCTTGATCAGCTTCTCCTGAGACCTGAGCCCGATGTAGACCAGCACGGTCGTGCCGATGAAAGAAAGGATGAGAAAGGGGAGCAACAGCTTCCATTTCAGGCTCATCCTCAAAATCCAGTCGGTAATCAGCGAGATCATCGTCCATTCACCAGCGGCATCAATGCCATGTCTTTTCGGATGCGCTCGATGCGCCGAACGACATCATGGTCCGGCTTGACGGGAGACCATCGATGCGGGTTGGGCAGAACAGCTGCCATCGCTGCGGCCTGGGAAGGCGTCAGGCTGGCGGCCGATTGGTTGAAATACCCCCTGGCTGCACTCTCCGCCCCGGCATATCCCCGCCCCCAGTCGACCATGTTGAGGTAGACCTCCAGAATCCTCTCCTTGCTCCAGAAGGCCTCCATCACGACCGTGTAGTAGGCCTCCAGAAGCTTCCTGAGCCAGCTTCTTTCCGGCCAGAGAAACACCGTCCTGGCGGCCTGCATGGATATCGTGCTGGCTCCCCTGATCCCCCGGTCCGCGGCCATGTCCTTCAACGCGATCGAAAGCTCCGTCCAATCAAAGCCGCGGTGCATCAGAAAACGCTGATCCTCCCCTGCAAGGACGGCGCGTCGCAGGTGCGGGGATATCTCATCGAGGGGCACCCACCCGGCCAGCCTCCAACGCTTCAGAACGACACCGCTGTGCTTGAAATAATCCCACAGCATGATCGAATTGAACGGCGGATTGACGAATCGAAAGGCTGCCACCTGCAGGGCCGTAAACAGGAAAAACCCGAAAAGGCCTGCCAGCACCCATTTGAGAGGCTTCCTCAGAACGCTTTTCTTCCTCCGAGGCAACCCGGATCACACCCTTTCCTTCCGAATGCCCTGCCACACCTCTGCCTTCCTCTCTCTCGGAACGGCATCGAGATCCAGGCCCTGGCTCTTGAAACGGCCCTCCACGCGCTCCACATCCTCCTGAAACCTCCGATTCGACAAGCGCAGGAGGTCTTCCGCATGGACACCGCTCACCCTCGCCAGAGCAGCCAACGAGAACAGCAGATCGCCCATCGCCTGATCGAACCCGCCGCCACCGGCCACCGCAAACTCCAGAGACCGGAAATCCTTCCGGGCCTCATCCAGCAAGGAATCGGCGTCCCCCGATTCCAGGCCGTATTTCGAAGCGCGCTCCGCCATGCGATGGGCCCTCATGAGAGCCGGAAGGTGCACGGGCACGCTGTCGAGCAGCGAGGCGGCCGAATCGGCCCCATGGTTCTCATGCTTCTTGATCTCCGCCCAGTTCCGGGCGACCTCTTCGGCATCCTCCACTTGCGCTTCGCCGAAGACATGAGGATGCCGGCGGATCATCTTCTCGATGATCCCGTCGAGCACGTCCAGCACGTCATAGGCCCCTGTCTCCGATTCGATCCGGGCCATGAACACGATCTGAAAGAGGAGATCCCCCAATTCCCCGCAGACATCCTGCGGATCGCCCTTCTCGACCGAATCCACCACCTCGTAGGCCTCTTCGAGGAGATACCGCTTGATGCTGTCCACCGTTTGTTTCGCATCCCACGGGCACCCGCCGGGCGAGCGCAGCCGGTCTATCAGCCGGCACAGTTCGATGAAACGCTTTCCAATGCTGTCCCAATCCATATTTAGCTTCCATCCGGAAATGATTTCCCGGCAGAACCCCGTTTCCATCCGGAAATGGTCTTTTTGGCCAATCTCGGCGTCAATCTGCACGTTTGCTTGTGCGGTAACCTGCAGGTCGCCTCCGCGCAAACGCTTGATTTCCTTGATATTGGCCAAAAATCCTCATTTCCGGATTGGAAACTATTTATTTCGCTTCGGACCGGTCCGGCTCTCCGGATTCGCCGCCGGTCCATTTCTCCCCCCGGAACTTTCTCTTCCACTGTTCATAGGTCTCCGACGGTATCTGCCCTGCCACGAACTGGCAAGACCGGACGACCCAGGGATACAGCTTCGACTGGGTTACAACCGGCGAGGCCGCCGGGACGAAAAAGTTGATGATCACCATACCGAGATAAAGCACCACCATTCCCTTGACAAAGGCTACGGCCACTCCCAGAGCGCGGTCGAGCCAGCCGAGGAAAACCTTCTTGAATGCCGCTTTGAGAGCCAGGCTGAGCACATTGCAGGCAACCATGATCGCCAGCATGATCAGGGCGAAACTCAGCAGAGAGAGAAAAGGCCAGTCCGGAAGAAACCCTTTGAGAAGACCCGTCAGATTCGCCTCGAACCGAAAGGCGGCGAGGAGCCCAAGCACGACCCCCGCGAGTGATCCGACCTCACGGAAGAAACCACGGAAAAGCCCTCTGACCAACAGAAAGCCCATCAACGCTATGATCAGAATGTCCAGCCAATTCATAGGCTATCAACCACTGGACCGCATCCCGGAAAACCGAAGCGCCGCGTCCGGACGGCACTCGATGCCATCGAGCCGTACCTGTTTTCCAGTCCGGGAAGATCCGCCCCGCCGGAAATCACCCTCATAAAGGCTGCATCCACATCCTTCAAGTTTTCATTATAGGAGAGTATCCATCCTCAGTCCAGAAACGAATACCGGCGACAACCGCAGGCCCAGCCCCGGCATAAACATGCATAGCCGTAGCCATTCGGCCAGCAACATCGCCCGATCTCCACCCGCCCGCCTCCGCTTTCTGTCTCCCCGGGGTGCATGCGTCGGGCTAAACGGAAGAGCAACCGGATTGCAGCGGTCTCGCAAACGCCACCGCCGGAAGAAACTCGCGGGCCTGTTCCCGCCTCGAGGCAAAAGCGCCTTCAGGAAAAAACACCGGACGTCCCCTGTTCGAGAGCAGGCAGCCGTTCGGGGCAGCATACGAAAAAAGTGGCTTGAAGACAATCGATGATTCCTATAGACTGCAGTCAGGACCGGGGAAAATCAACGCAACATCTTGATGTGCGATCCCTTTTTAGAGCAGGGCTTTTCCATTCCGACCGGAATGGGCGAAGATCTGCCGGCCTTGGAGGCATGCTGGACAAACCCTCTGGTCGCAGGCCCGAGAGCGACGCTCAGGTCCAAGGCCTGCATTCCCCGGAAAATGAGCGCACCCACGAGCACGCCGCAATGGGGGAGGGACGAGCCACACGCGGGAGGCGGGCATTCGACAACGGCCTGGCAGCCACTCGAAAGGGCTCCGCTGGAGCCCATCCGAACCGGGAGAATATCGCATGAACGAACAGGAAAAAATGGTCTACGACGCTATGGTCAAGGCCGGCGCGCCGGTTCGCCCTGGAGACATCGCCAAAAACATCGGCATCGACGGCAAGGAGGTCTCCAAAATCATCAACTCGCTGAAAAAGCAAGGCAAGGTATTTTCCCCCAAACGCTGTTTTTACGCTCCGGGCTCCGAGTAAACACCTGAAAACGCCCCCCGGCGACGGACCCGTAAAGGAGGACGAACCATGCTTGAACTGACGGTATGGAAAAACCAGCAACTCGACGACCTCAGAAGAGACATCGACCGCCTCTTCGACCGGATATGGGCGGATTTCGGGATCTCTCTCCTGCCCGGTGAATTCGTCCGCGGACCTGCTGTACACATGGCCGAAAACGCCACCACCTTGATCGTTCAGGTCGAATTGCCGGGCGCCGATCCGGATTCGCTGCGGTTGAGCGTAATGAAAAACGTCCTGCTTGTCCAAGGAGAAAAACCGGCTCCTTTCGCCCGCAGCGCGGGCAGGGATCGAGCCGTTGAAAACGTCTTCACGCCGTTTGCCAGGCGCATCCAATTGCCCTGCCGCGTCATCGAGGATGAGGTCGAGGCCACCTTCGCAGACGGAATCCTACGGGTCGTTTTGCCCAAACAGCTCAAGGCACGCTCATCCAGCATACGTATAACCGTCGCTTGATCTCCTCTCCACCCCCCCTGTCAACGCTCTGGATGAAACAAGGAGGATATCGATGCCCAGAAAGAAAAAGACCCCTGAGGTCCCTGTAGAACAGTTGCGCTGGCGTCTCGAACCGGCTGCCTTCGAATTCGAAACAACCAATGACCTCGATCCGCTCAAAGAGATCGTCGGCCAGGATCGCGGGGTGGAGGCCTTCCGGTTCGGGATGGGCATGGACAAACAGGGGTACAACATCTTTGTGACCGGGATTGCCGGCACAGGCCGGATGTCCACCGTCCAGAAGCTTCTGCAGGAAATGCGCCGCACAGACAAAAAACCGCCGGATCTGTGCTATGTCGCCAATTTCGAGAATCCTGAAGCCCCTGCCCTGATCCAACTCGACCAGGGAAAGGGGGCCGAGTTCAAAAAGGACGTCCACGAACTCGTGGAGACCCTGAAAAAGGAGATCCCTCAGCTCTTTGAAAGCCAGGAGTACATCAGCCTGAAAAAAGAGATCATGGAGACCTACGAACAGAAGGGCAAGAGCTTCTTCAAGGGCCTGGATCAGAAGGTCAAGGAAGAGGGGTTCGCCCTCGTAGACATCCAGATGGGACAGATCAAGCGGCCGGAGGTCATGCCGGTCGTGGACGACAATCCGGTGCACATCGATCAGCTGGAAGCCATGGTCGAAAAGGGACGCTTTCCGAGAGAGGAATTCGAGGTCCTCAAGGCGAAGCAGGCGAAGCTGCGCGAACAGATCGACCAGATCTTCCTCGAACTGCGGGATCTGCAGAAGGAGGTCCAGCAGAAGATCGAAAAAATGGACCGGGTCGTTTTCATGAAGAACGCCTCGGAGCTGACCGACCCCCTCTCCGCCAAGTTCAAGAACGAAAAAGTCACGGCCTTCCTGAGCGCCATGCTGAACGACATGGCCGACCATCTTCAGATCTTCCGACCACCGCAGCACCAGGTCCCACCGGAAATGGCCGGGATCCTCCCGGAGTCGGACCCTTTCCAGCCCTATCAGGTCAACCTGCTGGTCGACAACAGCAAGCAGGAGGGGCAGCCGGTCATCGTCGAGAATTACCCGACCTATCGGAACATCTTCGGCGCCATCGAGCGCATTGTCGACCGCCACGGGCTGTGGCGCACCGATTTCAGCAAGATCAAGGCCGGCTCCTTCATCAAAGCGAACGGCGGCTATCTGGTCATCAACCTCCTCGATGCCATTGTCGAGCCCGGGGTCTGGCAGGCCCTCAAGCGGGCGCTCAAGAGCCGGAAGCTCGAGATCCAGACCTACGACCCCTTCTACCTTTTCACCACCAGCGGCCTCAAGCCCGAACCCATCGAGATCGACACGAAGGTGGTGGTGATCGCGGACGCTTATGTTTACTATCTGCTCCTCGCCTATGACGAGGACGTCCAGAAGGTCTTCAAGGTTCGTGCGGACTTCGACACGAGCATGAAGAAGACGGACGAAAGCATCCGGCAGGTCGCCCGGTTCGTGAAGCGCACGACCGAAGAGGAGGCCCTGAAGCCCCTCGACCGTGGTGCGGTGGCCGCGCTCGTCGAAGAAGCTGTGCGAATGACCGGACGGCAGGAAAAGATAACGACCACCTTCCCCGGGATCGCCGACCTGGTCCGCGAGGCCAATTTCTGGTCCCGTGAAGACGGACAGGACATCGTTACCGCCAAGCACATGGAAAAGGCCATCGAGGCCCGCATCTACCGCGCCAACTTGATCGAAGAGCGCATCCAGGAGATGATCGATCGGGGCACCCTCATGATCGATGTCGACGGCGCCGTGGTCGGCCAGGTCAACGGACTTGCGGTTTACAGCCTCGGGGACTACATGTTCGGCAAGCCCTCGCGGATCACCGCGTCCACTTCCATGGGGCGCGCAGGGATCATCAACATCGAGCGGGAAGCGGACCTGTCGGGCAGCACGCACAACAAGGGCATGCTGATCCTGGCCGGGTACCTTCGCAAGAAATACGCCCAGGACAAGCCCCTGACGATGAGCGCCAGCATCGCCTTCGAACAGTCCTACGGCGGAGTGGACGGCGACAGCGCGTCCTCGACCGAGATCTATGCCCTGCTATCGAGCCTTTCCGGGGTGCCGATCAAGCAGACCCTGGCGGTCACCGGCTCCGTCAATCAGAAAGGCGAGGTGCAGGCGATCGGAGGGGTGAATCAGAAGATCGAGGGGTGGTTCGATTGCTGCCGCCTGCGGGGACTAACGGGCGATCAGGGCGTTTTGATCCCGGCAAGCAACGTCCAGGACCTCATGCTCCGTAAGGACGTCGTGGAAAGCGTCGCCGGCGGCCGTTTCCACATCTACCCGGTCAGCACCATCGATGAGGGGATCGAGATCCTCACGGGCGTCACCGGCGGCGAGCGGAAGGCCGACGGCACCTACCCGAAGGGATCCATCAATCAGCTGGTGGACCTCAAATTGCGCAGTCTGGCCGAGGGGCTGAAGGAATTTGCGGGGGAAGAATCGTCCAACGAGTCCGCACCCAGAAAATCAGGCAAAAAACACTGCGGTCATCCGCGGCTGAACTGATGTTCCATCCGCCGCCTCCGCTTTCAGGCTCCATCGAGGACCGCATCGAGTGGGCTGATGCCTGCTGCGAGGCCGCTGAACGGAGGCTGCGCTCCGACAAGGGTGTAGAGGCGCTGCTCTCCCGCTTCAGACGGGCCGCGGCGGGCTCCCGCGAAGCCCTGCAGTCAACCGGGATCGTCGAGATCTGCCGCCGCTGCGATGCACTGGAGGGCGGCTCATGCTGCGGGGCCGGCCTCGAAAGATACTATGACGCGGTGCTGCTCCTGATCAACCGGCTCCTCGGGGCCGCCCTCCCCAAGCGGCGCCAGGATCCCCGCTCCTGCTTCTTTCTCGGCCCGGAGGGCTGTCTCCTCACCGCGAGGCATGTCCTGTGCGTCAACTATGTCTGCCGCAAGATCACCGACCGCATCCGCCCCGAAGGCCTTGCCCGATTGCGTAACAGGGAAGGCGAGGAACTCGAGGCGCTGTTTCTCCTCCACGAGCGCATCAAGAAGGTGCTGAAGTCATGAAGCCCGATTATCCGGCAGACCTTTCAATCAGCAGCATGCCCCCCCGAAGCGCACCACCGGAGAGCGTCTTGCCGCACTGGCGGACCCTGGAGGCCGTCGCCAGGTTCTATGACGAGCGCAAGGTCGGGAACGTGGGGGCGCTCGGCTTCCGTCGCTCCACCGATCTGCTGGTCCTCCTTCAATGTCTTGAAACCCTCGTGCAGGAAGGCTGGCTGGACCCCGGCAAGTCGCGTTTTCTCGATCTCGGGTGCGCAGACGGGCGGGTCAATGTTTTCATGAGCTACCTGACACAGGTCTCGGCCGGCATCGAACTGGATGAATGGACACTGGACGAATACGCCCCGCTCAAACAGTCCCTCGAAGCACGCCTCCAAGAGGAAGGACGCCCTCCGCCTCCCCGGAACATCCACCTTCTCCACGGCGATTCGACCGCACCGGATGTCCATGATGCCTTGAGGGAAGCCACAGGCCTCCCCTTCGAAGACTTTGACCTCTTTTACACCTACCTCATCATGCACGAAGAGTTCGGCGAACTGATCCGCCGGCGCGCCCGCTCCGGGGCGCGCTTCCTGGTCTACGGCCTGAGCAGCATCATGCCCCGCTACCCGGGCATGCGCCTCCTTACCGATCCCCGTCCCCTGGAAGGCATCCTCGCCGTGTACGAGAAAGGCTAGGCCTCCCGCAGCGGGCCGCAGCGCACGGCAAGGCTCAGATAACGATCGTCCTCGCTGAACATGAGACGCTTTTCGACCATCATCCGGAGGAAGGGGAGCACACGCTCCTCCCCAAGGCCGGAAAAACGGGTGAGGATCGCCCGCAGGCTCCGATGGACGTCGCAAAACAGGTAAAGATCGCGCGAGAGGCCCTTCAAACGGTGGGTTTTTTGGAAGGCCCCCGGCTGGCGCTCCCGGATGATCATGAAATCGCGCCCGTCGAGGTAAGATAGGATGGGTTCGCAGTCCGAAGGACCGCCTTCCCCGCCTCCGTGCAGGTTTTGGTACGATCGATGCCATGCCTTGATTTTCTCCCGCACGGGGCGCCAGAGACGCCTTTGCCGGAGCACCCCGCCGCTGTATCCCTGGACCATCAATTTAAGGTCCTTCAAAACGGCCGGGGGGAAAAGGCGTTCGTAGAAGGGGTGGTTGCGAACCCTGCCGATCCCGTAACGCTCCGGGTCGATATGAACCGGGCTCCCGTACCCGAGCCAGAAGGAAATCCCCCGGAGTGGTCTGAAAGGCAGGGCGAAGTCGAGATTTCTGAGGGTTTCCGCCACCTCTGCCTCCCCGCTCGACGGGAACTCCAATATGAGATTGGCGGCAAGATCCGGATACCCGAAGGCCTCGCAATGCTTCATGATCTCCAGGTTGTCGATAGCCCTCGTACCTTTGTGCATACGCTCGAGCAGCCGGGTGCTCAGGCTCTCGATCCCGACCTGCACCTCCCGCACCCCCGCCATGCCCATCGCCCGGAGGGCCTTCAAAGGCGTCTTGGCCCGGATCTCACCGAAGAGGCGGAAACCCCGGCCCAGTTCTTGAATTCCATCGAAGATCTCCGCCAGTTCCCGCGCCGGAAGCAGGTTGTCCATGAAAGAGACCGACAGGACCTGATGGGCGCCGGTAAGGGCATCGAGCTCGTCCAGGATCCTCCGGCGGCTCTTCGCGCGGTATCCCCACCACTGGAGGTTCAAGTTGCAGAAAGCACACCCTGAAGAACTGGCTGTGCGCCCCGCTCCGCGCCACCAGCATCCCCTAGAGATCTCCATCGGCAGGCGGGGGAAAAACCGTCTGGTCGGCGGCAAGGCGCTCAGTTCCTTGAAATAGTCATTGAAATCCGGATAGGGCAAGTCATCGAGCGAATCGACCTGAGAGGTCTCTGAGGCGGTTTGGTTCGCCTTGCGCCCGATCAAACCCTGGCAGGGTGGAACCGCTTCAGGGGCCGCCCCGCCGCCGAGATGCTGCACCAGGTGGACGAGCGGCCTCTCGCCTTCCCCCTGAACGACGAAATCGATCTCCGGAAAGGCTCGCAGGAGACTTGCCCCCATATCTCCGGCGCACGAAGACCCGCCGGCCGTGATCAACACGTTGGGGCTTTTCCGCTTGATTTCCCGGATAAAAAACAGGCTGCTCGTCAGCTGCCCCAGACAGATCGAAAACCCGGCCAGGCCTAAGCGATCCCATGCCATCCCGTCCATGAAGCGGGCGGATGACCGATCGAGGGCGCCGAGGAGTTCGTCGAAAGAGAGACGCCGCAGGACAGGGACGTGTCGGACCTGCCGCTGCCAAAACTTCTGCAGACCCTCGCGCCGGTCAGGGTAAAGCAGTGCGGCGTAAAGCGATTCGGCGGGCCACGTTCGATCCGCGATTTCGCGATACACATCGTAGCCGAGGGCGGCCGCAATGGTCAGATAAGGATGGAAGGCATCGACTTCGAGATTCGGCACTTCCCGGCAAAGGTAGGCCTTGAGGGCGCCCAGTTGGATGGAAGGTCGATTGAAAAGCGGCCAGGGGGTCGATACCAGGGCGATTCGGGTCACCTTGCCCATCGTGGTTTCCCTTGACAACCGCCCGGGCAGTCCGGCGATCGAAGCGTTGAGGGAGAAAACGGGAGGATCGGGAAAACGCCTCCGCCTCCCCGATCCCTTGAAAAAGAGGGGGCAAAGCCTGCCCCCACAGCAGCAAACGGTTTATCTGGCACTCGCCATCCCTAAATCGAAGGCCTTGATGTTGGACTCGAGGAACGCCTTCTTGGTGGACGCAGAGATGGTCTTCTTCATATCTTCAGGGGTGATCGGGACGGCGCCCGATCCGATCAAGGCGCCGAGCATAACCATATTGAGCGAAAGCGGGTTGCCGGCCTCCGCCGCCAGCGCGCTCCCGTTCAAGGCAATGACCTTCTTCTTGACCTTCTTCTGGATCAGCTCCAGGGCCTCATCCACTTTCGGATACTTGCCCTGCCCGATAGAAACCGTAAACGGGGGCAACGGGCTCAGGTTGGTGATCACCAGGCTGTCCGCATTGCATTTCCCCATCGCCCGCAGGGTCTCGATCGGCTCGAAGCCGATCAGGACATCCGCCTCAGCCCCTGACACGATGGGGCTAGTGACGTTCCCCATCAACACAGCCGATTCCACGATCCCGCCTCTCTGGGCCATACCGTGAATCTCACTGACCACAACAGGGATGCCGGCGGCAAGGGCCGCCTCCCCCAACAGACGCGAGGCTAAAAGATTCCCCTGGCCGCCGACGCCGACAAATACCAATCGTTTCGTTTCCATTAAAGCCTCCCTTTCCTCATTTCACGGGCACGATGGCGTTTTCGGGACAGACCTGGGCGCAGACCGAGCAGCCAATACACAGATTCTCGTCGATCCGGACCTTCTCCTCCTCCACAAACATGGCCGGGCAGGCCAGCTTGTTGATGCAGTCCCTGTGGTCCTTGCACTTTTCCTGATTGACGGTGAAGACCTTACCCCGTTTGAACTGCTTGGTCGCCTTCGCGAACAGGGGGCAGAATTCCTCGGAAATCACCACGGAAAGGCCATCGTAGTCCTTGGCGGCCTGCAAGGCTTCGATCGTCTTCTTGATCTTGTAGGGTTTTACGATATGGACATCCTTGACTCCACAGCCCCGCACGACCTGCTCAATGGAGATGCGGGAAAGATTGAGCCCCATCAGCTCCGCCTGGACCCCCGGGTGGGGCTGGTGGCCGGTCATGGCCGTCGTGCCGTTGTCGAGGATGACGAGGGTGAACTTGTGGTTGTTGTGCACAGCGTTGACCAGGCCGGTGATGCCGGAGTGGAAAAAGGTCGAGTCGCCGATGAAGGAGACGGTCTTCTGATCGGTCCCCTCGGCGAAACCGCAGCCGCTGCTGACCGAAGATCCCATGCAGATCAGGTAATCCGCCATGGAAATAGGCGGAAGAACGCCCAGGGTGTAGCAGCCGATATCCGTCGGGTACACCGCCTCGTTGCCGAACACCTGCTTCACCGCATAGAAAGTAGCGCGGTGCGGGCAGCCTGCACACAGGTTAGGCGGCCTGCCGGGCAACGGAGGCAGGTCGGACATTTCGACCACCGCCGGAGCCTTGTAATCGATCCCGAAATACTCCGCGACTGATTTGCGGACCAGACCCGGATCGTATTCGAAGAGGCGCGAGAGGCCGCCGATCCCTTTGCCCTTGATCGGGATCATGATCCCGTTTTCCTGTGCGAGGGCCTTCAGCTCGTTTTCCATGATCGGCTCCAGTTCCTCGACCACCAGAACCTTGTCCACCTGCTTGAGGAACCGCGTCATGAGCGCCTTCGGAAGCGGCCATGAGAAACCGAGTTTGAGGAGTGTCACCTTGTCCGCAATGCCGAGATCGACGACGGCGTCGCGGACGTAGTTGACGCTCACACCGTTGGCGACGATGCCCCACTTGCCTTTCCCGGTCAACTGGTTGTACGGCCACTGTTCGGACTTTTCGAGGGCCCGGTCATACTTTTCGAGCAGCACCTGGTGCAGCTTGCGTGAGACCGCGGGAACCGTCACCAGATTGAACGGGTCCTTTTTGAAGGTCCCTTTGGTTTTTCTGGGAGGCAGCTTGCCGAGTTCCACCCCTCCGCGGATGTGGTTCAGGCGCGTCGTGGTTCTCAGGATGACCGGAAGTCCGAGTTCCTCGGACAGGTCGAATGCCGCAACCGTGGCGTCCTTCATCTCCTGGACGGTGGTCGGCTCCAGCATCGGCAGCCCGGAAAGACGGGCATAATACCGGTTGTCCTGCTCGTTCTGGCTCGAGAAAAGCGACGGATCATCGGCATTCACGATCACCATGCCGCCTTTCACCCCGACATAGGCGAGCGTCATCAGCGGGTCTGCAGCCACATTGAGCCCCACGTGCTTCATCGTCACCATGGTCCTCAACCCGCACGCCGCCGCCCCGGACCCCACCTCCAAGGCAACCTTCTCGTTCGTCGAGTATTCGAAGTAGAGATCGGTTTCCTGGCTGATGTGGAGGAACTGCTCGGGAATCTCCGAAGAAGGCGTTCCCGGATAACAGGTGGCGAAAGACATCCCCGCCTCCAGGGCACCCCTGGCAATGGCCTCATTGCCCAACAAAAGCATCTTTGTACCTGGTGCATCTGTCAATAATTTGTGCATCTTCTCCCCCGACTTCCATGGTTGGTTGTTTGGTCTCTCCCCCTCGGGCCCGGCGGGCCCAAAACGCTGAAGAGCTGGGTCTGCATGAACAGGATGGCACTGCGTCGTCGACCACCAGGCGGCCTTCGTCGTTTCATGGCCGCCTGGTGCTAGGCTGGTCATATTGCAGCTATATTCTAGCTATCTTTTCATACCGAACGTTTGGAAACATGTCAAGCAAAAAGACTTTTTCTCCTGATATCCGGCAGGCTTCCCTCCCCTATGCAGCCGCATCGTCCATGCGGCGGCCTGCAACCGCCGCAAAGACGCGCTGCAGGGGAATCAATCAAGGGTTGATCTTGAAGGTCTCGGCCGCACCGGCATATTTCTTGCGCAATTTCGGCTTCTCGATCTTTCCGGTGGGATTGCGCGGGACCTCGTCAAAGAACACCCGGCGGGGCCGTTTATAGCGCGGCAGGCCTTCGCAGTACTGGAAGAAAGCGGCTTCGTCCATCTCTGCGCCCTCCTTCAGCTTTACAATCGCCGTCACGACCTCTCCGAGCCGCTCATCGGGCAGACCGATCACCGCGGCATCCTGAATGAGCCGATTTTCCATCAGAAAATCTTCGATTTCGACCGGGAAGATATTCTCCCCGCCGGTGATGATCACATCCTTCTTCCGGTCCACCAGCCAGATGAAACCGTCTTCGTCGACGCGGGCCATGTCCCCGGTGAGCAACCACCCGTTGAAAAGCGTATCCCGGGTCGCCTGCGGGTTCTTGTAATACTCCTTCATAACGCACGGCCCCTTGACCATCAACTCGCCTGGTTCGCCCGGTACTACGGGCTTCCGTTCGAAATCGACGATCTTGAACTCCCAGTCGAAGCCCGGGACGCCGATGGCGCCGACCTTGTGGGTGTTCTCGACGCCCAGGTGCACGCACCCGGGGCCGGTGCTTTCACTCAATCCGTAGTTCGTGTCGTACTGGTGATGCGGGAAAACCTTCTTCCAGTTCCTGATCAGGCTTGGCGGAACGGGCTGCGCCCCGATGTGCATAAGACGCCATTGATCCAGGTGATAATCTTCGAGTTTGACCTCCCCCCGCTCGATCGCGATGAGGATATCCTGCGCCCAGGGGACAAGGAGCCAGACGATGGTCGCCCTCTCCTCGGAGACCGCCTCCAGGATCCACTGCGGTTTGACCCCCTTCAGAATGACGGCCTTCGCCCCCACGATAAAATTTCCGAACCAGTGCATCTTGGCGCCGGTGTGGTAAAGCGGTGGGATGCATAGGAAATTGTCGGCGTGGGTCTGGTAGTGGTGGCGGTTTTCGACGACGCAGGAAAATTCGAGGTTGCGGTGGGTCAGAAGGATCGGCTTGGGGGTCCCGGTGGTTCCGGACGTAAAATAGAGCGCCGCCTCGTCGAGGACATCGATCGGGACACGCGGCTCATCCGCCGCAGCCCCCGCCATGAAGGCGTCGAGATCCTCCGCGTATCCGGGCCGAAGATCCGGAGGACCCGAAAAGATGAAATGCTCGATCGTCCCGAGTTCATCCTTGATAGGCGCCAACCGGTCGATGAACTCCTCGCCGAAGATCATGACCTTCGCCTCGGCGATCTCCGCGCAGTAGCGGATATCCGATGAGGAGAAGCGGAAATTGAGCGGCACGGCCCATGCCCCGGTCCGGAGGATGCCGAAGTAGGCGGGAAGCCACTCCAGGCAGTTCATCATCAAATGGATGACCTTGTCCCCCTTCTTCACTCCCTTCGCCATCAGGCCGTTCGCGATCCGGTTCGCCGCCTCGTCGAAGGCCTTCCAGGTCATCTCCAGCCGTTTCCCCTTGGCCGGATCCCTCTCGATCAAAGCGATTTCCTTCCCGTACATCCTGGCGTTGCGGGCCAGAATTTCACCGATCAGCATAGCGTTCCTCCTCGCAAAGAATGAATCCGCAGGGCCGGGTAAAAAACGATCCGGGCGCTTTTCCCGGGCGCGGCTGAGCCGGCCCGCCGTTGAGATCAGAGCCTGGCTTCCGCCATCGGTTTGAACATGGAGTTAGGATAGGTTTCCACGAATTCCTTGAAAAGGGCCTCGGCCTTGTCTTTCTGACCGGCCAGATCATACAAACGCGCCAGTTGGTAAATGGCTGATTCCTTGAATGGGCTCTCTTCCTCGGCCACCACCGGGGCAAGCTCCGCAGCGGCCCTGTCGAATTCCCCCTTGTCTTCATAGATGGAAGCGATCGCCAACGCGCTCAGCGCAGGATACGGCGGCTTGTGCGAAACGGCGTCGTTGAACTTGCGGTAGGCCTCGATGGCCTCGTCGTACTGCTCGTCGAGGGCGTAAAGATGCGCCAATTGGGGCAGTGCAAGATCAGCCGCCTTCGACAGCCCGTAATCATCGATCACTTCTGCGAACAGGTCCTTCGCCCGCTTGAGCGCCTCGACATCGGGATCGGGCCCGAGGTTGTCACTGACGATCTCATACGCCTCGTTATAGGCCGTTTGGCCGGCCTTGTTGACATGCTTGAGATACCCCCACCCGGCCAAATACGCCGCGAACACAACGGCCAACCCGATCACGGCGATTTTCACCTGCCGGGTGTGCTCGCTCAGATAGCGCAGAACCTTCTCGGAGAGGGTCAGGAACTCGTCTGGAGACTTCAACAATTCCTTCCGTTTCAATTTTTCTTTCGCCATGGCCTCTGTTTTCTCCTCGCTCGATGAATCGGTCCCGCCCTGCCCGGAAGGCGGAATGGAAATGATTTCCCCTCAGAACCCCGTTCCCAATCCGGAAATAAGGATTTTTCTTCACACGCGGGGCGTGCTCAGTCCCACCCCTGCGGGGCGGGTCCCGGTTCTTCGCACCCTTCGGGTGCTCAGCCCCTTGTTTCCCGGCAAATCCGGTTTGCCCCATATCAAGGGAATCAAGCGCTTGCGCGGAGAGGCGACCTGCAGGTCGCCGCACAAGCAGACGTGCAGATTGACGCCGAGATCGGCCAAAAAGACCATTTCCGGATGGAAATTAGCTAACAAATGGCACGCGGGCAGTCAAGGCAAAAAGAGGGCTTGTCTTTTGGCGCCCGCCCCCCAATAATGCCTTTGACCGGCGCTTTCCCATAGCCGGCGATCGGCGGAACCGCCTTCAGGGCCTTGCCCGGTTCAGGAAAACACCTCGAGGAGTCCTCCTGTTGAATCACCTTGACCAGTTTCTCCGTTGGGTTGGAGAATTGCCCGAAGCAATGATCTATGCGCTCCTCGGGTTCTGCGCCTTCCTGGAAAACCTCTTTCCACCCATCCCCGGGGACACGATCACGGCCTTCGGCGCCTTCCTGGTCGGGTCCGGCAAGCTGGGTTTCGCCGGCGTCTATGCAGTCACGACCATAGGAAGCCTGGCAGGGTTCCTGGCGCTCTTTCAGGCGGGCAGCTACTTCGGCCGGCATTTCTTCATCGAAAGGGATTTCTGGTTCCTCAAGGCATGCGACATCATCCGCGCCGAGGTCTGGTTCAATCGTTATGGCTATGGACTGATCCTGATGAACCGTTTTTTCCCCGGGATCCGTTCGGCGATCGCTCTCTTCGGAGGGTTTTCCCGCCTCAGGCTCCCGATCGTGGTTCTGCTTTCACTGGTCAGCGCCGCCGTCTGGAACCTCATCTGGATCTCCATGGGCTACGCCCTCGGCAGCAACTGGGATCACGTGCGTGAAAGCATCGACCGCATCCTCTACCGTTATAATATAGGACTCGTCATCCTCTTCGTCCTGGC
Source organism: uncultured Desulfatiglans sp. (assembly GCA_900498135.1). NCBI lineage: Bacteria > Pseudomonadati > Thermodesulfobacteriota > Desulfobacteria > Desulfatiglandales > Desulfatiglandaceae > Desulfatiglans > uncultured Desulfatiglans sp. The sequence continues at coordinate 4,679,325 of LR026961.1, forward strand.
CTGCGGATTCCTGCTCGTCGTCCGATACCGGCGCCGTCGAAGGCCATGAGAGCGGCCCCGGGACAGGGCCTTCTCTTCGTCCGGCGGTTCTTGCCGGGAGCTTATCCATAAGAAGCGAGCGGCCTTGGGGATGGGCCTGGCCCGGTTTACCGATGTGGCAAACAGCGCCGCACACGAACCGGAGGCAGCTGCTCCTGGCGCCTGTCGGCGAGCGTTCAACGCCTGTGTGCTGGTGGCCGGAGGTCTCCAACTGCTCCGGGCGCCTGCCGGCGAGCGAATACAATCCAGTGCGGTCGAAGGCGCAGCAAATCTCCCCGATCACCCGGTCACACCGCAGGCGCCCGCTCGTCCCCCGAGGCCGTTTCCCGGTCGATCCACTCCAGAAAGGGTTGATACCCGCCCGCTATCGGGATGCTCACCATACAGGGGCACTCATAGCTGTGCATGGATTTCACCGCCTCCAACACTCGCGGGACCAGGTCCGACCGCGTCTTGGCCACCAGCACCACCTCCCGGTCTTCCTGAACCGCTCCCTCCCACCAGTAGAAGGACTGCATCCCTTCGAAGATGTTCACACAGGCAACCAAACGCTCCACGACGAGATGTCTGCCGATCCGCCGCGCTTCATCGAGGCTGTCGGCCGTCATATAGATCAAATTTCGATCCACGATTCCTCCTCCATCGGCTTTCCGATCTTGCTGCCATCCAGTCATAGACCGCTCCTTTTCTTCACCGCCTTCGGGTGCCGGCATACACTATATCGGCGCAGATTCAGGCCTGCTCAACCGTTTCGCCGGCACATGGCGCTGACGGAGGTGCATTCTCCAAGGCCATGCCGCCTCCCTCCTTACTGCCCGGTGTCCATCCGGAAAGGATCTCCCGCTGGAATTTCTTTTTCCATCCGGAAAGGAGAATCATTAGGTCACACGCTGCACGTGCTCGGTCCCCCGCCTGCGGGGCGGCGGTGAGAGAAACTCTTCGTAACCCAGAGCAAAATGATTTGAATTCCCAAATCAGATGTGCTATTGACCCTTCGGTGGCGCATAAGATTTTTTTCACAAGCCCATCGATTATTCCATTTTTTTAATGAAAAGTCAGGAAAGGAGATTCGGAATGACCGCCAAATTAATCAAGGGGACCGAAATCAGGGAGCAAATCCTCAAGGAAATCGAGGAAGAGGTCAAACAGATCAAGGAGAAGCATGGCGTCGTACCGGGGCTCGTGACTATCCTGGTGGGTGAAAACCCGGCTTCTATTTCCTATGTCACGCTCAAGATCCAGACGGCCCATCGCGTGGGCTTTAAAGAGGTCCAGGACAGCCAGCCGGTGGACATTTCCGAAGCCGACCTGCTCGCTCTCATCGACAAGTACAACAAGGACGATTCGATCAACGGCATCCTGGTGCAATTGCCCCTGCCCAAACACATCAACGAGAAGAAGGTCCTCAACGCCATCGACCCGGACAAGGATGTGGACGGCTTCCATCCCGTCAACGTCGGCCGGCTCATGATCGGTGGCGACGAAGTCAAGTTCCCGCCCTGCACCCCGGCAGGCATTCAGGAGATGATCGTCCGGGCGGGTGTCGAAACCAGCGGCGCCGAGGTCGTGGTGGTCGGCCGCTCCAACATCGTTGGCAAACCCATCGCCAACATGATGCTCCAGAAAGGCCCCGGGGCCAACTCCACAGTGACGATCGTTCACACACGCACCAAAGACATCGCGTCCCACTGCAAACGGGCCGATATCCTGATCGTGGCCGCAGGCGTCCCCGGACTGGTCAAGCCCGAATGGATCAAACCCGGCTCCTGTGTCATCGATGTCGGCGTCAACCGGGTCGGTGAGACCATCAGTGAAAAAACCGGCAAGAAGGTGGCCATCCTGCGCGGCGACGTCGATTTCGACAAGGCGAAGGAAATCGCGGGCTACATCACCCCCGTCCCGGGCGGCGTCGGCCCCATGACCATTACGATGCTGATGAAAAACACTTTGAAATCCCTGAAGTTCCAGCTCGGCATCGCCTGATCCCGTCATCCTGAGCTGTCACCGATAAACGAAGGGGCATCGAACCATGATTCGATGCCCCTTTCTTGTGCAAAACCGTTCAATTCTCAGCCGGCCAAAATAGATCAGCCCGGATGGATAGGCGTCACTCCATCTTCCAGGCGGTGCATTCTCCTGCACCCTGTCCGCCTTTTCTCCGGCTCGGTTTCCTATGCGTATTCGCCTTCCTTCTTCCGCAGAAATTTCCCGCCCATGATGGAGCCGGCCAAAATCGCCATGACGATCACCCAGCCCCAGACCACGAACCAGGAATGCGTCCAGCTGTACAAAAGGCCTCCTCCCACAAAAGAAGGGACCATCATCACGATTCCGACACCGATTTTTCTCCAGAGATCCATAAAACCCCTCCCTCCCGGATTTTCCGCCGCAAAGCGTTCCTCATCCGGAACCCGCGGCCGCTTTCCCGGGGCACTCTATATCAAATGCCGGGTACCGGTCAAGCTCTTAAAGAAAAAACGGCTTGATTTCACCCCCTCCCTGGGCTACATTTACGGCATCTCCAACCCACGGGGCGTGGCGCAGTCTGGCAGCGCACTTGCTTTGGGAGCAAGGTGTCGCAGGTTCAAATCCTGCCGCCCCGACCAGAAAAATTTCAGGGTTACGGCCGCAAGCCATAGCCCTTTTTTGTGATGGAGCATCTCACCGGGGCGCTTTCTATAAAAATGAGACACTTTTTTTGACGGTTCATTGGGCGATCCTTTCTTCTCATCCTCTTGCATGTCGATCACCGCACCGCATTCCCGACATTGAAGATAGAAGAAACTGACCTTTTGCTCGGCTGAGAACGCCGGATGCTCAAGCCGCAAGGCGCCTGTGCACTGATCAGCTTGGTCCAATACAAAACTCGATCCGCTCATCTATACCTGCTTCTCTCCCCTTGGCCTGTCCTCCGGACGGGATATGCACCTCTTTGAAAGGTTGTTTTCACCTGAGCCGTCTTTAGGCGGCGAATAATCATTCAATGTCATTGACTTAAGAGAACGCTGATCATGTTTTTACTTGTAAATATAATAAATTATGCTATTATACCCTCAGTAGAAAACGGGGCGTATATTACTTTTCAAGGAGGCGAGATATGTTTACAGAAAAATTTGATGAAAAGACTGCGGTTGGCACAGAAGGTGCTTTCCAGAATTTGTGCCAAACTTGTCGGATTTCTCAATAAATATCTTGACTCTCCTGATTTTTTTCACCGACATCGTCTGTGTGAAAAATATTTTTCTCGCAATCGTAAACTCCCCTTCAGCACCGTAATACTTTTCCTCATGAATTTCGTCCGCTGCTCCTTACAAAAGGAACTTGACGGGTTCTTTCAACTTTTTCCGTCTTCCGATCGCTCCGAAAGAAAGGTTACCGCTAGCGCGTTCTGTCGAGCCAGACGCAAAATTTCTTTCGAGGCTTTTGTTGATCTGAATCAGAGACTGCACTCCTTCTTTTATCAGTCCTTCCCTGTTCGGCGCTGGATGGGATTTCGTCTGCTGGCTGTCGACGGATCTACCTTGCGTGTCCCTGACAACGATGAGACCAGAAAGTTCTTTGGCGTTTGGCATCCCGCCAAAACCCGGAAACCCTGCCCTTTGGCCAGGGTCTCGTTGCTCTACGACGTCTTGAATCGTATCACCGTTCATGCACTCATGGTTCCTAAAGGGGAAGGTGAACGCTCATTAGCCGCTAAACACGTGCAGAATACCGGTGAAGGCGACCTTCTTCTTCTCGACCGGGGATACCCCGCATACTGGCTTTTTGCCCTGATCCTCAACCGGGGCTCTCAATTCCTTTGTAGGATGAAAAAGGATTCAGATCTTGTCAAAGAATTCCTCCGCTCCGGAAAGCGCGAGGCTATCGTCACCCTTAAACCGTCGCCCGCCGCCATAAAATTCTGCCAAGAGAAGAACTTGAGCACCAACCCCCTGAAAGTTCGCGTCCTCCGGTTCACATTGAAAAACAGGGTAAAGGTCGTTCTTTTGACTTCCCTCCTTGACAAACGCCAATTTCCTTTGGCTGAGCTCAAAGAGCTCTACACCAAGCGCTGGTCTGTGGAGACCGCCTACAGCCATCTCAAATGCCGCATCGAAATGGAGAACTTCTCGGGAAAATCTCCCCTCGCTGTCCTCCAGGATTTCCACGCGAGAGTTTTGACAGCCAACCTGACTGCCATGATCGTTCATCCAGTTCAAGATCTTATTGAGGAGCAGGCCAAAAAGCATCCCGAACGACTCAGGTACCAGGTCAACTTCACCTATGCGCTTTCGTCTATGAAAAGCAACGTCGTGCTCCTCTTTGCCCGGCGACACATCACAAAAATCCTTCGAAGCCTCCTCTCGCTCCTCGGTAAGTCTTTATCGATTATACGACCAGGCCGGAAGAATCCCAGAAAGAGAGGGCCGAAACTGAAAATTGCCGCTATGGCCTACAAGCCCATAGCTTAAGTCAATGACATTGAATAATCATTCATGTTGAGCTTCGGTATTTTTCCGCGGGTTGAGCTTACAACTCGGGCCGGTTGCCAATCGCGGGTTGGCCTTGACCACCGGTTTGGACAGCGGCGGAGTGGAGCCTGGTAGAGTGCGTGCCTTTTCACCAAGATCTGTGGCTCCCGCTCGTAATGACGATCATCAGGAGTAACGAACTTGATGACGCTGATTTCACGGTCCGTCATCTAATCCGCTGCGACGGTCTTTCTGCGGCCCCCCAACTCGGTCTGAATACACAATTAGGTGGACAGAAGTCCGCGGGGTGACTCATCAGAAGAGCACTTCACACAAAATTGTGAACATTGCATTTTTTCCTTGACTGGTACCCAACTAATGTCTTAGGTGAAAATAACCGTGTGGGAAGCCTCAAAATTTACAACCTTTACATGATGATGAGCCAGCCAGGTCTAAATCAACTCCCAGACATTATTTCAATTTGACTTGAATGCGCGCAGAACGGGAAACAAATAAGACATAAAATACCATGTTACCAGCAATTTATTCCCACCAGCCAAAGGATCCTCCAGAAGCATTCAGATTGTGATATCGAAATATTAGGATATAACTGCATTTTGTGAAGTTATTCAAGCGCTATAATAGGAAAAAATAAACACTAACGTTTAGGAATGTGATAGAAAGTATATCATCACTTTGCTCTATCAGAGATATTTTACAGTCATGTGATTTATCCGCATTATCTACCATGGAATAACAGCAAAGTGGATAGCCTATATCAGCATGAATGCATCATTGAATGCAATCATTATAAAACGCAACTCTAATCGCTGCAAACAATTTTTTTAGCTTCTTGGAGGTGCAATTCATGAAAAGCGTTGCGATGAAGAGAGTATTTTTTATTGTACTTATGGTTTTCCTTACAAATTTTTTTCATATTCAGACATGGGCTGAGACTTCTCTGCTGACAAAGGCGGCTGTTCTGAAACAAAACCTGCTGAACAGCGGTTATCAGGTGTTGGGAGACCTGAATTATGAAAACTATGTAGAGCTCAATTTTATGAAGCTCTATTGCCAAGGGCTCATCGACTCCTGCAACGGCAACAACGTCACCAATCGTTACCTCACAGCGGTGGTTCCGCCTCTGCCGGGACAAGCCCCGACACTTTTACCCGTTATATTTCGCATTCGGAGGAATGAGGCGGTCGTTCTCATCGGGCCGACGCCTCCCCCGTGCGACTACTTCAGCTATGCCAGCTTTCTATTTTCCCGCTACGAGGAGGGATGGGGCCCGGCGGACGCCCACAAGATATTCTCGAGCTTCGGAGATCCCATTAATCGATTCACCATCAAGACATTCGGGGGAGAGTTCAACAGCAATATCGTCCTTATCTTCACCGCCGACAGGAAAACAAACGAGGCCATCCGTGCCGCGGCCATCCGCGCAGGCTTCCTCGGCCGGGTCAACACTTCTGTCATCCCGTCGAGTCTTCTCAAAACCAATGATGCCCTGGATGAGACCACGGACCAGATCATCATCGGTCAGCGCACGGCCTTGTGGAAGGATGGCACAAGCGATGGTGGAGGCTACCTCGAAAACCCGGGGGTCGTGGTGTTCCGCGTTACGCCCCCGAATGATTCTCACGATCCATTTCCCACCCCACCCCAAGTGGTCCGGGGCACCGGCCAAACGGAATTCGACCTCGCCCCGGCAGTGGACGGGCTCCGAAGGGCCATCCTGGACACTTACCCAGGCCAATCCGCTCAGGAGTTGACGACGGATCAATGGATCAAGCAAAGCCCCCTCGCGCTCCAAACCTTGACAAACACCTTGGGGGACAGCAGTGATGCCGCCTATTTGATGACTCAGGAATTCTTCAAGCTCTCGGAGGACCCGGATGACTTTCTCGTCATTTACGGCGTCAACCATCAAAAGAGCGGAAAGGCCACCTACCACAACTTCAGTATTTACCAGGCATATAAGTACTGCGGGATAGCAACCGGATTCGATCATTGTTATTCCCCGGACTGTTTCAGTTTCGCAGGCAGCGCCAGCTCTTATCTCCCATATGGCCCCCCCAGTGAAGTCGATAAACTTTACGCCATCAAAGTGGCACGCCACTGCGACGGTGAACCTTACTGTATGGAGGTCCCCATCGCTGGATGCGGTGAGGGGACGCAAATCGATGATGAGATGTTTGTCGCGTTCAGGGCGTATGTAGAGCCCGGCACAAAGACCGGCCCGAGCTATACCGAACTGCTGTTTGACCGGGTGATCCATTTTACGGCACCCAAGCCTTCGCTGGAGTTGCTCTCCAAGACTGTCGAGAGCGATTACCCCGGGCCTGCAGAAGTCTCGTTTTGGGTCTCTTCCGGAGCACCGGTTCGCTGGGAAGCAGAGATCGAATACCCGGATGATGTCAGCGGCGCGAAGATAGAACCGAATCAGGGAGAGATATCCGCCGTAGACGAGAAGGTTTCCTTCTACGTCACGGGGGCTCACCCGGGCTCCTACCACATAAAGATCACCGTAAAGGACGGGCAGAGCAGGTTTGCAGCCAATGAAGTAATCGTCGTCCTGAATCAACCCTAGCCTGGCCTGTCCCTTGCGCCGGTCGAACCGGGGGGCAGGGACAAGCCTCCTTTTCGCTGGATGGCTGCTATTATAAGCCTGCCAGGGGGCGGATCTATGCCAAGGAAGATTATCATACGGAAATCCTCAAACTTCTTGTCCGTTTCATGCAAAGAGAGGAGATTCACCTGAATTCATTTAAATTGACATACTGGGGTTCCATAGCGTAGGTTCCCATCGTTGGGGAAAAAACGCTGCGTCACCCTGTCCTTTCGCGATGGATTCAGGCGGATCGGCCGAAGTGCGCACGTCCTGAAAAGACTGCTGAACCGCTAACGGAGGATGTGACACCGTGAAACGCCTCCTGCTTCCTCTGCTTCTCTCGCTGTTCTGCCAAGGCTGTTCGGATGGCCCCCAGGCCCCGTCGGCGGCCCCTCCTCCCGTTCCCGTCACCGTGTCGATCTCGACCAAAAAGGAAATGCCTCTCGTACTGGACGCCCCCGCTCAAGTGGAGCCCGTCCGGACCGTCTCCATCCTCAGCCGGGTCACGGGGCAGCTCGAAAAAATCGGATTCGGTGAGGGGCAGAACGTCGCAAAGGGCGAGGTCCTCTTTACGATCGACTCGAAGCCTTTTGTCGAGAAGATCCGCGAGGCCGAGTCGCGGCTCGCCATGCACCGCGCGAACCTCGAATTCCAACGCGCCGAGGCGCGGCGTTATGCCGGCATGGTCGGCGAAGGCACGGTTTCGGAATCCGACATCGAAAAGACCCGCGCCGATGCGATGGCCACCGAGGCCCTGATCCGGGCCGATGCGGCATGCCTGGCGCAGGCCAGGCTCGATTTGTCCTACTGCACCATCCGGGCGCCTTTTGCCGGCCGGACCGGCAGCCGGCTCGTGCACGAGGGAGCTATCGTGGAGGCCAACACGACCGTCCTGACGGTGATCAACCAGATGACCCCTATCCATGTTCGATTCGCGGTGCCCGAAAGGCACCTCACCACCATTCGGCACTATATGGAGCAACACCCTCTCGAGGTCCTGGCCTTCACAGACGGGGCGTCGAAAACGCCCCTTTCCGGCCGGCTCGTTTTCATCGACAACGCGATCGACGCGGCAACCGGGATGATCGCCCTGAAGGCGGAGTTCGAAAATGCGGACCAGATCCTCTGGCCGGGTCAATACGTTCAGGCCCGCCTCGTTCTGGATCTTCAGAAAGACGCCTTGACGGTGCCGCTGAATGCGGTCATGAGCGGCCAGCAAGGGTTCTACCTGTTTGTGGTGCGCCAGGACAACACCGCAGAAGTGCGGGCGGTGGACGTGGATCGACGGATCGGCGGCGAGGCGGTCCTATCCAGTGGACTCGAAGGCGGTGAAGCGGTTGTCCTGACCGGCCAGAACAAGCTGCAGGAAGGCTTCAAGGTCAGGATCGTCGAGGGGCCTCAGCGCTAAGGGGCCGGCGACCGGCGGGCATCGAGGGGGAGGCCGCTTTATGAACATCTCCGAGATCTGGATCAGAAGGCCCGTCATGACCATCATGGTTATGGCTGGGCTCCTCTTTCTTGGAATCCTCTCCTACAAAAAGCTTCCCATCGGCAACCTCCCCAACGTGGATTTTCCGACCATCAGCGTCACCGCCTCTCTTCCAGGAGCCGATCCCGAAACCATGGCGGCCACCGTGGCCACCCCCCTCGAGAAGAAGTTCTCCTCCATCGCCGGGATCGACTCCATGGCCTCCCAGAGCGTGCTCGGACAAACCACCATCAACATCCAGTTCAATCTCGAACGCGACATAGACGCCGCCGCCCTGGATGTGAACGCGGCCATTGCCGCCGCGATGGGCGTGCTGCCCGAGAGCATGCCCAATCCACCCGTCTACAACAAAGTCAACCCGGCCGATATGCCCATCATCTTTCTGGCCTTGAGCGCGGACGACCTTCCCGTGAGCGACTTGCAGGATTTCGGGGAAAACGTCATGATCCCGCGCCTTTCCGCCATCAACGGGATTGCCGAGGTGGACATCCTCCCGGCGCAGCGTTACGCCGTTCGGATCCAGGTCAATCCGAAGGCCCTGGCGAGCCGCGGGATCGGCATCGATGAAGTGTCGGCGGGCGTGAGCGCGGGCAACGTGAACCTGCCGGGCGGGACGCTCGACGGAGCGCGGATCAGCTACACCATGCAGAGCAACGGGCAGCTCATGCGGGCGGAGGACTACGAAGGCCTGATCGTCTGCTATCAGAACGGCTACCCCGTGCGGATCGAAGACATCGGCAGGGCCGTGGCGAGCGTCGAAAACGAGCGGAACACCGCCTGGTTCATGAAAGATGGGGAAAAACGCAAGGCTGTCTTCGCCCGGGTCCGGAAACAGGTCGGCACCAACACGGTTTTCCTGGCCGAGCAGGTCAAAGCGAAGCTCCCCGCGATCGCCAAGGCCATGCCCGGAGCCATGAGCCTCGACATCCTCTACGACCAGTCCTCCTTCATCAAGGAGTCGATCCACGACGTCCAGTACACGATGATCCTGACCATCTGCCTCGTTCTGGTGGTCATGTTCCTCTTCATCCGGGCCATCAGGCCTACGCTCATCCCTAGCGTCGTCATCCCGCTGTCTCTGGTGGCGACCTTTCCCGTCATGGCGGTCTACGGCTACACCCTCGACAACCTCTCCCTCATGGCCATGACTTTGGCCATCGGCTTTGTCGTCGATGACGCCATCGTGGTGGTGGAAAACATCATCCGGCGGATCGAACTCGGGGAGCAGGCCCTCGAGGCATCGCTGCGCGGGTCCCGGGAAATCGGTTTCACCATCCTCTCGATGACCATCTCGCTCGTGGCGGTCTTCATCCCCATCATGTTCATGGGCGGGATCATCGGCCGGCTCTTCAGGGAGTTCGCCGTGGTCATCACGACCGCCATCCTGGCCTCCGGCTTCATTTCCCTCACGTTGACGCCCATGCTGAGCAGCCGTTTTCTCAAAGGCATGTCCGGCCGATCATCCGCCCACGGCCGGTTCTACAGGTCATCTGAGAGGGTTTTCGAAGGGGCCGCCTCCGTCTATGGGAAGACCTTGACCTTCTGCCTCGTACACCGCTTCTGGATGCTGATCTTGACCGTCATCGTCATGGGTGGAATGGTTTTTCTGTATCAGCGCATCCCGAAAGGGTTCATCCCGAATCAGGACCAGAACTTCTTCCGCATCTTTTCCCAGGCGGAGGACAGAACATCCTACCACGAGATGTTCCGCATCCAGGACACGCTCAACAGCATCCTCCTTCAGGACCCGGACTGCGCCGAGGGGTCCATGGGCTCCGTCGCCGGGTTCTCGGGGGACTGCAGCGGCATCGTCTTCATAAGCCTGAAGGAACGGGCGGAACGCACCGCCTCGGTAGACGAGATCATTGCACGGCTGAGGCCCCGGCTGAACCAGATCCCGGGGGTATTCACCGCCCTGACCAACCCGCCTTTGATCACTATCGGGTCCCGGCTCGCCACCACCCAGTGGCAGTTTACCCTGCAGAGCACGGACCTCGACGATCTGTACGAATACGGCACGCTCATGGAAGAGAAGCTGCGGAGCATCCCTCAACTGATCGATGTCAAATCGGATCTTCAGTTCCGGAAGCCCACCCTCGACATCGACGTCGACCGCGACATGGCCTCCTATTACGGTCTGACCCTGGAGCAGATCCAAAACGCCTTCTACTCGGGCTATGCCTCCCGCCAGATCTCTACGATCTACACCTCGAGCAATTTCTATTACGTCTACCTGGAGTTCCTGCCCGAATACCGGGGAGACCCGGAGGCGGTGGAATCCCTTTATGTGCGGTCTTCAAACGGGACCCTGGTGCCCATCAAGCAGGTGGCGCGGTTCAGAGAGTCTGTTTCAGCCCTGAGCGTCAACCACTCGGGGCAGATCCCCGCCGCCAATATCGCCTTCAACCTGAAGCCCGGAGCCTCTATCGGGGTCGTCATGCCCGAGATCGAAAAGTTCGCGGAGGAAAAGCTCCCCGCCACCATGAGCACCGGGTTCCAGGGATCGGCCGAAGCCTTCAAATCCTCCTTTGCCAGCATGGGATTCCTGCTGCTCGTGACCGTGGTCGTCATCTACATGATCCTCGGCATCCTCTACGAGAGCTTCATCCACCCGGTGACCATCCTGACCGCCCTGCCGCTCGCTGGGTTCGGTGCCCTGGCCGCGCTCTCGCTGTTTGGCAAGGAGTTGGATCTTTACGCTTACGTTGGGCTCATCATGCTGGTGGGCATCGTGAAGAAAAACGGCATTATGATGGTAGACTTCGCCATCGAAGCCGAACGTAGGGAAAGGCTCACCTCGCTGGCGGCGATCCACCAGGCCTGCCTCATCCGTTTCAGGCCGATCATGATGACGACCCTGGCCGCTCTGATCGGCGCACTCCCCATCGCACTCGGGCTCGGCGCCGGAGGCGACGCCCGGCAGTCCCTGGGCATCTCGGTGGTGGGGGGGCTGCTTTTTTCGCAGCTCATGACCCTGTACATCACCCCTGTCTTTTATGTTTACCTGGACGGGCTCAGCAACCGGCTGCAGCGCCGCAAGGGCGCTCCCGCGCCATAAGGGGATCTGCAATGGGTTTCGGACTCTTCAGCGACACCTTCCCGTTTTACAGGCTCTTCCAGGAGCAATGGGCCGTCCTGAATCGCGGGACGATCCTGCTTGCTGCCTTGTTGAAGGATCTGCAGGACCTCCCCGGCCGATGCAGCGCCATCCACGAACTCGAAAAGGAACAGATCCGCCTCTTCCGGGAGATCTTCAAGGAACTGTCTCTGACATTCATCCAGCCCCTGGAGCGGGGCGACGTACACGAACTGAACCGCAGCTTCGACGAGGCCATGCGGGCGATCAAGGCGGTTTCTACGCGCCTCGGCCTCTACGGCTTCGGCCGGCCCAGGGCCGCCGCCTCCGAGATCGCAGCCAACCTGGTTGAAATCAACGCCGAGACCGGGTCGATGCTCGAGCACCTGCGCACCGCGACCGTTGCTTCTCTGCCTATCGGCAAGATGGACGACATCAGGGAGGAGACGCGGATGCTCTTCCTGGTGGGCGTCGGCGAGCTTTACGAGGGAAAGGCGGAAAACGCCACCGATCTGCTGGAAATCATCAAGTGGACACAGATCTACGACCGCCTCGAAGAGGCTTTCGACCGGATGGTGGAAACATCGCGGGCCTTGGCTGCGGTGATTCTCAAGAACCTCTGAGCCCGGGCTTCCTTTTGCTTCTTCTCGCCCCCTCTCCTTCCTCCTGTTTCGAATAGATCGAACCACCTTTTCGCTTCGTTAAAAGCAGACGGCTCGATACGAATTCGTTTCCATCCTATCAGCAGCCCCAGCCCCTGAACGAAGGGCCGCCGCGTCGCCGTTCATCGCGAAGATTTCATTTGCATTGACATGATGCGGATTACTCTGATAACGGTTTAAAGCGATAGGTACTTTTTACACTCTGTCCCGGAATGATCCCGGCATGGCAAGAGGAGAAACCACATGAAAAAGACGATCGTGAGGAAAGGCGTTCGAATCGGGGCGGCCGTTTTGCTGTTCGCGGCCGGGTGGTTCTGCGGAAACGTCACTCAGCCCAATGCAGAGGCGCAGTTGGACGACATCAAGAAATCGATCATGCAGAAGGCCACCGACCAGGGTGGAACAATCGGCACTGCGGCAAAACTGGGAACCACGATCAACGACATCCAGACGCACCTGGACGCCCTTCAGGAAAACGTCGATACGCTGAATTCGATCAAATCGATGATCGGCGGCTGAGAAGTCGGCCGCCCACCTTTCCCTCGGTCCCCCGCACATCGCCCGGGGCTGAGGGGCGGAAACCTTGTTCAACCTTCATTGCCAGCCATAGACTGAGGGTGCCGATCTTTCCGAAAGAGGGCCTTCAAGCTTCTCGTCCAGCGCCAGAGGCGCCGGGCCCATTCGTGCACAACAAGAGGAATCATTCGTTTTCCAGAGACGCGATGAAGGCATCGGCCTGTGCGACGGAGGCCTCGATCTCGTTCACCAACTCGTCCACGTTCGCCTCGACGCTGATCAATTCCTGGCTAAGGCCGGCGATCGCCCTGGCGTTGAGGTTGTGCTTCATGAACAGGACCTGATCACGCAGCGGGATCAAGGCCGGCTCCAGCCTCGATTCGGCCCTTTTCATAGCCGTGATCAGTTCTGCGTATTTCCGCTTCGTAAGATCGTATTTCTGCTGGCTCGACCGCCGCAACGTATCGCTGCTGTACTGTTTGATCTCCGACCGCCATTCGCTGAACAAGGCCTCGGACACATCCTCGACCGAACGGATGCGGGCACGGACTTCCTCCGCCTTGGCTTCGCTCCGCTGCAGCGTCGCGTTGAGTCTCTCGTATTCCTTTTCGAGATCACCCCCTTGGAAGTTGACTACCCGCTTGTATTGCTCCATCGCCGTCAGGAACTGCTCTTTAGCCTCATTCTGGGTGTCGCGCGCCGCCTTGACACGGTCGACCATGATCTCGCGCTTGTGCACCCCCAGCTTTTCCATGGTCCCATAGTACATGCTGCTGCAGCCGCTCAATCCGAAAATGACAGCAGCAAGAATGAAGGGGCGTATTTTCATACTCATGCTCCTTTGTCCCATTCGCTTTTCAACAAATCAGCTCGACTTCCCATGGCCGTCAAACACTACGGCAGAGAATGATGTTTATGCCGTCACAGCGCATTACAACATCCCCCTCCTGATTGATCACTTCCACGAGAGATCGAACGATGCCTCGATCCGGTTTGGAATCGGATTTCCTGGTCTCCAAGACGGAGACCCTCACAGTGAGCGAATCGCCGGGCCGGACGGGTTTCAACCACCAAAGCTCTTTCAGACCGGGCGAACCGACACTCGACACCGGGGATAAATAGCGTTCGACCAGCAGGCGCATGGCCATTGCAGCGGTGTGCCACCCGCTTGCCACCAGGCCGCCGAAAGCCGTCTCGCGGGCCTTTACCGGATCCGTGTGAAAAACCTGGGGATCGTAACGTCTGCCGAACTCGATGATTTCCTCCTCCGTCACCGGGATGGTCCCAAGACGGTGGACTGATCCAGGCAGGTAATCCTCGAAGAACCTTTCTTGAACCGGCACGTTCACCCCCATGTTCTGCACGTTGATGCTCCTTTTCCTCTCATAGATGCACCCGCGGCACGAAAGCCGAACCGTAAATCCGGAAAACCCTCCACAGACGCCGGGGACAACGGAGACGGACCCAAACCCGAAACGCACCGACCATGTTGCCCCTTCCTGAACAAGAGCTCTTTATATCATATTTATTCAGTCTCTTGGAAGCGTTGGATTCACTGTTACCCACCAACGCGGCCGATATTTCACCATCAATTGCGCCTATCGAATCACTCTCCGAGAAAACTCTTATAGCATTTATTCATCTCATGAAGATGCTGATTCAAAAAAACCTGAAAGATTATGCACTTTGCAACATCGAAAATGCCTTCCCTAAAGATGCGTTGGCTAAACAAATGATTTTTTCATCTGCAGTCACAAACATCCATTCTCATCAAGCGCAAATTATGCTTCCTAAAACAGCATGCCGATGCTAAAATGCGATCGGCTTTCGATTTCATCACATTCTCCATTTGGCGGATGTCTTTGGCAACACGTCTTTTAAAAATCCTTTTTGTATCATGAAAAACGTTCACCCGAAAACAGGAGGAGAATGGGCATGGAAAATGAAAAGTATCCTAGCGACTCCTTTTTTAAAGACAAGGTGGCTATCATCACAGGAGCATCTACAGGCATAGGACTCGGTTTGAGCCGTGGTCTTCTCGAGCGAGGGGCGGAGGTGTACATGTGCAGCCGGACGCCGAAAAACATCGCGGCGGCGGCGGAATCCCTTCGGAAACACGGCGGGCGCGTCCACGCGCAGGTGTTGGACGTGCGCGACGAAGATGCAGTCAATGCCTATATCGAATACGTAGGGAGCAGAGGTCCAATCGACTACATATTCTGCAACGCAGGCGTAGGCTTCGGCCAAGCCTTCACCGTGACCAAAAGAGAGGACTGGAATACGGTATTCGACGTCAATCTGTTCGGTGTTGTGAACTGTGTTCACGCGGTCTTGCCCATCATGATCAAGCAAGGATACGGGCATATCGTGAACACCGCTTCCGTATGCGGGATCGTGCCCCTGCCCTATCAGACCGTTTACGCGGCCTCGAAGTATGCCGTGGTGGGGTTCGGCGAGGATCTGCGCTACGAGATGTCCTTCCACAATATCAAGGTGACGACGGTCTGTCCCGGTGCGGTGGATACGATGATCTTCTACCGCTCCCTCGATTACAAACTCCAGATGAATCTGCCGAAGCCGCCCGAGGCGATCAGCATCGACCAGGCAGCCGACGAGATCCTCGAGGGCATAGAGGCGGGTCGCAATATCATACCCGTTCAGGACTTCGCGCGCAGGATGCACCACGCCATCGGCGCCAACCCGTCGGAGGTCGAAGAAACGATGTGGGCGCTGGCGAACCAAAGGCGCGGGGAACCGCAATACCAGGCGGACAAGTTGCCGGGGGAGTGATGCCGATTGCGAACGGCCAGTATCCCAGCACCCGGCCCCGCGCGAACCGTTTCATCCGTGAGGGCTCTTTTCCGGCAATCGCGCGGCGTACGCGTCCGACCGTATAGGCGGCCCTGTGCCGCCGTGGCATAAGCGGCCGGTTTTCTTGATCTTGGGGCAACGTCCTCATTTCCGGATTGGAGCCCCGCTTGCTTTGGACGATCGTTTCCGCAAGGACACGAGCCGGCTGATTTCCACCTCGCATAAACTGCGTGCCCCAGAGGCCGTCCGTCGTGGTGCTGGCTGCAGGGACACCCCATGGCGGCATCCACCAGGAGGGGCACCCTTTCCTCTGCGATCACCACGGGTATGGAGGTCTCAATGAACCGCCGCTTCTTCAAGAGACAGCTCTATTTGATAGGGTTCTTTTCGCTTATCCTTGCCCTCCCATGCGCTGGACAAGCGACCACCCTTCTGGAAGATCGAACCCCGGAGGCCGGGGGAATTGCCTTGAACCCCCAGACGGTCTACACTTTTCTAGGTTGGGATCAACTGGGCCGCACCCTGGGTCTGAAAGATGAATGGGGGGTTCGTGTGGGAGGATTCCTCATCCCCGAATTCAACCGGATTGCCTCGGGCGGAGCCGATCCGCACTCGAGTCATGCGAGCCTCGCCGTGGGCATTCACACGTCCGTCGATCTTCAAACGGCCTTCGGCATCCGCGGGGGGACCCTGGGCGTCGAATTCCTCGGGTTTACTGGAGACCCCATCACCCATGCCGCCGGCTGCATCCAGATGTTCAGCAATATGGACGGGTCGCCCCCCAGAGACCGTGTGGAGATGATGCAGGCATGGTGGCATCAGCGTTTGTTCGAAGACAAGCTCACCTTTCATATCGGGAAGATGAACGCGGCCGGCCACTTCGGCACGGTTACGAAACCGGTCATCATCACCGAAACGCACCTTCAGGATCGAAGCAGTGATATCAGCAGCCTGATCTGGGTCCCTGTAGGCCTCAATCCGACCTTGCTGACCATCCTCCCGGCCTATTACAACACGGCGTACGGGGCCACGGTCCACTTTGCCCCTACCCGGGAGTTCTATGCTTCCTACGGGTTTTTCGACGGTAATTTAGCTCGGGGCGTACAAACGGGCCTCAAGTGGAAGCCCCATTTCAACAGCTATACCCTTCACATTGGAGAGATGGGATATTCCTGGCGGGTGGGAGAGCATCGCAAGCCGGGGCGGTTGGGGGTCGGGGCATGGGCGCAGACAGGAGACTTCTACACCCCCGCCCTGACCCTGGAGGATGGGGCGGAAGGGTATTATCTGTTTGGGAACCAGCGGCTGTGGTACATGCGGCCGAACATCAACAACGCCGGAATCATAAGCTATTTTCAATACGCGCACACCGGCGCCGATTCGTTGATGGTCAACGATTATGTAGGCGCAGGCCTCAGCGGGGTAGGTCTGGTGCCCGGGCGCCCATACGACACCATCAGTGCAGGGATGGCCTGGTCGGGACTGAACGATCTCCCGGGCGCAGGAGCGTTCTTCTGCCCCGAGACTCCGTCCTCGTCGAACGACCTCCGGGGGCACGAGCTGATGCTGCAGGCCGCATATTTGACCACTCTTGTTTTCGAGACCTCCAAGGCCTTCTGGACGCTCACCCCGCAGTTGGCCTACACCTATATCCCCACTCCAGGACGGCGTCCAGACCTCGATGCGGCCCATGTATTCACGCTACGATTCGTTGTATTGTTTTGAGACGGCTGTCCCTCCGCGGCGGTCCAAGACGCCGCGGAGGAGTTTCCTATGCAACCCTTCTGTTTACGCATCGATCGATGCACACCTGCAGGACTATATCGATGTAAAGTCCCCGGCCTTTCTGGCCCGGGCCACTCCCAGCAGGTAGGTATTCAAGGATTCCTCCATGTTCGGCATATAGGCCGCTCCCAGGGCCATTTGGACGCAGCCGTTTCTGTCGTCCTCTGTGACGAAGATGACGCGCTTATTCTCCGCCGCACCCTTGAGCACCGCCGCCGCGCATTCCTCCGGCGTGATCGCGTTGGTTGGAGCCCCGCCGGCCCCTTCCCAAATAGCGGTGGCCACAGTGCCTGGAATAACCGTTGAAAAGCGGACGCCGTCATCCCAATACTCATAGCGCAGCGAGTTGGTCATGCCCAGGAGCGCCGCTTTCGTAGCGGCATACATGCTCTGCAGAGGAAAATTCACGAAGGCGATGCCGGAGGCGGTATTGCAGATGTGGCCGCTCTTCGCCTTCTTCATGTAGGGCAGCGCCGCCCGGATCCCGTAGAGCGCACCGTAGAAGTTGATGGCGAAGGCCTTGGCCCAATCGTCATTCCCAAGGTCGTCGAAGGCGCCGCTGAGGCCGAGGCCGGCGTTGTTGAACAGCAGGTCCAGCCGGCCGCCGCCGAAGACCGCCGCCCCATCCACCATGGCTTTGACGCTCTCCTCACGGGTCACGTCGGTCCTTACGCCCTGCACCTTGCCAGGATAACGCCCGCTCAGGCGCTCCACGTGTTTCTTCAGATTGGCTTCGTTGATATCGGCCATGGTCACGGCCCTGGCGCCCATCTCCAGCATCGCCTCCACCAGCGCCAGCCCGATTCCCGAGGCGCCGCCGGTCACGGCGGCTACTTTGTCTACAAAGTATTCTTTCATTTTTTTCCTCCTCATCTTTCGACGTCGCCGACCATCCACCCGTCATGATTTCATAAATTTTCCGACCCCTTCCATCGCCTTTGTCTTCCGGTTATAGCGAGACTGAACCTGCGTGCAGCCAGTGCATGTCGATGCTGCGCTGCACCCACAGCCGCCGACGGATGTTCTGCCGAAGATGCAGCCTGGACAACCACCCCCTCCTAACAGACCATCGGAAAATGGCCACCTGCCGGGTTACGTTCATCCTGTGTCACGCCGGCACCTCCTGCCTTTGAACCTTCCTCAAAGTTTCGAGCTGGTAGAGCAGGTAAAGTAGAACACACCCATTGGCAGCGAGGATCGCCCCAAGGATCAGCCCCGGGATCAGGTTGGAGACAAGCATCGTCGTGCCGAAGAGAATAGTCAGGATGTTCATGAGAAGGAGCGCGGAGTCGATCTTGATACGGATCGGCGGGATCGGCCCGCCGGACTTTCTCTCCTTCAGCAACGGCAGACTGACCTTTGCGATGGTGACAATCCCCCCGGCTATGTTGAGAACGCCGACCATGAAGGTCAGCGCTACGACCAGGATACCGGGGATGATGCAGGAGACGATTCCAAGCCCCCCGAAGACGAATCCCAGCAGAATGACGAGCCAGCTTCTCTCGAAGGCCCCGATCGGCGTGCTGCCGACCGCCAGCATCTGGATGCCGAACAGGACCATCAGAAGACCGAGTTGGGCGCTCGGGGAAAACGGGATCAAACCGAGGTTCACCGGCAGGAGCAGAAGCCCTAGAAGCAGCATGAAAACGCCCATCATCAGCAGCATGGCATTGTCCAGGGAAAGGCCCGTCGCGCTGTCGGAGGCTTGACCGGCCGGGGGATGGCGCCGGCTGATTTTCTGCAGCACGCAGGCCAGGTAGACGAGTGCAAGACCATAGAGAAGGGCGGCGGAAGCGACCAGGGAACCCGGCACGAGGTTTGGTTTGAAGATCAGCACCGCAATCAGGATCTGTACGAGGTAGACCGTACAGCATGCGACGATGAGGTAGTTGAAGATGCCGCCGTAGGTTCTCCAAAGCCGCGCTTTGTCTTTGACAAGGACCATCTGCAGCAGAAGGAAAAGACCGCCCACCCCGAACAACAAGGTGAGGAGCATGCGGGGGACATTTCCAAGCAGGTCCGGGATGAAGCAGGTGACAATCCCGACAGCCGCCACAGTTATCCCGCAGAACATGACGGGCCCGTTGCGCTTGAAATCGCCGAACGGTGTTTTTCCCATGGCGACGATCTGGAAGGCGAATATGACGAGGAGAAGCCCGAACAGGCCGTTTTCGTAGTATGGGAGGACCCCTGCGTAAACGGGGAAAAGAAGAATGCCCAGTATAAGCATGGCCATCCCTCCGAAGAGAAGGATGACGACCTCCATGGAAAGATCGGCTGCCTGAAAAAGCTTGGATTCCACCATCCGTTCCTTATCCGTCCGGCCAGAAGGTCATACGGCCGATGCCCTGGTTGGAGGTGTTTCTATATGGAATCTGACGTTAATCAAACAACAGTTCTTATACCATTGAACCGATTTCGCCAAGATTTTCGCAGAGTCGCTTGATAATAGCATCACATTATGGATCCATGTCAACCAGTTCTTTGCTGAAAATGTGGTATTGCATTTATTTATCTCCTTTGTGCTAAATGCGTTTAAGCCATTAGCCATAAACTGCCGGAAAACCAAAACTCTTTCCTTGGCTCCGAATCGAAACAGCATCCATGGTCAACCGCTCAGTAACCTCTTTGCAATCGGCTACAGCCGTTTCGCATTTCATTCCCCGTACACGAAGCATCCCCTCCCGAAATCCTTTTCGAACGGTGCGATTTATGAACTTCCCGATCCTTTTTAAAGGAGGATTTGATTCTAAAATTCATGTTATTGGCTATATGATAGGCTTTTAATACGGCGTGGAAGCATTCAGATAGGCTCATGTCTTCCCAGGATTTTCCCAGTATACTTAGATAGTTTCCATCCGGGAATGGTCTTTTTGGCCAATCTCGGCGTCAATCTGCACGTTTGCTTGTGCGGCGACCTGCAGGTCGCCTCCGCACAAACGCTTGATTTCCTTGATATTGGCCAAAAATCCTCATTTCCGGATTGGAAACTGAGTTCTACCGCGAAATCATTTCCGGATGGATACTAGATAACCGATAAGGACATAGGGAGAATCGCGAACGGGTTGAAGGATACTGGAGATGTCTTGCCAAAAAAATACCTCATTATTTATACAAACAGAATCTATTTAGCGATACAACCCGGAATACATCTCGAAAGGGGGAAAAAGCCAGACTCTCTGGTAAAATCAATATCAACAACTTTAAACACAACCTTCTTATAGTTATATACATATCAATATCAAATGATTTTTTTAATAGTGTTGCACTCATATCGGGCATTTTTCTTACATGTATTTTTGCCGCAAATAAAAGTTTTTCTATGATATCTTTTTTTATTTCGCAATTGGACACGGAATCTATACGATTTGTTTTAATAAAATAATTATAAATATAAATTAACATTTCAACAGCGTCTTTTATTTCAACCTTATTGCCTAAACGTTTTTCAATAAATAAATTGAAAAAACGATCCAGCGATCTTTTAGGAACTTCTCCATTGATATAAACATGGATGTTCTCTTCAAAGGATTTTTTCAACATAACACTTTGTATTTTTGCATATTTTCGACAAATGCTTTCTTCATGAACACGATAACGCAGATGTATTTCGGGAATATTCATTAATCTCGAGATCTTGGACATGCGGAGCCAGAGATCTCGATCTTCGATGTAGTTTGCCCCCTCCCTGTAATAGCCTGATTTTTCCAACACCGCCTTACGCATCGCGACTGTTGGATGGCTGATGGGTGACCCGAACAGTAGGCCCCAGATCGTGCTCATCGGCTGGGTGGGCAATGCCCCCACACCCGCATCCTTCCCTTCTCCCGAAAACCGTTCGAACCAAGTCCCCAGAGCACCCACTTCAGGGTGTTTGTCAAGAAAGCGAATCTGGCGCTCGAAGCGTCTCGGCAAACTGATGTCATCTGCATCCATCCTGAACAGCAAAGGCCCCTGAGCCAGGCGGCACCCCCTGTTCAAGGCTCGGATCACCCCGCTGTTTTTCTGGTGGCAGACTTTGATGCGATCATCCATGTCACGGTATTCCTCCAGGATATCACCGCTGCCATCCGTCGACCCGTCATCGATGATGATGAATTCGAAATCGCAAAAAGTCTGGTTGAGGATGCTTTCCACGGCCTGGGCAAGGTATAAGCCAGCGTTATAGACGGGCATGACAACACTTACAGGCCTCGATTTTCTCATGTTAGGCCAGCACCTTTCTTCAAACCTGCCAAGGTCAACAGGCCGAGCCGTCGACCTCCCGACAATGCGAGGCAAACGATTGATTTGCCTAACAAGTTTGCACCCTGGGCATGAGCGCCTGCACATCAAAAGGGATAAGGCCCGCCCTGATCACCTCAAACAATCCCGAAAACCAGCAATAAATGATTTCACAATGATTTAAAGGTGTTGGTTAAACGAAATACAAAACCGAGGCAAAGGAATACCATCAGCAAAGCCTTCCTCTCCGATTCTTTCGATGAAAGATTCTGATGTGGTCCTGAAGATACACCTTGTCACCGGAGGCTTTCTGGTATATGCAATTCTGATTGCATTCTGCTGATCCTACAGATGGCGCTTTCGGATATACCATGAAAAAGGACGTACCTTTCTGTCAGAACACTGCAGCGCAACAGGTGCTCTACTCCCCTACAGAAAAGGGGGCAACCCTCTTTACCTCCTGGAAAATCTACACTTCAAGATCTTTGACCAGGTGATGGCGACTGATCCCAGGCCGTCAAGCGGTGCACTGGAGGGTTATCCGGAACAGGGCATAACGAGTTTCATTCAACCTAAACACGAAGGAAACTCGCGTTGTTCCGGGTCCATGTGGATTATGCTTCTTTTCAAACTGGAGTTTTTTTTTGGAACGTAAAGAGACAACTATATCCGGTTTCATGATCGTGAAGAATGTCGTAATCCAGGGCTATCCCTTCCTCGAGGCGATAGCGGCTGCCCTGCCTGTCTGCGATGAGTTTCTTGTCTCCGATGGATACTCGACCGACGAAACATGGCCAATCCTGACGGCCTTACGGAAAAAACATCCCGACAAGCTGAAGCTGTTTAGAGACGCTTGGCCTGGGCCTGAACTCGCTGTACGCGGCGGCATTCTGGCCAAAATGACCAATATTTTGAAGGAACGGTGCCGTGGTCAATACTGCCTGAACCTTCAGGCGAACGAGGTTCTACATGAATCATGCGTTGATGAGGTCAAAGCTCTGCCGATATTGTATCCCCGGGCAGAGATTTTTTCCCTCCCGTTTTCCACCATTATGGGAATGCATTTTGTCTGGATGACCGATTTCCGAAAAAGGCTTTTCAAGAACCTACCCTGCATCCTATCAAAGGGAGATGCTTATGACGTAGGATATGACCTTAGGGCTCTCCTCCGCAGCCCAAGGGGAATCTTCCGGCGACTGCGGAATACCAGAGGCCAACCCTGCTACTTATCGAAGCCGGTTTATCGTTACCGCGCGTTGTTTCCCGACAATTACCTCGCCAAAACCGCGGCTCTCAAAGACAGAACTTACCTCTGGCACAAGGAAGACAGTTTTGCTCAAAAGGCTGCGCAACGAACGTTATCGGAAGGTCGAGGCCCCGACGCCTTCTGGGAAATGATGCGGACTTTTTTTTGTTGTGACTATCATAAAAATCTCCCCCCACGCATCAGGTTGGCGGAAGTGATCCCCCACGGTACCGGCGGCCCTGTTAACGAATGTCCCGCAATAATGAAACACTTCATGCATAAAGACCATTACGATATTCAAGACAGCGCCAAGGCCCTCAATCTCGATGTCCTTTCAGACGAGGCTGGTTTTCCCTCAGAAAGCAGATAAAAGGCATCTATCCCTTGCGTTCTGTTCATTCCCTTGCATCACTTTCCATCTGTTAAATCAAACACCGGATAGTACTTGAGTTGATTACGGAAAATTGGTTACCGAAAATTTAAGGCGGGATGTCTTGCATAAGCCATTAATTTTAGCTGTGAGCGAGATACTGACTTCCAACTCGAACTAAAAGATAGGACAAATCGATCAATATGTCCGAATTTCTCCTCGAAGCGATGACTGCCATTTCAGAAAACGTATACCATAATAAAATTGATTAAAACATTTTTTTTGCACAAATCGTGAATACTAAGAATATAATACGAATCAATATTTTTGCACTAAATGCATTAACATTAAGCGAATTTATAAAAGCGCTTAGGGTTTTATTATATTTGGAAGCTATAAGCAAATGACATCCGACACTGATATAAACATTACTGTATGCTATCGGCTTTAAATTCATATATTTTGAAGAGATATATCCATCTGCAAAAGCTTTATCGAGCACATGAATTCTGCTTTCAAGGATTTTATCGAAAAATGGCGACGTGTTTTTAGTAATATTACCAGAATGACTTCTGAAAAAGGCCAAAATCTGATTATTGAATTTAAATTTACAATGCTTGGCGATTTGCAGCCACATGTCCCAATCTTCATTTCCATGCAGCGATGTATCATAGGGTCCAGCAAGCGCAAAACAGCCACGTCGTGCGACTACAGTGATGTTGCAGGTGAAATCTTCAAAGAGCATGCTCTTCAGACTATCCCCTGGAAAATGCATCTCTTTTCCTCTGACCTCCGTCATTCTGTTTCCGGTCTCGTCGATCTGCTGTGCCTTTGCGTATGCAACGCCAATATCCGTTTCTTTTTCAAGGATGGCGATCTGACTTGCAAGCATCTGAGGCAGCCAGATATCATCGGAATCCAACCGCGCAATATACTGACCGGAAGCGACTTGAAGGCCATGATTCATAGCCGCACTGATTCCCGAGTGCCGCTGTCTTAGATAATGCAGGCGCGAATCGCTGAAAGACGCAATAAGGTCAGCAGAACGGTCCGTTGATCCATCGTCGATCACTATAAACTCAAAATCCTTATAAGTTTGCTGCAGCACACTGTCGATGGCCTGGCATACGTACCTTTCACGGTTGTAAACAGGCATGATAACAGAGACCTTCATCCACCCCTCGATTGTCTCAGTCTGTTCAAAACCCTCTATTCCCGATGCCGCTGCGCGGCACTAGCAGTCGAAAGCCAAACTTCATCCTACGCGATTGCACGGAGTCTTGGTATCATACAGTTCAATTCACTGCAATCCAGAACTCGCTCAGGTTGGCATGCTCGAAATAGAACTTGAGCTCGCTGACTGGCTGGGCCGGGAGAGAAGAATGCGTCCATCTGCCAACGAGCAGGTCATTCAAGGATGAAATCTTCTTCAGCACGTCTACCCGGGTCCCTGCATCCGTCTTGTCCGCCCTGTCGGCGACGGTGAGACTGGCCGGGGCGGGGTCTTCTGCACTCCGCGCGAAGAGGTCGATGCGAACGACAGTGTTCTGGTGTGCAAGCACCTGGGGATTTTCCTTCTTAGCTTCTGCATATGAAATGTACCGCCGCGTTTATGTAAATCAATTTAAAACTATCACTTCAAGAAACTTGTAAGAAGAAAAAAGACACAGTTCTATTTATGGGTGGACGCAAGAACCTAGCCGGACATTACTGATTGTTACTTGAGTATGTCTTTTACGGCTGCAATCAATTTTTCTTCATCAGGCATGTAAAAGCGCTCGAGCGGCGGACTGGCGGGTACAGGTATATCCGGCCCGGTCACCCGCCGCAACGGAGCCTTCAGGCTTTCAAAGGCCTCTTCCATGGCCAGCGCCGCTACTTCACCTGCAAAGCCGCCGGTGCGCGTGGCCTCGTGCAATACGACCAGTCGGCCGGTCTTGCGAATAGAACCAAGGAGCGTGTCCTTGTCCAGGGGCACCAGGGTGCGCAAATCGACGATCTCTATCTCGATGCCATCACGGGCTAGCTGATCGGCTGCCTTCATGGCCACACCCAGCATCTTGGACCATGTCGCCACGGTGACATCCTTCCCCTGCCGCTTGACATCGGCCTTGCCGATAGGGATCAGGTACTCCTCTTCAGGTACCGCTCCAGGAACAAAGTAAAGCATTATGTCTTCGATGAAAATAACGGGATTGGGGTCCCTGATGGCGGACTTGAGAAGCCCTTTGGCATCTGCGGCCGTAGCGGGCATGACCACCTTCAACCCCGGGCAGTGCGCCACCCATGCTTCGAGGTTGTGGGAGTGTTGACAGCCGGCGCCGATTCCGGCGCCGCTTTTCATCCGCACCACCAGCGGAAAGGATGATTTCCCGCCGGACAGGTAGCGCAGCTTGGCCGCGTGATTGACGATCATATCCGAAGCCAGGGTAAAGAACGGATTGAACATGATTTCCACCACAGGCCTCAATCCGGCTACTGAAGCGCCGACCGCCAATCCTGCGATGGCTGCCTCTGAAACCGGGGTGTCCTTCACCCGCCCCGGGCCGAATTCTTTGAGCAACCCAGCGGTTGGAAGCATCGGGCTGTGATGGATGCCTGTTCCGATGCCCTCGCCCGCCAAAAAAACATCAGGATCCCGCAACATTTCTTCCCTCAAGGCCCGATTGATAGCTTGTCCCATTCCTAATTGCTGCATGCTGCGCTCCTTTCATCCGGGTTTAGGCAAAAACATCCTGGAGGGCTTCGTGGGGTTCGGGATAGGGGCTCTCCTCGGCAAAGCGGATCGCATCCTTCACAATGACATCCATGCGGCTCTCCATTTCCCCCAGTTCATCCGGGCTGATGAGCCCCTCGGCGAGCAATTCATCGCGCAGTTTCGGAATGGGGCACATTGCCTGCCACGCCTTGATCTCTTCCTTGGGCTGATAGAGTTGGAGGTCGCTTTCGCCATGCCCGCGCCACCGATAGGTTTTATATTCGATGAGCGTCGGTCCCTCGCCGGCAACCGCACGCGCCCTGGCTTCCACAGCCGATGTATATACCGCCAGCGCATCGTTGCCATCCACCACGACCCCGGGAATAGCGTAACCGGCCGCCCGCTCCGCAATATTGTGGATCTTGGTATGTTCGTCATAGCGCTGCGCGCCTGCGTAAAGATTGTTTTCACACACAAACAGGACTGGAAGGGACCAGAGGCTCGCAAGGTTTACGGCTTCGTGAAAAGAGCCCTCGTTGGTCGCGCCGTCGCCGATGAAGCAGACGGTGACGTTTTTTTCCTTTCTGTACTGCTGGGCAAAGGCCCTGCCGACCGCTATGGGCGGCCCACCGCCCACAACGGTTGTCGTGCAGGGCGCGTTTATTTCCGGAACCGCGAGATGCAGCGTGCCGCTTTTCCCCTTGTTGCAACCGGTTTTTTTGCCGTAAATTTCGGCCATCAGCATTTTGGGGTCGGCCCCCTTGGCCAGCAAGTGGCTGTGGCTGCGGTGATTGGTGATAATGACATCCTCCATTTCAAGTGCGGCGCACACCCCTGCGCCCACCGCCTCCTGCCCCGTGCACAGAATCATCATTCCCGGGATCTTATTTTCGATCTTACAGAGCTCCGTCAGCGCCTCCTCGAACTTGCGGGAAAGCAGCAACGATCGGAGCATCTCCAGCTTTTTCTGCTTCGATATCTGCATTTGGCCTCCTCTTGTGGTTGAAGTTTACCTTTGGAACTAACGGTTCAGCTCAACCCCCCTTAAAAACCTCCTGCATATTCAGCTCTGCAAGGTCTTGCGGCTCTCGCTGGATGGGTAGCCAGGATTGGGGCGGAACGCTTTTCCCAGTTTGATGTTACTGTAATACACTGCCATTCACAGCCCCTGGTGCGGTCGGCGGATGTTCTAGAACTCGAAGTAGGCCCGAAGGCCGTCGATCTGGTCCGCTACCGTCTCGTATTCCCTGATGTAAATGTCCTCCTACTTCAGCGAGCGCCATAGACGTTCGACCATGATATTGTCTGCCGCACGCCCTTTGCCGTCCATGCTGATTGTGATTCCGTGGTCGCTTAACACCCCGGTAAAAGCGGCTCCGGTATACTGCGATCCCTGATCCGTGTTGAAAATCCCCGGCTTCGGATACCGTCTCGGAGCCCGCTCGAGGCTGCACACGCAGAAGCTCTCATCCATGGTGACCGACACTTCCCAGGATAGAACGTAGCGGCTGTACTAGTCCATCACAACCGTCAGATGCACAAATCCGCCCCGAAGAAGACCATCAGAAGGATGCGGGGAACCGTCCCCAAGAGGCCTGGAATGAAGCAGGTGACAATCCCCACCGCCGCGACGATGACTCCACAGTGAACCGATACTGCCGATCTCTGTATGTCCCCGAAAGGGGTCTTTCCCATGGATAGGATCTGGGGGCGAATGCGACGAGCATCATGCCGAAAAGACCGTTT
Organism: uncultured Desulfatiglans sp.; assembly: GCA_900498135.1. Taxonomy (NCBI): domain Bacteria; kingdom Pseudomonadati; phylum Thermodesulfobacteriota; class Desulfobacteria; order Desulfatiglandales; family Desulfatiglandaceae; genus Desulfatiglans; species uncultured Desulfatiglans sp. The sequence continues at coordinate 4,707,052 of LR026961.1, forward strand.
TCATAGTAAGGGAGAATACCTGCGTATACCGGAAACAGGAGAAGGCCCAGGATAAGCATGGCCATTCCCGCAAACAGAAGGACAACGACCTCAAGGGAAAGGTCGGCCGGTTTTAAAAGCCTGGATTGCGCCATCTGCTTCGGCCTTCTCCCGCTCTTGACCACCATCGGATTTTCGTTGGGCAGCTGTGTGTTGCTCGTTTTAGGCTTCATAATGCTGATGCCCTTTGCAGAGGCAGCAGCGGTCATAGCGGCCCGAATACAGGTAACACATGACCTCCATGGCTTCCTCATCGGTATACGCTTTCAGCTCATAGACATTTGTCACCCGGTTGGAATTGATGCTGTACGCACCCCCGAGCACCCGTACGACAGGGATCTCCGCCCACGGATCGTCAACGGACGATGCCAACCTTACCGCTGCGGTGGCCGGTTCCCACGTGTGATATACTGTTGGGCTGTCGTAGTAAATGAGGCTCATGTTGGTGATACCGGATTTTCCGCCCATCTGGTATTTATGCAAAAGACAGCCGCCCTGCTCCTCGGCACCCAGCGCTTTGCCGGCCTGCATGACATCCATGCCCGGGTCATTGTATTTGCCGATCTCCAGCTCTACGTCCACAAGCCTGACGCTATGGCGCTCGATAAATGCGTGCGCGCTATCCTCGATCCTCTCTACCACGATCTTGTCGCAGAGCTTTTTGGGAAGTCCGGAGCCTTCGCGGCCAGAAAACGCACCCATCAACGCCCCTGGGCCACTGAGCTGCAGACTGAAAAAGTAAATGCCCACCTGTTCGCCGTACCTGGCAGTGACGCCGAGCCCGCCTTCCATGTACCAGGGGGCGAATGTCGGCTCCTTGATATTCACGATGTAGATGTATCCGAGAGGGGTTTCGGGAGAGGCCAGTGCCAGCGGCGGGGGAAGAAGCTTCGCCACGCCTGCATCGGTCTCAAAAAACACATAGACGCCTTCCTCATTGTTCATCGCGGCGCCCTTCATGAAGAGACTAAACTTTTCCCGCGAGATGAAATAACTTCCGCTTTTCATCATGCTCATCCTTTCTGCCTGAATCTGATGGTATGCATCAAACGGGCTTGCCTGGCAGCACGTCGCCGACATCGCATCAGGCATCCGGTCCCGGCGCGACGAGAATCACCCGGCAAAATCGTTACACGCACCCACCCTCATATGGCCGTGAAGTCCCCGGCCTTTCTGGCCTTCGCCACACCCAGCAAATAGGTGGTCAACGCTGCGTCCGCGGTCGGCATGTAGGCAGCCGCCAGGGCCATGTTAACACAACCGCTCCGATCGTCTTCGGTGACAAAAATGACACGTTTGTTCTCCGACGCGCCCTTGAGGACCGCCGCCGCGCATTCCTCCGGCGTGATGGCGTTTGAAGGGGCCCCGGCAGCCCAGATTGCAGTGGCCACGGTGCCGGGGATGACAGTGGAAAACCGGATGCCGTCGTCCCAGTATTCAAAGCGGAGCGAGTTGGTCATGCCCAGTAATGCCGCTTTTGTGGCCGCATACATACTCTGCAGGGGGAAATTGACAAAGGCAACGCCGGAGGCGGTATTCAGGATATGGCCGTCTTTCTGGGCCTTCATATAGGGGAGGGCCGCGCGGACGCCGTAAAGGGCCCCATAGAAGTTGATGGCGAAGGCCTTTGCCCAGTCCTCGTTGCCCAGGTCATCGAAAGCGCCTCCCAGGCCCAGCCCGGCATTGTTGAACAGCAGGTCCAGCCTGCCGCCGCCAAATGCAGCCGCTCTGTCCACCATGGCTTTGACGCTCTCCTCCCGGGTCACATCTGTCCGCACTCCCTTCACCTTCCCGGGATACTGCGCGCTGAGGCGCTCCACGTGTTTCGCCAGATTGGCCTCATTGATGTCGGCCAGGGTCATAGCCCCGGCCCCCATCTCAAGCATGGCCTCCACCAGCGCCAGCCCGATCCCCGAGGCCCCGCCCGTAACTGCCGCAACCTTCCCTTCATAGTAGCCTGTCATCGCTTCATCCTCCTTATCTCTCTCCCCAGAACCAGCCCTTGTCCCCGTTAAAAATATGCGGGGTCAGCGGCAACGCATCTTCCAGCCATGACAAACGGAAGAACCTGTTTGGACCTTACGCTCCTATTCAAGTACAAAGGCTTTGCCGTATCCCGCTGCCGTGGCCTCGAGTATCCGAGCCCCCCTCTCTGCATCCCCGATTACGCGGACATTCTCAAAACCCCTGCAAAAGGCATCCACAACATCTTTTCTCGGCCTCACACCCATCGCCAGCACGATGGTTTCTCCTTTGACATCCAGATGGCTTCCGTCAGCGGTTTTTTCGAGCAAAACCCCGTCAGGGTTGACGCGAAGCAGCTTATGCCCCGGCAACAGGACAGCGCCGCCTTTGATAATGCGACCCATGACGTCCATGAGTATCGAGGGATATACCCCCGGACCTATGCTGTCGAGCATCTCCACGATCGTCACCTGATGACCCGCCGATATCAATACTTCTGCGGTTTCGAGGCCTGTCATGCCAGAACCGATGACCACGCAGTCGCCCTTTGCGATAGCCCTCCCGAGGAGCACATCCTCCGCAGTTACCACATGGTTGCCCTCCATACCCGGGATGGGAGGAATGATCGGTGACGCTCCGCAGGCCACGAACACGCCATAGGGGTTCAGCGCCTTGACCTTATCCACGTCGGCCTCGGTATTGAGCCTCACCTCGATATGGCTTTGCTCCACCAAGGCGATCAGGGAATCCACCAGCCGCGTGATCTTTTCCTTACCCTCACCCTTGTCCGCCACATTCAACGTGCCCCCGAGCCTCTCCCCTCGATCGAAGAGGACCACGCGAAATCCCCTCCTGTTGAGGAGGAGGCCGGCCTCGATTCCCGCAGGCCCTCCGCCCACGACGGCGACCGTACGTCCGTTCCCGTTCATCTTCGGATGCTCATACTCCCTCTCCCGTCCTGTGCGCGGGTTCACCGCACACTTGATGTGATGGAGCCGGTCCAGTTCGCCGAAACAGGCCAGGCATCCGATGCACTTTCGTATCTCGTCCGCACGCCCTGAAAAGGCCTTGCCGCACCACTCAGGATCCGCCAAATGACCCCGGGCAACCCCTGCGATATCGAAGGCGCCCTCCCTGAGGAGTTCTTCCGCCACATGGGGCTCTTTGATGTTGCACACGCCGATGACCGGGATTTTCACATGCTTCTTGATCTCGGCCGGCATGTATTTCTTCCATCCCTGTTCATAGGTACCCGGCTCAACGCATGCCGGTACAGGGCTTTCGTATATGCCGCAGCTGACATCGATGCAGTCCGCGCCGGCCCTTTCAAGCGCCCTGGCGATTTCCACGCCGTCCGGTAGGCCGACCCCGTCATCGAGGAATTCTTCTGCACTGATGCGCACGCATAGGGGGAAGAACGGTCCGCAGCGACTCCGAATCCCCGCCATGATCTCCACAACGATGCGCATCCGGTTTTCAAAACTGCCTCCATATTTATCGGTTCGTTTGTTGGTATGGGGAGAGAGGAACTCGCCCAGAAGATACCCATGGGCGCAGTGAAGTTCGATCCCGTCAATCCCTGCCATCTGGGCAAGCATGGCGCCGGACACGAACCGCTCCACGATCTCCTCGCATTCTCTGGTCGTAAGCGCCCTCGGCATTTCCCTGGTGACCCTGCACATGACCTCGGATGGCCCCACGCAGGGTTCGCCGAGCATCGCCTGGTGGGCCTCCCTTCCCGGATGCTGAAGCTGGACGAAGATCTTGGCGTCATATTTATGGATCGTATTCGCCAGCCTTTCCATCCCGACGGCATCCGAAAACGTGCGAAGGGCGAGCTGATTGGGCATCCCCGCGCCATGGCCGTCCATGACCCGCGTGATCTCCGTGATGATAAGGCCTAAGCCGCCCCTTGCCCTCTCCTCGTAAAAGGCGATGATGTCATCGCTGACTCCCCCTCCAGGGGCTCCAAGGTTGGTCCCCATGGCCGTCATGGCGACCCGGTTTTTCAACGTAAGACGGCCGATGGCGACAGGGCTGTTCAATAATTCATACATTTTTATACCCCCTCCATTGCCTGGTTGATCCCATCACCGCCTGCACCGAATCGACGGGCAGGCGCCATTCAGATCAGAACAATACGACAAATCGTGCCGTGAATATGTAGGCTGCGTCCAGGTCGGGACTTTCCCCGGCGTGGGGATAAAGATGTAGGCCAGCTTCGCTGCGAGGGTCCAGAAGATATTCGACGTCTTGAAGAGAAAGGTCGTCTGATACGCGGCCTGGAGCATCCATTCGCTGCCCCTCAGGTCTTTCGAATCGGACTTCACATGGTGGTAGAAAAAGCCGCCTGCCCCGGAACGTCGTTCAGGCTGGACCACGCCATACCCAAATTGATGGTATCGTAAGACCGTCCGGGCACCAGACCGACCCCGTTGAATCCAGCACCCATATAGTCGTTCACCATCACTGAATCCGCAGCTGTATGGGCATATTGAAAATACCCGATGACCCCGGAATCTTGATAGGGGAAGGCCTCACGACATTCGCCCTCCCACACCACCGTGCGTACGGGTCCGTAAACGGCGGTTCATATAGCAGTAACCATCCTGGTACACTGATTCCTGAATCCGTGAGCGAATTACTTATAAAGTCATGACTTCCGCCGGAGCGCAAAATAAAAATTCGTCTTGTGCGATTTAATCTTTAACCGAGAAAGAATGTTATGGAGGGATTCGATTCTTATGGAATGGCATGACCGGCTCCTTTCGTTCTTGCCGCTATACCATGATCAATCACTCTATTCCTATCTTTACAAAATAATAGTCCTCATAATAGTCGATTCCGACGACAGGAAGGCCTCCGGCCACTTGGTCAAGCTGTTGATCGGAAAGTTCTCCGCCCTTGGGATGAAACCTCTTTACCATCGCTTTCTTGAATTCATCGACGCTGACGTTATATCCCATTTTTTTGGCAATCTCAAGGAAGTCAGCTTCTGACTCGGCCTTCTTGAGCTCCCCGCGAAGCGATTCATCCGACTGGAGCTTTGCAACGAGCCCTTCTGCACTGTCGATAGCCATGACCCACCTCCTGGCTCAAATGGGGACCCTATTCAAGCCTGAATTGCACCTGCGTCACCAATCCACCTCACTTCCGTGACATCACGGAAGGAACCAAGAGCAACTTACGCCAGAATTATATCAAATCAATTTGATATAAATTAAAATGCAATGATTTATTATGTTTATTATTTTTTAGATAGATTGTGTATTTTATAGTGCAAAATGTCCATAGCATCAAGAGAAAAAAGCCCGATCATCCATAATCACCTGAGTTCCGGCCAGCCTCGGTCGTGGGAGTCGCTGCATGGATGGTTTTGCAGTTCTAGTCCGAGATTCGGCTGACCGATATAGTTCTCCTAAATGGACACAGGCCCCTGTTATTGACGCCGGTCAAAAAATGGACAGATTGGACGGTTTAAAAACGACCAGGGAGAGTACCGGGGCATAGCTGTGCACCGGGCGGCAAACGGCTTCGCGAGAAAACGCAGCCTGCGCGAGCCAGATACGCCATAGGAAAGGCCCTCCACCTCTCCAGGAGGGAGAGGCGGGAGCAAACAAAGATTTTTTAGGTAATGGACCTATTTGTGTTTTCGCCGATAACTTGTTCCTCCGAGGATGATGATCTCCGAGTTGTAGACGAGCCGGTCAGCGATCGCGGAGGCTACCGTGTTGGAATCGAAGACCTTCCCCCATTGAGCATGGTGGCAGCAAATTGACGGCAGAAGCGCAGCGCCGCATAGACATTCGTTATCTTAAAAAGAAGCAGTTCCTTGCATGTGGCACTCTCGGAACTATGAGATGGGCATCTGACGGAGAAGAGAACGGAAATATTGCTTTCCGGATCGAAAAGGACCGGATGGTTTTAATTTACCGATTTCAGCTCGATGGCGGCGAATGGGAAAACGTCAAAGAGATGGTCCATTTTGACAGAACGCCATGCAACTATGGAGGTTACCGACCTTGGTTCATCTGCCCAAGATGCGGTCGCCGCGTAGCCATTTTGTACGGGGCCGCAAAATACTTCTTATGCAGACATTGTTACGATTTGACATATTCCAGCCAGAATGAGGGGCACTTTCAACGGATGGCGCGTAGAGCCCAAAATATCAGGGAGCGTTTAGGTTCTCCAGATGCCGCTGGCTTGGATATCCCACGGCCGAAGGGAATGCACCAGCGGACATACGAAAAGCTTCTGACCCAAGTGGTGAAATATGAGAATCTTGGCTGGTCTGCACTTGCCATGAAAATAGGCCGGCGGTGATGCCAGAATTAGCGACCCTCAGAAAGTCAACTTTTGCCATTACGGTAGTAAACGGTCAGTTCATTGTGTTCCTGTTTACTCGACGACATATCATCAAAATCCTTAGAAGCCTCCTCTCGCTCCTCGGTAAGTCTTTATCGATTATCCGACCAGGCCGGAAGAATCCCAGAAAGAGGTGGTCGAAACTGAAAATCGCCACTATGGCCTATAAGTCCATAGCTTAAGTCAATGGCATTGATTTTACACCCCGGACCAGCCTGTTTCATATGATCTAGCCTAGCATCAGGACCCAAGCAATTGGCGAAATTGTCACGTACCTACGCAACTCTACTTAGAATGTCCCCGTGTACTTACAATCTTGAATCTCTTTCATCCCCACATCAGGGTCTACAAGTTCTCCGTAAACGTGTCCGACAAAAAAGCCGAAGCTAGTGGAAAAGCGAATATACCTAGTTTGGCCTCTATCAAGAATAAAGCTCAATTTGCGTTCCACCTCAGTGGACGTAACCACTTGGTATTCACCAGGCTGTCGGTCAACGTAGAAGAATCCATGGGAAATAGCCTCACCGACTTTCTCATTATTCAACACGATGTCTGGCCGAAGGGCGGCGCCAAGCGCGGACGGTCGATAAAAGAAAATCCTGCCAGTGTCAGGATTTGAGCTTGTGATCTTAGTCTGAAATTCACCGTATTTCATACCGCTTGCGCATCCAATCAGGCTGACTGAAACTAATAAAATGGCAAATACCCGAATGTACCTCATAGAAAATCCCTCCTTTGCATAATTCAAAGTTAATCAGAAATGGGTAGTTGAATTGTTTTCTTTAATGCGCTGAAACCCTTTTCCACCGGAAGGTAGAAACCCACAAGATGTATACCATCTACTACGAGATAAGCCTCAAAAACGTTTGAGCACTCTATAGTCAGCGTCTGTTCTCGGGAACGGTAAACGATCCCCTCCGGTAATGTTCCAACAGGTTCCCATCTTGTGTTTTTACGAAGAGTGCGTGAATATCCACATGGAGCACCCTGAATTGGTGTATCGGCTAATAATTTGAATGCCGCGCTATCATTTTTTGCCGCTTCTATCCTCGCTGGCTGATACTTCACGTGCGCTAAATCAAATGCACATCCAGAAATGAAAAAAGCATGCCCAAAAAGCATGAAACACACAAAAATTATTGCTTTCTTACTCATCATGCCCTCCTTTCAAATTCATATGGGCTACTATTATCTGGATTGTCAGAAAAGTCAATTAGCAACCGCCTATAAGGCAATGGCTTGAAATCGTTAGCCGCGTGAACGCGGCTTAGGGCCCTATCGTGAAGTCGTCATAGCGGGCACGCTCTGCAAGATCTTGCGTTTCAATGTGGTCAACTCCATGGTGCTTCAATGAGGCCGGGGCACTACAGCCCCGGAAAACC
>LR026961.1:4716202-4801105 GCA_900498135.1 uncultured Desulfatiglans sp.
TTCAATGAGGCCGGGGCACTACAGCCCCGGAAAACTGCCGCCTATTTTCTGCGTTCTTTTAGAAGGGGTTACAGGTTCTTTTTCGATTCCTAGAGCAACTACAGTATTTCTTTCACCTAAACACATCGCTAAACCTTTTCTAAAGTTAAGTTTTACTCGCTTTTCAAAGAACTTATGCTTCTTCGAGCGGCTACCAGAACTTTCGTAGCACTGAACCGCTCGTTTCTCACTGGCAATTAAACAATCAGCGCCCTGCGCGTGACAGGTTCAAATGGTTTGCCAATGCTCTTGACAAGTGGTTTTACAGCATCTGCGGGTCCCATGTCGAGGATCAAGAGGTGATCTTCGTCATGGTTTAGATATTCGCTTAGCATAGCCTCCATCTGCAGGAGGCGTTTTCGGCCAAGTCGGCACTGAAAAATTGATAGCTGAAGCCATTCACCATATCCTCGTAGCGTTTTGTACACCTTGCGCCAACGATGCGGCTCGCTGACGTCATAGCTCACAATGTAAAGATGATCTGCAGTTGAACTCATCGCGTCACAACGCTCGGATAAGAAGGAATCTCACCGGCAAGGTACCGAATCAATAGCCTTGCCTGCACTTCCAACAACCGTCGATAGCTGAGTCGGTATTTGAAAATCGGATGAGTGATTTCATGGTTCATGCGTCTTTCAAATGCCGCAATGAATTTTTTCCTGGCTGAATCTATAAGGTTACAACCTCCCACGGCCATTATGAAATCGCTCTTTTTCACTTCACCGTTATTGATCGCTGTAATTACGGTAGAATCACAGATTAGAGGTCTAAAAGGTTCCATCATATCAAGTGAAAGTGCGGGACGACCATAGCGCGGCTGATGATAAAATCCCCTGTATGGGTCCAGTCCTACAGCCGAAAGAGTTACAGTCCACTCCCTTACCAGCATTGCGTATGCGAATGAGAGCATAGCATTGACGGGGTCACGGGGTGGTCGGCGGTTGCGTTTGGTGAAAGAAAATCCAAAGTCTTTCGCTTCTTCAAGACGGAGCATTCCTTCAAATAATCCGAAGTACCGGCTGGCCGAATTGCCTTCGACACCCAATAGGCTTTCGATCGAATCGACCCTCATGGCACTCCGGATGTCGTCACGCATCGCGGTTAACGTTGCTTCAATTTTTTCCGGTTCGCGTTTCCAATTTCGTTTAAGAAGGGTTCTGCAGTTTGCGATTTTCGCTGCAACCAGTTTTTTGGCCAACCTCAAACAGCAAACTCTATTGAAGCTGGAACGGTATTGAACCGTCCTCGTTTCAACGTTTTTATGACCCGTTCCGACTGTGTGACCAATAAACCAACCTCCATAACTCAACCAAGTGACCGGTATATCACGCCGCATGCATTCAAGCAGCGCTGGTGTGGTCAAGGATGCCCCGCCAAATAGAACCACTTGCGTGGTATCAGCAAGCCGTGTCGTAGCCACTTTCTCTTTTTCTACTTCGATGATCAGTTCTTCACCCCTCTTACGAATGTAGGCGCGAGGGGTTTGAATGTAAAGCGGCAATCCGCCTTCGATCCCAGTAACGATAGGTCGTGGCTCTACTTCTGATCTGTTCAGGAATGTCGTCTCGTCCGGAAGACAGATACCGACAAGCGAACAGCGTGGGCACTTCGGGCTGTCTTCCAGGGGCGGGGGCATTTTTCCTTCACTCGCCGTTTTGATAAACCCATCAATGGCTTGTCGCGTTCTATCTTCCAAGTCTCGGTCAATAGGGACTGGAACACGTTCCTTAGAAGAAACGAAATAGATAATGCCCTTCTCGCACTCGTACCCGTGCTCCCGCAATAGGAGCGCTTGGGCGCAGAGTTGGATTCGCTCGGGGTCATACACTCCGCCAGCGATGTGCGGCCGCTTTCCACGTTTATAATCGACGGGCGTGGCTGTCTGGCCTTGTCCTTCGACTAAGTCTATTTTTGCCGTCAAATGCAACTCATTGGAACTGAGACTCACTGAATGCGAATGAATTTCTATAGTTTCTTCAGATGGCTCGGGTAATGCTTTCCCCCCGGTCATATCCACCTTTCGATGCTTGATCACCCCATCGATGGTATCCGCGCTGTGGACGAATTCCCCTTGTACCCACATCATGTACCCCAGCCGCGGGCAGTAAACAAATTCATTCAGCATACGGGCCGGCACGAGAGGCACATCATCCATGGCAACTACTCCTTCTTTGCAGTGGCTCCCGACACAAAAAGACCAAGCCCGAAATGACTTCCGTAACCTAGGCAAAGCGGCCCCAAAACCGGTTTCTCAAACCTGAGAAAAACTGCAAAGCCACAATCGACAGGCGGCAAAGGCCCACTCTTTCTGGCGCGAATGAAATGCCGCATGCGACGGGCAGCTTCGTCTTTTTGCGGATCATAAATCCCGATTTCCTGCGGCACGGGAAATCCTCGTGAGGCCAATTCAGCAACGACTTGACCCTCCAGGCTGTTTCGCCCGTTCTTTTTGATGTATCGCGGCGGGACAAATGGCGTATGGCTTCTCCACTCCATAGCACCGTCTGCTCCCCCCGACACCGCGCAAAGACCTTCACCATACTTTCCTGGAAGTCGAAGAATCTGATCCAAGGGGCCCATTCCAGCAAAAGACAATTGAAGCGGGTCAGGTAAACCCTTGGCATATGTTTTCCTGACTGCACGGACAGCCGATCGCGCTGTTTCATCAAGTCCCATCGGTGCCCAAAGAAGGACATGATCCAAATGCCCATCCTGGTCCAGGTCCAATGGTAATATATGAAGATGCCGGTGCGGTTCTGTAAGGGGAAGCATGTTGTGATCGCAGCCGGTCAGGGCCTTATTCGGTCGTCCTTGAAGCTGCTTGATAAAAGCCTTGTGTAACCTTTCCGCCTGAGGCATCGTGCGCGTGACGTGAGGTAGCGCATGGTCATTGCGACTTCGGGTAGCGATGGCTAGCAGCACAGATTGAACATCAGGGCTTGAAGAAATACGAGGGGTCATCAGCGGTGCCACAGCTTCCAAACTTTCGTCCGATCGAAGGTAGAACACCTTTTTGCTGCCTGGCGGTTGATTCCAGCCCATTTCCTGCAACCAAGACGTTTGTGACTGGAGACACCCAATGATATGCTCCGGATAGGCAGAATCGCGCCTCTTCGCCTTTTTTCTGGTTTTGGACCGGGGCTTACTTGATGATGATTCATTAACAGGATTTTTGGAAAGAGCTGCTGCCTGAGACTGTAAGTACTCCAATGGGGACTGCGGCGCCAATAATGAGATTTCCTCCCATCCACCATCTGGAATCCCATCTGCAGTATTCGGCATGCAAATCCAACCTGATGGCAGGGGCTCACCGTCCTTGGCCAAATGTGCATCCACCCAGCTTTCTGATCGCCCTATGTATCCGATATGTGACGCGATCCTGGATAATAGAGCCTCCTCTTCCAGGGAAAGCTGTACATCCCATCTAACAGCCAACCCTCCTGAACCGATACGTACCCATGTATCGAAAACAAGCGTTGTTTTCTCTCTTCCCTGCTCCATAAAACCCAATGGCATGTAATGCCTGCTGTGTGCACCCGTAGCTTTTGGCATCCTGTATGTAGGTAAAGTGCTCGCCAATTTTTCGATCAACGATCGAGCTAAGGGCGGGGCATCCCCCTGCCAAGCCAAGGTGTTGTAACCCACGGCAAGAAACGCCCGTAGCAGTCTCCATGGCGATGGGGGCCATTCCACAAGGCCTTCATTGACGTGATGACCCCATGGGGTTGCATGGTACCTTCCCGCGGTAAAGTGGATTATAAGCGTGGGCATGATGGCTATCCCTCATCGGAAAGATTTGAATCATCTTGCTCGGAGTTCTCCGAATCCTTACTTTTCTTCAATTCGCCCTCAAATGTGACCTCCTTTACTGTCATCAGATGGATACAGCGGCCGATTGCGTCTTTGAGATCGGCCTTGAGTTCAGCTTTTTGGGGCAAGGGGAATCCATCTGGCATGTTTGCCTTGATAGTGCTATTGGCAACCGTCAGATCACAAGCCGTACGCAATCGCAGATTGCCCTCCAAAAGCGTGCGCAATTTATAAAGGGAAAGCAAGATCAATAACAGTGTAACGTCATTGGTAAATCCATATCCACGAATCTGAGCAAGATCGATGTTGGTATAAAGAGTTATTCGTTCAGCCGTAAACTCATCACGCGCAAATGGGACGTTACCAAAACCAGCCTTGGTATCGCCTGATGGATTTACATGATCATTTTTCACACCGCCAGACGCTACAACACGCACGCCTTCAGCTTCTATGAAAGCTGACAAGGCCCTCGCAACGCGCAGACGTCCGCCAGCCAATTCCTTTTTGGCCAGAAAAACTCCGTGCAGTAGAGATCCGATATCGTATTTTAGCAATACCTCTGCGAGTCGTTTTCGGTCAACCGGGCCGACTTCCATGGCACCCAGTTCCTGTCGCAGTTCATCGTAAAATGTCTTGTCCTTGCCTTCGAGAATATACGGGCTATTGAGTCGGTGTGATTCGAGGATTGTATCGGTCAGCATTTTTCCCTGGCGTATAACCCGAATATGTGAAAGCCCTTTCAGATCTGCTTCGATGTCCTGTGCCGTCTCATCCCACAGCGTGAGTTCCAACCGATTGGCCATGCTTTGAGCACTTTCCACAAGAAGAGACGTGCCCTCAGGGGTCTGATAAGTCGCGGCGCCTAGTCCGGGAAATCCGGTGGGCTGAAAACGCCGACCCTGCAAAGGAATAAGCGGAATAGCAAATAACAGCCGCTGTGCATCGGATAGTTGGTTCAGTTCTGTAATCATTTAGATCTCCTTTCAGGAATTCGGATCAAGCAGGTTGACGAATTCGGTTGCTGTCCTTTTCGTTATGGGAAAAGCAATAGCCGCAGCCCACCGTCGCGCTGTATCAGGCGGCACGATAGCAGCACGCAATGTACTTCTAATACCCGCTGCACCTAATCGGCGCACTGCAATCTCGACTGCATAGGTACTATCTCCACTTTCGAGACGCCGCAAGATAGCAGGGTCCAACCCGATCTCTGAACCATCAGGTAAAGCCCAAGGCAGCATCGCCAGCCGAATGGCAATCCAACCCTCGTCGGGCTGAATACGCGTTGGAGGAGTTCTCAAGCTCAGAAAGGACTTTGCCCACTTTTTACTATCCAACGCCATCAGGGCACGTGCAAGCAGTACAGTCCGATCCAAGTCAACCTCTCCAGCAAGCAGCGCCGCAAGATCGGTGGGCGATGCTGCTGCCCGATGCGCAGCTTCCAAGGGTAAACGGTTTTCCCCTTTCTGACGTCCTTCAATGATACGCCGCTTCAAAAGGCTGATTGCATCTTCGAGGCCACTCCTCCCGCGAATAACAACCCCGGGACCAACGCCCAGTGCGGCGTTCTTACCATCCGTAACGGCTGATTTGTTGAAACCTCTCCCTTTGATAGGCACCCAATGTCGGCGTATGAGGTCTGTAGGCATACCCCGGGTTTTGTCATACTTCCACCCTTGGAGTGCGAAAGAGAGCGCCAAGCGGAATTCAGGCGAACCGTCGTCTGCTGCAGAAACCCATTCCGGGCGAAGATCAGGTGCCGGGCCGGCCTCAACCCCTTGGCCGGTGATCATGATGCCTTCGGTTTCAGCCATGAGCGCGAGAACTGTCTGCCACCGAAGGGGTTCATCGGGGTGTTGGATGACTGCAAAAAGGGCTTCGCCCAATCGTTGCTCCATATTCCTCAGGCCTGCTGAGGCGTTGTTTTTTCTGGCACTTCGCCGAAGACGCTGCAGCCAGGTGTCCAAATCATCAATACACGCAAGACTGGGCGCGATTTTGTCAGGAACACGAAAGCGGCCCAAGGGGACAGCGAGATTACTTTGCCCATTACGTTCGATGTAGCCAAAACGCTCGAATGCCTCGATACCCCGGGCAGTACCGAGTCGTACAACTGCCCGGGCAACATCCAAAGGCTCACGTGCAGGTTTCGGCCCCAGTTGCATACGTCCTTCCGCGAAAAGACGATTCAGCTCACCAAAGGTTACAGGTTGAAACCAGAGTGGCATCCATTGTTCCCCACGGGCACTTTCATCAGCGACTGAGCCGCTCATAAAGCCCGCCCCATAGGCATTGACTGCAAAGGGTGCAGCTGCACGAGATGTTTCCGATATTCCCAGGCGGCGAGTAGTGTGGGCGGAAAAAAGCAGAGTTCCTTCCATCATCAAAATGAAATCTGCTGGATTGAGGAGCGAGTCTCCTTTCGGACCATTGGTACTGTTCGCACCGCCTGCCATCCCAGGCAGGTATTGACCCACTGCCTTTCCGATTTGGCACCCCGCTATTGGTGCACCCCAAATCGCCCCATTGAACCATTCTCGGGCACTTGCTTTTGGATCCCCACCTGCCGAAGAAAGATCAAAAAGATCTCCAAGTCTTTGCATAAAATTGTTGGTGAAATCGAGCCTCCCATCAGACCCTCCCGTTCCCAGCAGGGCCGGATATTTCGCGGTACCACCTTCATCAAGCACCATTGCTGCATCCATCCATTCCCGATGGGGACCCCGCCAGGCCAGTCGCAATCTTGGAATAAACTCTGCCTTCAGCCGCTTGAATTCCCGTTCAGCCTCGCTCAACCGCCCTTTATATTCCGCTGAAGCCCTGAATTCGATTCGCTGGCTACGCGAAAGATGCCTGCCTTTGCTCTCCCCTTTAATAGCCCGAACAGCGCGGTCAGCCGCAGACAACGCATCCAATTGTTTCCAGGCCTCATCAATGGCGCGACGGTAAACAGCAAAGCGGGGGGAAGAAGATGTTTGGAGCGGGCCTAACCCTGGGTCATTTTTCTTATAAAAACCCGATCCCCTGTTCCATGGTGAAACAAAAGGGGTCGGCTTATAATCCCTAAGGAAGAAATCGATCAATTCATCTCTGCTGAGCGACGTAGCTAAGGCGAAACGCTCACCGTCCCACCACCCACGAACTTGCGGGTCGATCTGTTGTGCGATGATGCGAAGAATGCCGAGGGCTTTGAGGTAATACGCAAGTGGTACGGGTGAGCAACCCCCGAGTGGGTGAATATTCATAATTCGACCTCCTCATCCAAAAGCGGATCACGTACGCTACCAGCCGAAACACGTTGATCGGCAGCCCTCAAGATGGCCTCAAGCCAAGCCAGCTTAAATGGTCCATAGACCTTTAAGAGAGCCAGGACACGTTCTGTCCAACTCTGCCCGGTACGAGGGTTCAACCCGGCAGCCGCAGTGGCAAGCATCATATTGCTGTGCGAGAGTTCGCTAATAGTTTGGTTCGCAGTGTAGAGCATTATTGGAGGTAGCTGGTCACCATCGCATATACCATGAATGCGTGGCCGCATATCACCCGAATCTTGATCGGCAGGACAACTATGCCACACAGAACGGACCTTCCCATGGTGTGCACAGACGAGATAAGCGAGGAGGTTAAATGAATGCGCATCAAGCTCAATGACTTCTCTTTCAACTGTTGATGGTGGCAAATCAGGGATATGGTGTTCATCCAGTCCAAATCCCGAGAGCGAAAGAAATTCGCGCCAAGGACCCAATAGTGCTGGGTGATCGGGCGCATGGCGTGCCAGAACTGACAAAAGGGCCAACGTCCCCGAAAGTTCGTGGCGAAACCCTGGGCGCCGCTCACCGCTCTCCATCTTATAAAGATTTACGCGTTGCCAAGCTGTTGACGGAGCCTTGGCAATATCTTCGCGATTAGGACGCTGATCTTTGAGCCGGATGGAGCCTTGAAAGGCTGGGTGTGATTTACCGACGTCATGCCAACGCCCAGCTAGGTCGAAAAGCTCCGCCAGATCGGGGACAAGCTTCACAGAGATCGCACGAGCCAGGTTTCCAGTCTCCCGCCCATGAAATGCTATGGTCTGCCATATCAAGGTGCTGAGCGTTTCATCGTCCTGCCTAGCATCGGCCATTTCAGAACTCTCCGCCAGCACGGGAGAAACCACTGGAACAGTATCTGTTGCAGTCTGAGACCATCCTTTGACCGGATCATAGCCGCCGCAATGAGCATCCACAAGAACCGTTTGTCCAGGATACAGATCCCGGCGCTCAACAAGCTTCCATCGACCTTCGAGCCAGTCCCATACCCATGCGCGCATGTCTTTCTTAAGCCTTGGCGCCCTGGTACTGGCGCTCTCCTTTCCGCACAGCCAATCGCGCGCCTTCAAAAATGGTACGGCACAGAGCCCTTCTCGCGAAGGCCGTATTTCCGTCAAAGGTAGAGACTGAGCAGAAATGTCAACCCAGAAAACCTGCAGGTCACGTTCTTCGGTCGACCGGATAAATCGACTGATATCGATATCAGCGCCAGAAAGATCCGGGGATGTATCGAAAAGTTCATCGATTTCATGTCTAAGGAGGAGGTGTTTAGGCTCGTAAGGGTAAAGGCGCGGCAAAATCTCTGGGTGAATTTCCTCAAATACCTCGAGAGATAAAGGCGAAACATCGTCAAAATGTGACAGCGCGTTGCGTGCTGTGTCGATTTCTTCTAGAGAGTACGGTGCTGCGGCTTTATCGTTCTTATGCTCTAAATCTAAAACAATGACATTGCCCTTCCCTCCCCATCGTGCGCACCGCCCGAATCGCTGTATCAAGCTTGGCCACGGTGCCAATTCAGTAATGAGTACACCAGCCGAAAGGTCAACGCCTGCTTCCACGACCTGGGTGGCAATAACGATCCGGTCTGTACCTGGAGCAGAAGTGGCGCGGTTCAGAAAATCGTCACGCCATGAGGATCTCTCAGCAGCACGAAAGCGGCTGTGCACCAGACGAACATCCGTGACGGCTCTATTCAGACCCCGGTCTTTGAGGACAGCTTCAAAGATGTCTACAGCCCGATCGACTGTATTGACCACCACTAGCGTTGGCCCGAAAGCACCGTTTCCTGATTCATAATGTGTCTTCACCGTTAATTCAGCGATCGTTTTTGCTTTGTCGACTGTTTCGAGTCTAAGAGGTTTCTTGACGTCATCCCAAAGACGTCCGAAGCGCCCTTCGGCATCAATGCGGTTTTCAGCGATCGAAGTAGCCAAACGAACCGTTTCAGGACTTTTTTGAAGCCATCCCCGCTGAAGAGTTGCACTCATCCACCAAGTGTAACAGGGTCCGTATTTCCCGCCCGATAGAGTATCTCCTTCACGAAATGCCTGCATTTGCGCCGAAGTGGCAAAGCCTACATCCATTAACTGCACTTCATCCATTATCCAAAGGCAGTCCTGGTTCAATAATCCGAATTCCATCGGCCAGCGTGCGCGCGGTGATCCATAGCCCCTGTTCATTGCGCGGGAGATCAACATATCCTGTGTGCCAATCAAAACCGAACAATGCTCCGGATAAAGATACCATTTGCCAGGATCCACCCCACCCATAAGCAGGTGGACACCCACCTTGCCAGTATGATCCTCCAGTTCATCCCACAACAATCCCAACCTCTGAATCGACCTACGAGCTACTTCCTCAGTTTGCTCAACCAGTACCCTCATTGGAAGACACCATACGAGGCGTCGTGGCCAGCTTTCGTTCTTACGATCGACTCTATGCCATAACCATGCAGATAGAACCCCTTGCGTTTTTCCAAAACCGGTAGGAATCTGAATAAGGCGATTTGCACAATACTCATCAGCTGCCAGTTCGCGCTGCCACGCATACGGTGATGAAAAGGAAGTTACTGATTTGAAAAATGTATTGAACTGATCCATTAGGCATTCCCCTCCAGTAACTGGATATACCTGTATTTAAAACAGTTTTTTTCCTTTTTTTCATAAAGATACTCTATGGCTCCAATAAAATTTGGTTTTCTCCGCAGAATTGACCTGTAAACAATTTAGTTTTTGTAGGTAGTAAATTCACCATCCGGAGACGGCATGCAAGCAATTTGACGCCAGCCAAATGCCAAATAAAATGAATGAATAGTAAGTTAACCTATCTTTATTCTCATTGTGTACATTCATTTGCTCCTCTATACCCATCTGCTCGCGTAGTCAATACCAAAAGGCTGTTCTTCCACCATGAATACCGATTTGATTTCTCAATGCTTGAACAATTCCTCAGCTAGCGGTATACCGGCCATCCAAACTCCGGGCCAATTGGTCTTTGAAAACAAACCCTATCACCCGGTTTTGACAGATCCGGTCAAAAGCGGAAATATTTTTTGTGAGGCTGAAAAAATCTGTTTGGAGTTTCGAATGGCTGAGGGCGATCACTGCAGGGGAGAAGTTGTTGCCAACCACTGAAAATCTCGCGGATTCAGGGTGAATGTTTTGGCCGTAGTGTACTCTGGACGCCACCACAGCATCCCAGGACCCGCGATCTTGCCTTGCCTCTTGCCAAGGTATCCATGAACATAGAATATGGCAAAATAAGGCTTCGCATGCTGTGCTGGACGCAAATGCGTCAAATGGCGGACCTTTCCTTCGCTCTCTGCGCGTCACCGCAATAGTCCAGAATCATCGATCTTGCCGAAGACTTTGCAAAGCATAGTTTACGTAAAATACGGTTAAATACGGGTGTTGGCCCTATGCCGGACCCAAATATAGCAAACACCCCAGCTTTGCTCAAACCCCGTCAAGCCGGCGTTTCAGGCGGAGACAGTGGGAAATGACCTTGCGGCTCCACCATGCCTGCCGGTGCTGGGTTTACGCGCCCGTGTGAAACCTTCACGTTCAGATTAAACAACTGTTCAAAAAATGAAGCGCCCATTCTCGTGATGGACATGATGGAGGTGATGGAGGTGTTTCTTGATGCGGGGAAAAAATCATCCTGTCACCCGACATATCTTTAGAAAGATCCAGAATCAAAGATCTACTTTGACCCCTTGGGGTGACCTTGGGGTGATGGCAAGGGAACGGCATGCTGTGAGCAAGCCTTATGCAAGCGAGAGGAAGCTAGGGGCGGCCCACAGAGAAGATCGAGCTGGCGGTCAGTTCAATCATGGCCTTGCAGGTTTATCTGGCCGATCCGGTGGAAACCGATTTTCCTTCAGTGTATGAAATAAGGGGTGCCTTGACCTTCCATTTGGTACCTTAGCAAAATAAAAGCGTACCAGGAGCGTACTAAAATTAAACTTTCACGAAAAAGGGGCTACGGTTCATCACCGTAACCCCTTGATTTCGCTGGTGCCGAGACACAGAATCGAACTGTGGACACGGGGATTTTCAGTCCCCTGCTCTACCGACTGAGCTATCTCGGCGCGACAGTGAGAGCCATTATAGGTTTGCGTGTGAGGCAGGTCAAGCTGAAATTTACGGCTGATCCGCTTCAGCCGGGTTTTTCCATCCGGGTGCTAAGCCTTGCCCGTGCACTGATCGATGGCTGACCGGGCCAGGGCATCGCACCGCTCGTTTTCCGGATGGCCATGATGCCCTCTGACCCATTTCCATTCTATGTGGTGCTTCCGGCTCAAGGCCAGCAGCTCTTCCCAAAGATCCCGGTTCTTGACCGGCTGCTTGAGGCTGTTCACCCAGTTTCTGCGAATCCAGCCGGGCAGCCACTCCGTCATGCCCCGTTTCACATAATTCGAATCGGTCACCACCCGCACCCGGCAGGGGCGATTGAGGGTCCGCAGCGCCTCGATGACGGCCAGCATCTCCATTCGATTGTTGGTCGTCATCTTTTCGCAGCCGGAGATCTCCCGCGTCACGCCTCGATATCTGAGAACGGCGCCGTAGCCTCCGGGACCGGGGTTCCCCCTGCAGGCCCCGTCCGTGAAGACTTCTACGATCTCGTCCCCTTCGGACATCACTCTTTGCCCTGCAAGTGCTTGGCAGGACCCTGCCGCCCTTCAGGGGGAAGCCCCTCGGTCTTGGATGTCGTCATCCCCCTGATCTGAATGACGATCTGAGGCATTTCAGCATAGTTCGTCTTGAGGAGCAGAAATCCGCCGAAACGCTCCGGTGCCTCGCTGGAAGCCGTAAAATGCAACCGGAACTTTTTGCCCTTCTCCAACTCCTCGATTCGGTAGGCGACCTTTCCTTCCAGGCTGAAGTTCGCCGGCGTCAGGGTGAGCGGTTTGTCGGGCGCAGCCTCGATATCGATACTGTCCGAGATCTCGTTGCCCGCCTCACCCCGAAGCAATACGAAGCGTTTGGAAATCTTCACCGGGGGAGCCGCCACGGCCGGCTGACGGCCGGCGACACGCCCCCTGATGCGAATGGGAATCTCCGGCCTTTCCGGATAATTCGTCTTCAATTTCAACACACCGTTGAAGCTTGCCGGGGTCTCGGGTGTGGTGCTGAAGGTCAATTTGAATGTCTTCCCCTTTTCGATTTCTTCCATCTTGTATTGAACGATCTTGTCCAGATCGAAAAAGACGGGTTCGAGCGTCAGAGGCTTGTCCAACTCCGCCCGGATCTCGAGCTCCCGGGTCGCGGTTTCATCTTGACCGCCCATCAGATAGACAAAACTGCTGGAGAGGTGAATGGGGACCTTCACGTCGGCCTTCATGGTCAACTGAATCTGCTCGTTGGCGGGATCATCCGTCTGCACACGGGCAACCTTGCTGAATGCACCCTGATATCCCTTGGTATTGATCTTGAGAATCACTTTTCCTTCCCCGCCCGGGGGAACGGCCTTGTCGTAGCTGGCCACAGAGCAGCCTCAGCCGGTCTTCACATCCAGAATGTTCAAGTGCGCCTCGCCTTCGTTCCGGATCACGAAAGCATGCTCCAGAACCAAGCCCTCGTCTACATCCTTGAAGTCGAATTCCCGCTCCGGAACCACCGCCTTGGGCCTTTTGATCTCCTGCGCCCCGGCGGAAGCAATGCCGCTTCCCATAAAGAGCAAAAGCATACACACCATCCAAACCCTGCGCATAAACCTAACCTCCTTTTTTCATCAAAGAATGCCATCAGTTTACACAGCCCCGCCGACTCTACGAATCGAGCGTATGATGGAGCTTGTACGTCAGAACATCCAGTTTGACCGTAAAATCAATATTTTCAACCAAACAGCATTCAGGAACCACAATGCGCGTCGGAGAAAAGTTCAGCAGTGCGTGCACCTCAGCCTCCAGAAACTGGTCAGCCACCATCTGCGCCGCCGAGGCCGGTGTAGAAATCACGCCGATCTCGATCCGACGTTCCTTGGCGGTCTTTTCGAGTTCTTTGATATCCTGGATCTGGATCCCGCTCGGCGTGAGCTGCCCGATCTTTTCAGGATCGCTGTCGAAGGCGGCCACGCATACAAAACCCCTCGCCGCGAGGCTTTCCTGCTGAAGAAGCGCCGAACCGAGGTTTCCGACGCCGGCCACGGCGATCTTCCAGTCCCGATTGACAGCCAGGATCTTCTTGATGTGGGTCTGCAGGTCGATGACGTCGTAGCCGACCCCTCTCACCCCGAACTCACCAAAGTACCCGAGATCCTTACGAACTTGAGCGGGGTTCACCTGGCACAGCCACGCCAGCTTATCCGACGAGACCATTCTGTAACCGTCGAATTCGAGAAGCTCCAGCTGGCGGTAATAGAGCGAGAGCCGCGTAATGGTGGCCTTGGGAATTTTAACCTGTTTTCGCAATGCATTGTCTCCTGAATTCTTCGACGTTCGGACCGCCTCGGGTATTTTCCCAGGCGCCGAAACACCTGTGAGTGTATGCTGAGAACCTACCCAAGTCAAGAACCTCGGCTTGGCGCGCCGGGCGGCCTCAACCCGTCCGGCATACGATTTGTAATGACAAGACAGGGGTTTTTTGTTTAGAATCATTTGGTTTGTTTTTCCAGTTTTCTCCTCTGCATCGAGACACCTGAGCATTTATGAGAAAAAAAGCACCCGAAAAACCCTCCGCCTCCGGAAACCTGAAGAAAAAGAAGCTCTCCGAGTCCGAAGCGGCCTCCCAGGCCGGCGCGGCCCCTGCATCCCCTGAGCCCTTGTCCAGTGAAAGATACCAGGCCTTTGTCGAGAACATCGGAGAAGGCGTCTACGAAATCGACATTCTGGGACACTTCACCTACTTCAACCAGCCGCTTGCCAGGATTTTCGGATACCCCCCCGAAGAAATCCTCTATCGAAGCTTTTCCATCTTCATGGATGAAGCTTACGCCCAAAAGGGCTTCGAGACCTTCATCAACATCTATCGGACCGGCGAGGGCATCAATGACATGATCTGGGAAATCCGCCGGAAGGATGGATCCACCCGGATCATCGAACTATCCGCCAACCTCGTGGTCAACAAGGCCGGTGAAAAAACCGGTTTTCGGGGCATCGTCCGCGATATCAGCGAGAGATACCGCGCCCGCGAGGCCTTGAAAAAGTCTGAACGGCGCTACCGCACCCTTCTCGAGTTCGCCCCCTATCCCATCGTCGTCTTCAATCAGGAAGGACGCGTCGGGTATTTGAACCCGTCTTTCACCGAGGTTTTCGGTTGGACGCTCGATGAGCTCAAGGGAAAGGAAATCCCCTTCTACGCTGCGGAGCCGGGAGGCGAGACCGGAGAAAGCGTCCGGAGGCTGTTCCAGGAGAAGGGGCTCAAACGGTACGAAACCAAGCGTTTGACGAAGGACGGACGTTTGCTGGATGTCGTCATCCGCGACACCGTCCTCACAGACGAAGCGAACGGCACCTTCATGGAGTTGATGATCCTGCGGGATGTCACCCATGAGAAGCGGCTGGCGAGAAACACCGAGGCCCTCCTCCGCATCGGCATGGCGCTGCCCCAGTATCCCGAACTGGAAGATCTGCTCGATTACGTCAGCAACGAGATCAAGAACATGGTCGACTCGGAAGGCGCCCTGGTGATCCTCCTGGACCATGAAAAAAACGAGCTCTTCTTCAAGTCCGGGGCCCATGACGATTCGGCCACCGAGCGGAAGATCAAAGAAATCCGATATCCGGCTGACAAGGGGGTCTCAGCGGAGGTCATCCGGACCGGGCAGCCGATCATCGTCAAGGATGCCTACAGCGATCCGAAGTTTTACACCATGGTCGACCGCCAGGCGGGGTTCAACACCCGCAGCCTCCTGGATGTCCCCCTGCGCGAGAAGGACCGGATCATCGGCGTCCTTTGCGCCATCAACAAAAAAAGCGGAGACTTCGACCAGACGGACATCGAACTCCTGAACATGATTGCCGGCACGGTGGCCCTTTCGATCGAGAACGCCCGCTTTGCAGAGGAGTTGAAGGAAGCCTACAAGGAGGTCACCGCTCTCAACCGCGCCAAGGACAAGGTCATCAATCACCTGTCGCACGAACTGCGCACACCTTTGTCGGTTCTTGCGGCGTCTCTCACGATCCTCGAAAAGCGCCTGGCCCAGGTGCCCCCGGAGGCGTGGAAGCCCACCATGGGGCGGGCGGAGCGCAATCTGAACCGCATCCTCGAAATGCAGTATCAGCTCGATGACATCATCAGGGATTCCAATTACCAGATCCACCAGGTGGCAACGATTCTGCTCGAGTCCTGCACCGACCTTCTTGAAGCCCTGACAGCCGAAAGGGTGGGTGAGGGTCCGCTCGTGGAGGCCATCAGAAAGCGAATCGATGATCTCTTCGTCCCCGAAGAACGTCCCGTAGAGCGTATCCTGCCTCACGAGGCCATTCCCCGCATCCTCGATGAGATCGAACCGCGCTTTTCGCACCGCAGCCTGGATATCCAGCGCTATTTCACCCCGGCCCCCGTCATCGAGATCCCGATGGACGTCCTCGAAAAGGTGGTGACGGGTCTCGTCAAAAACGCCGTAGAGAACACCCCTGACCACGGACGCATCGAGCTGCGTTTGCACCAGCGTGGCAAAGGAACTGAATTGGTCGTTCAGGACTTCGGCGTCGGGATCACCGAAGAAAATCAACGGCGGATCTTCGAGGGGTTCTTCTCGACCCAGGAAACGATGTCTTACTCGTCCAAACACCCCTATGAATTCAATGCCGGGGGAAAGGGGGCCGACCTGCTGCGGATGAAGATCTTTTCCGAACGGTACCACTTCAGGATCGATATGACCTCCACCCGCTGCCGCTTCATTCCGCTCAACACGGATGTCTGCCCGGGGGATATCGAAGCCTGCAAATTCTGCCGCCAACGGGAAGACTGCCTCTCGTCCGGCGGCACCACCTTCCGCGTGTTCTTCCCCGCCGCCGACCAGGATTCCCTTCCCGGCGTAGATGGACCGACGGATCGGCCCGACGCACCGCGAACCCGTTCGCACGAATTGCAGCAGAAAGGAGAATCATGAATGGCCCTGCGTGAATCGATCCGTTCCGCCATGTTGGCCCGGGTCCAGGAAGAAGGCTATGCCGATAAACTCGGCCTCCGCCTCCTCGACGTCGAGGAAGGATACGCCAAGGTCGAAATGAAGCCCGATACGACCAACGAGAATATTTTCGGGATGGTGCACGGGGGCGCGATCTTCTCCCTGATGGACGAGGCCTTCCAGATTTCCTGCAACAGCCACGGGACCGTCGCCGTAGCCCTTTCCGTCAACGTGGTCTACCACCGGCCGCCCGAGACGGGGGCGATCCTCACGGCGGAATCCCGCGAAGTCCACCGCTCCGCCAAGACGGGGACCTACGACATCCGTGTGCGGGATGAAAAGGACCGTCTCATCGCCTCCTGCCAGGCGCTCGCTTACCGCAAGAAGGATCGTCTGCCCTTCCTCCCAGGCGGGGACGCCTGAGCGACAACATAACAAAGTAAGTCTATCCCTGAAACTCACTCGGGAGGTGCTGCGATGGAATCCAGCCGGTCGGACGCCGGGTGCGGCAGTGCGGGCAAATCGGCTGCAGCGAAGCAGGCCATGGAAGACTGCGCCGAGCGTATGGATGAACTGGTCGGCCTCATCTCCTGGCTCCAGATCGATCAGATCAGGAAAAGGGCCTTCAAACACGAAAAACCTCTGGCGCGGTTGGCCGATAGATGGTTTGCGCTCTGCAAGGCATTCGAAGCCCGCACCCGAGCCTTCCTCGACAACGACACGGAGGAGGACCCCGGGAAGCAGCGCATCCCATTCCTTCTCCCGCAGATCGAACGGACCGAAGCGATCCTGCGGGAGTTGAGCACGGAGCGGGTCGTCGTTACGCAGCAGCACCTGGAAGACCTCGACAGCCTCCTCCAGGCTATGGAGGAAGCACTCGGGATGCCCGGAAAACAGCCGCAGGGGCCATTGACAGATTTTTAAGAGCGCACTATTCTTTTGGCCGGTGACACTCTCTTCCCGGCCGAGCTCGAACAGTCCTCGACGCCGGGTCGGGCCACACAGGAGAAAAACGTGAAAAAAACCCTTTTTATCTCCAGGGACGCCATCGCTCAGCGGGTGGCGGAACTGGCCCGCGAGATCGCCCGGGACTACGGCCAGGATAAGCCCATCTTGATCGGGGTCTTGAACGGGTCCGTTTTTTTCTTCGCCGACCTGGTGCGCGCACTGGATCTGCCGTGTGAAATCGATTTCGTCCGCGCCGCCAGCTACGGCATGTCCATGGACAGCAGCGGCTGCATCCGGTTGACCAAGGAGCCGGAGATCCCGCTCGAAGGGCGCAGGGTCCTTCTGGTCGAAGACATCGTCGACACCGGGCAGACCATTTCGCTCCTGATCGAGACCCTGAGGCATCAGAATCCGCAAGAACTCAAGATCTGCGTTCTGATCGACAAACTGGAACGCCGTACCCAGGAGGTTCCGATCGATTACTATGGATTCAGGGTGGAGGAAGGATTTCTCGTCGGCTATGGGTTGGACTACGCCGAGCAATACCGCCAGTTGCCGGAGATATTCACTCTGGAGCCCTGAATCCCGCAGCGGGAAAACGAGGGAGGACGCCCATGATTATCCAGTGTGAGCGGTGCAAGAGCCGCTTCCGCGTCGATGAAACCCTGCTCGATCCGGATGGCACACAGGTGCGATGCTCGGTCTGCAGACACATCTTCAGGGCCTTTCCCCCCGTCTCCCCGCAGGCATCCGCAGAGGCGGACCAAGCCCTTGAACGGCCTGCGGAAGAGCGGATGAACCTCGAGGAAGCACCGTATTTTCCGCTGGATGATGAAGAATCTACGGAAATCTCCAAAAGCGACGCCGAAATCGATTTCGACGCGCTGATCGAAAGCGTTTACCGTCCCGATGACATCGAGCCGGAGGAGACAGCCGCAGAGGGAGAAGCTCCTGACTTTGAACAGGAGGACGAAACAGCGCCGGGAGGAGATGCCGGATCGCAGGCGAACGAAAAGGGCCAACCTGAACGAAAAAACCGCATCTGGCTATATCTGCTTATATTTTTCACACTGCTTCTCGCCGCCGGTGCAGGCATCTGGTTTTTCGCGCCCCAGTATATCCCTTCCTCCATTCCGTTCATCGAAAAAGCGGAGCCCACGATAGAAGACACAGGTGCCAGGCAGCTGCGTCTGGCCGAGATCAACGGACGATTCATGACCTCTGAGAAGGCCGGCCCCCTTTTTGTCATCAACGGCACGGTCATCAATCAGTACCCGGACAAGCGAAGTTTCATCCTCCTGCGGGCAAATCTGGTCGATGAACAAGGGCAGGTCGTGCAGACGCGAGAAGCCTATGCGGGCAATTCCTTAAAGGACGAAGAGCTGAAAACGATGACCATAGAGGAAATCACGGCACGGATGCAGAACCGTTATGGGGCGGCACGCAGCAACTTCAACATAGAACCCGGCGCCGCCCTGCCCTTCACGATCGTCTTCGGACCCTTGCCTGCCAAACTGCGGGAATTCACCGTCGAAGCGGTCGAATCCTCCCCGGGGATGTAGGGACCAAGGCCGTTTGGCGATCTTCGTCTCGGAGCCGTCTTGGACACCGTTCATCCCTTCTTCCGGCGCATGGCATAGATCTCTTGCGCCCGCCGCAGGCTTTCCGGGTCGTCAACCCCCATGACCTCGTTTTCGTCGCAGACCACGCGGCAGCCTACCGTCAAACCCGCCTCGTTCAAGTAATCCACCAGATCGGTGATAAAATATTCTTCGATGGTTTTTCTGGCGCCGTTCACCTGTTTTTCCACCCGGTGGGGGCGCGATTCCAGAACCGGCAGGAACCTGCCAAGGACCTCTCTGCGCACGGCGTAGATCCCGGCGTTGCATATCGTCAGGCGCTTCTGCCTCTCGGGGGGATAATCCTTCCAGTAAGTCCACTCCGTAATACGCATCACCCGGTCCTCCCCCATCTCCACCAGACCGTAGCGGCGCTTTTCCCGTGGCTTAAAGCCAAGCACCATGAAGGGGTGCTGCGCCAGACCGTCTGCCAACGACCCGTAAGTCGACGCCTCGACAAGAGGGACATCTCCCATGGTGATCAACAGGGCGTCAAAGGACGTTTTTTCAATGAAGGGAGCCGCCGCAATGAGCGCGCCACCGGTCCCGTTCAGCTCGGGCTGCCGGCAGTAGGTGGCATCGAGATGCCGGGTCGCCTCCCTGACTTCCGCCTCTCGATGGTGGACCACGATCGCCTTCGGCCCGGCCGGTAGGTTTTTCAGGATTTCCAGGATCAACGGCTGACGGCCGACAAACGGCCCATCTTCCGGCAGCAGGGGAAGAAGGGTCTTGTTGCCTGCGTAGCCTTCCATTCGGCTGCCGCGCCCCGCCGCCATCACCAAAGAGGCGGTCATCGATATCGTCATTCGGCTTCCTTTCGAGTTTCTTTCAAACCCCGCAAGGCCGGATAGAGAAGGCCTTTCGAGCTGCACCTCGCCCCCGGCCCCTTCCCGGATTTTCCCGGCTGCGGCCCCGGCCCAACCGAACAAGACAATCCCGCCGGATCACAGAATCGTCCTGCGGTCCGGCGGGATAGAGCGGCGGCCTCCCGAGGCGAACCAGGGGTCCAACGCCTTGCCGAATCAAAGGGTGGCAGAGATCACGACCTTCTGGATCTGGCTCGTCCCTTCGTAAATCTGCGTGATCTTGGCATCCCGCATCATCCGCTCCACCGGATACTCTTTGACATACCCATACCCGCCCAACAGCTGCACCGCATCCGTCGTCACCTGCATGGCGGTGTCCGCCGCAAAGACCTTCGCCATCGCCGAGTGGCGGATCAGTTCACGGGAGACCCTGTCGAGGTTTTTCGGCACCGCCTCGAAGAGTGCAGCGGCCTTGTAGGTCAGCTGGCGCGAGGCCTCGACCCGCGTAGCCATATCCGCCATCATCCACTGAAGCCCTTGGAAAGAGAAGAGAGGCTTCCCGAACTGCTGGCGCTCCTTGGTGTACTGGATGGCATAGTCGAGCGCGCCTTGCGCTATCCCCACCGCCTGGGCCGCCACGGGAATGCGGGTGATGTCGAGCGTTTTCATGATGATAGGGAAGCCTGAGTTTTCTTCGGCGAGTAGGTTGGCCGCCGGAACCCGGACATCCTCCAGGACGACCTCCACAGTGGACGAGGCGCGCAGCCCCATCTTCTTCTCGCGCTTCCCGATGCTGAGCCCGGGAGTCCCCTTTTCCACGATGAAAACGCCCGTCCCCTTGTGGCCAGGCACCGTCGTATCGGTCCTGGCCGCCACGCAGATCACCTCCGCCACGTCCGCATGGGAGATGAAGATCTTGCTGCCGTTCAGGAGATAGCCGTCGCCCTCTTTGACCGCTCGCGTGCCGAGGCTCGAGACATCCGACCCGGCGTTCGGCTCAGTCAGTCCGAAGGCGATGAGCGCATCCCCGGCAGCCAGGCGCGGCAGGTACCGCGACTTCTGCTCGGCGTTGCCCGCGAGAAAGATGGGCATAGTCCCGAGCTCGTGCACCAGAAGAATCACGGCGGTGGATGCGCACGCCTTGGCGAGTTCCTCGATCATCACGCAGAGCGCAAGCAGGCCCATCTCGGATCCCCCATAAGCCTCTGGAAAATCAGCCCCGAAAAGGGCGTTTTCTTTGAGGATCTCCACCATGTCCCAGGGGAATTGCGCCTCCTCGTCGCGCTTCTCGGCCCCCGCTGCGACCTGCTCCCTCGCGATTCGGGCCACCGTTTCCTTCAGCATCAACTGCTCTTCCGTCAGATCGTACTGCATCACCGGCCTCCTTGAGGATGAAAATAATGAATGGGCATTCACTCACCCTATATACAGGATATCTCTCGGCGATACAAGCCGTTTTTCGGCACTTTTCAGTTGACCGGCGCGGAGCGAGCTGGTAAATTCGAAAATATTCAGGAATATGCTCCGTATGAGAACAGGAAAGCCTACCCTTTGATGACTCCCAAGGGGGTCAGTCGAGCGACTTTCCGGGCAAGGCCGGCCGCATGGACCACCTCTACGACCTGAGATGCGTCTTTGTATGCCTCCGGCATCTCTTCCGCCAGTGTTTTTTTGCCTTTGGAGTGCACAACGATCCCCTTGTCGTCCATTTCCCGGCTAATCGACCTGCCTTTTGCCCGCTTGAGGGCCTGAGAGCGGCTCAACACCCGGCCGGCCCCGTGGCAGGTCGAACCGAAGGTCTCCTTCATAGCACCTTCAGAGCCGACCAGCACGTACGAGTGGGTTCCCATGTCCCCGGGGATCAGGACGGGCTGCCCGACAAGGCGGTAGATTTCGGGAAGAAGCGGATGCCCGGGCGGCAGAGCGCGTGTAGCGCCCTTTCGATGCACGCACAGCTCCATGCTCCGCCCGCCGAAGCGGTGCGTTTCGTGTTTGGCGATGTTGTGGCACACGTCGAAGAGAAGCCGCATTCTCAAATCGCGGGGAGAAAGCCCCAGGGTCTTCATGAATGTTTCCCGCGTCAGATGCATGAGGATCTGGCGGTTGGCCCAGGCATAGTTCGCTGCACAGGCCATGGCCGCGAGATAGCGGCGTGCCAGCTCGGACTGAAGGGGCGCACAGGCGAGCTGCCGGTCGGGCAGGTCGAAGGGCAGCAGGTTGGATTTCTGGCTCATCATCTTCAGGAAATCGTCACAGATCTGATGGCCGAATCCTCTGGACCCCGTGTGGAGGAAAACGGTCACCTGACCTTCTTGCAGACCAAAGGCCGACGCGGTTTTCGGATCGTAAATCGTATCGACGACCTGAACTTCAAGGAAATGGTTACCTGATCCGAGGGTGCCGAGTTGATCGACGCCCCGCTTCAGGGCTCGTTCGCTCAGGACGGAAGGATCCGCCCCGGCCATGGTGCCGAGGTCTTCCGTTCTCTCCAGGTCCTCCGTCGTTCCGAAGCCCTGCTTGACAGCCCAGGCCGCACCTTCGAGCGCCACCCGGGTTTCCTCGGCCTTGGTGAGCACGACCGCCCCAGTGGATCCAACGCCGGTCGGGACATTCCTGAACAGGGAAAGAATCAGTTCTTTAATGGATGGGCGTACGTCTCCGATCGTGAGCGCCGTGGTCATGAGTCGGCAACCGCAGTTGATGTCGTATCCGACGCCGCCCGGCGAGACGACACCGG
Source organism: uncultured Desulfatiglans sp. (assembly GCA_900498135.1). NCBI lineage: Bacteria > Pseudomonadati > Thermodesulfobacteriota > Desulfobacteria > Desulfatiglandales > Desulfatiglandaceae > Desulfatiglans > uncultured Desulfatiglans sp. The sequence continues at coordinate 4,738,539 of LR026961.1, forward strand.
TTGCCGGATCGAAGGCCGCCACCCCGCCGATGGGGAAGCCGTAACCCCAATGGATATCCGGCATGGCGAGCGAGTGCCCCACGATTCCAGGCAGGGTGGCGACGTTGGCTACCTGCTGCAGACTTTGGTCACCCTGGACCTGCTTGATGAGTTCGTCGTTCGAAAAAATCAGCCCGTCGACACGCATCGGACCGGTCCTGGGAATCCGCCATCGGCAGTCGTCGACCTTTTCGAGCTTGATATCCATAGGGAAGCCTCCCTTTTTTGCGTTGGCAGTCGAAGACAGGCATCGAGCCCAAGGCCTTCCGGCGGATCCTGCCCCTAGACGTCAAAAATGATGCGGGATTCCCAGCGGCCTGCTCGTTCGCGAACCTCTATCTGGTGATAGGTCACTGCCTTGATCTCGCAGAGGACCTCGTGAACCTCGGCGTCGAAAGGGGTTCGCCTCACTACAGCTGAAAGAGACCAGGGAGAGAGCGCCTCGATGCGGACCGAAGTGACGATCTGCCCCTCGCCCTCGAAAAGATAGAGGATCTCCCCCAGCCATCGGACCATCAGGTCCTCGAGGTCCGAGGCCTCGACCCGTATCGCGAAATCATGGCCGATCCCTTCTTCGAAGGGGGCGACCATCATCTGCATCATATACCCGGCTGCATCTTCGAAGAGGGTTTGAAGATCAGGACTCTTTACGATGATGCCCAGGTCGGCCGTGTGATCCAGCACCTGGATCTCCGAGCGTCTGTAAGCGATCGTCTGCATGACGATGTCCCGTGATCTGAAGATCGAAGCGGCCAAACATCCGATTGAAACACCTGATTATCATAACGCAACGGTATCGATGGAGGATGGAAGATGCGTTGTGCCTTCTGCAAAACGACCATCAAGACCCACGACAGGATCCTGCGCAGCGATACCTGCCCCCGATGCGGGCGGGATCTTCACTGCTGCAAACAGTGCAAATTTTATGACACCCATGCGTACAACGACTGCCGAGAGGTCTCGGCTGAACGGGTCGTGGACAAGGAGCGCGCGAATTTCTGCGAGTATTTTCTCCCCCGCGGATCGACCCGGGAGTCCGTCAACCCCGTGACCGAGGCGCGCCGTGCCCTTGAAGCGCTGTTCAAAAAATAAGGACGGTGGGGGCCGCTGCATCATGCAGCTAATAACCCTCCCAGGACCTTGCGCCGCGGTCGAAGGGATAACGGGGCCACAGTTTGTAATCCGCCGGCGGCGCCATTGCCCAGAGGTACACCTCTTCGGAGTCGATCATGAGGCAGCCTGAGGCGCAGTGACTGCCGTCATTTTTCTCCAGCCCGATGATTTTCCCGACCGCCGTTATCTCCTGATCCGGCCTGCTCAAAGGTTCCAGGGGCTTCCCATGGTAGGAAACCAGGAACACACCACCTGAATCCGTTTTGCAATGGGGACGGCCTTCATGATTCAAGGGGCATTGCTGCACGGTGATCAGGGTTCGAGCGGCTTCCGGCTGAATAGCAAGGACCTTCCCGCCCAAGAGAACGGTCTTTCCCTTATGGGCATCCGCTCCGGAAACCAGCGTCGCGAAGGGCACATCCAGCTCGGACGAATGACGGAGCTGCGGCGGGATGGGTGAACACGCTCCGAGCAGGAAAAGCGCCGCCACCAGAATCAATATCGTTTCCGTCTTCTTTTTCATGGAAATTCCTCCATAAGGTGGATACGTGCGGCCAAAAAAGCCCCCATTCAGAACCACACCATTTTTTTGAATGATACGTTTTATCATCCGCTTTTTCAATATTTCCCACACCGCCTTTGCATGACCAGAGACGGCGCCTGCTGCCTTTCGCTTCTATCTACTTGACCTTCCGCTCCCCTTCTGATAGGAAGATTCGCACGTTCAGGTGCCCGCAAGGGCTTAAAAGGGAACTCCCTTGAAAACGGGGACGGACCCGCCGCTGTGACTCCGCTCCTTTTCCCCTATCCCGCAGGAAAAGGAAACCTCCCGGCCCAGAGAAGCCACTGTCCGATGCCTTCGGATGGGAAGGCCGCCGAGAGGGCGGAGGAGTCAGAAGACCTGCCTGAACAGGGGTACAAGACCCTCGTGGTACAGGGTCGCATCCCGGATCCCGTGGATAAAAAAGGGTCATCCCCGGATCGCAAAGCGGTCCGGGGATTTTTTTCTCCGGACGCCGACTCATTTTCTACAGCGAAAGGAGAATAGGATGAAACCCTGGATCAAGACATTTTACTGCAGCATGGCCGTTTTCGCTTTGGCGGCAGCCGGCAACCGCGCGCCGGCCGCCGCCGAGGATGCGGTCCGGATGGAAACCGTCGTCGTTACCGGAACACGCACCGAGCAGGCCATTCAGGAGGTCCCGGCCCATGTGACCGTCATCGACGAAGAAGCGATCGAGAACGCCAATGCCGAAAACGTGCCAGACCTGCTCCGCTCGGAGGCAGCACTCGTTGTGCGGGATCTCTATGGCAATGGCAAAGCGGTACGGGTCGATCTGCGAGGATTCGGGGAGACGGGCCCGTACAACACGTTGGTTCTGGTGGACGGGCGCCGCGTAAACGAGATCGACCTGAGCGGCGTCGACTGGACGCAGATCCCTCTCGATCAGATCGAGCGGATCGAGATCGTCCGCGGGGCCGGGAGCGTCCTCTACGGCGACAACGCCTCGGGCGGCGTCATCAACATCATCACCAGAACTCCGGACAAGGGATTCAACGCTGCAGTGGGCGGCACGGGGGGGAGCTACGGGCGCGCGAAAGGCTGGGCGCGTGCAGGCGGCGGCACGGAACGGCTGGCGACTCTTTTATCAGCCAGCTATGAGTCGATGAACGGATACCGTGAAAACGGCTACCTGCGCACCCGGGACATCGGGGCCAAGGTGGCCTACGACGCCACGGATTCCCTGAGCTTCAACCTGAGCGGAGCCTATCACTCGGACGACTATGGTCTGCCGGGGCCGCTGACCGAGGAGGCCTATGCCCTGGACCGCCGTCAGGCGGACGCCCCGGATGACGGCGCCAGGAACACGGACCAGTACCTCAAGGCGGACACACGGATCGATTTCGGCGCGCTGGGGTATCTCGCCGCCGATTTAGGCTACCGGTACCGCGACACCGACGAAGCGTTCGTCAGCTACACCTTCTCGGCGGAACGGAAACTCGACACGTGGTCCTTCACACCGCGCTATGTCCTCGAAAAACCTCTCTTCTCGCGCCCGAATACCCTGATCGCGGGGGCGGACTTCTACTGGGCCGAAATGGATCTCGACACCCTGTACGGCGCCCCGCCGGCGCCGTCCAGCCGATCGAACGTCTCCCGGGACAGCTACGGGTTCTACCTCAACAACGATTTGTTCGTCCTCGACAACCTGATCCTGTCTCTAGGGGCGCGCCGGGAATCGGTCGAATACGACATGAAGCAGGAGGACCTGACCGGCTACCTGGACCCCCTGGACGATACGGTCGACGACCATGAGTACGCTTACAGCGCCGGACTGACCTACCTCTATCAGGGGGAGTCATCGGTTTTCGTGCGCGCCAACCGCAGTTTTCGTTTCCCTCTGACGGACGAACTGGTGGTTTACGATTTCTACTCGGGCAGCATCAACATCAATCCGGACCTCCACCCGCAGCGCGGCGACCACCTCGAGACGGGCGTCCGCCATTTCATCACCCGGGACATCGAGGCGAGCCTGACCCTTTTTCAAGCGAAGATCAAAGACGAGATCTTCTTCAACAAGGACACCTACACCAACGAAAACCACCCGGAGACCCTTCACCGGGGGCTCGAACTCGGCGCGAAGGCACGTGTATGGAGACATCTGACGCTCTACGGTAACTACACCTATGAAAAAGCCACGTTCGAGAAGGACCCCTACGAGGGGCGCGACATCCCGGCCGTACCGCGCCATCGGGGGAACCTCGGTTTTCGTCTGCAGGATTTCATCACCGGCATGGTCTTCTCGGCCGACTACAACTATGTCGGCGAAAGCTACGCGATCAGCGACCAGGCGAACGCTTTCTCCAAACAGGGCAGCTACTACACCGTCAACGCCCGGCTTTCCTACACCTGGAACAGCATCAAGACCTTCGTGGGCGTCAACAATCTGACGAATCAGGATTACTCGGAATACGTCGTCATAGGCGGGTTCCCGGCCGCGCCCAACTACTACCCGGCGCCGGACCGGAATTACATCTTCGGTGTGGAGTGGGCCTTTTAGTACTCGATCCCTCTGCGGGCGCGCACCCCTTTGTAGTATGGATGCTTGACCTGGATCAGCTCCGTCGCGTAATCGGCGGCATCGATGATCTCAGGGGGTGCGTGCCTCCCGGTCAGAACCAGATCGACCCGGTCCCGGCAGCGCGTGATCAGGTCCATGATGGCTTCCTCCGGCAGGAGATTGAAGATCAGGGTGTTGAGGATCTCGTCGCAGACCAGGATCTGGACGGAATCCTGAAGCGTGCCTATGGCGTGCTCGAGCGACAGCTCGGCGTGCCGGTAGTGGACCGGCTCGGGGCCCCTGGACAGGATGAACGGGTGCTTTCCGGGGCAGTAGTAGGCAATGTTCGGAATCTGCCGGAAGATCTTCACCTCGCCGGAGTCTCCGGATTTCATGAACTGAATGAAGGCCACCCTCAGGCCCTCGCCGGCCGCGCGCGTTGTCAGCCCGATCGCCCGGGTGGTCTTGCCGACCCCTTCACCGTAGTAAACATGGATATAGCCGAAGCGCTCCTCGGCGACAGGCCCTTCCGGTTTACGTTCGTAGTAAATGGCTTCTCACCTTCCTTCGCTTAGACGTTCACTCTCCTCATGGGCCCTTTCCAGGACCCTCCTCCTTCTGCAGGACCGGCTTCCTCAGCGGACAAGCGGGGAGCGGGACCGCCTCTCCCCGGCCTGTCATTCACGGACCTTCTGCTCGCGGTATTGGTTGTAAGCATCCCGCATCGCCACGTAGGGGTCAAGAGCGGCCCGTTTGAAGCTCTCATACTCGCCCAGGGAGAGCGACGTCTCATTCACCCGATCATAAACGGAAACCCCCGCCCTTTCAGGCCAGTCCGAAAGGATATAATTGGCGGGGTTCAGGAACCCGTCCCCGACCCTCCCGATGGTGTCCCTGACGCTCGAGGGCCCGAAAATCGGCCAGTTGATGAAAAGCAGCGGTTTCATGCCGGCCCGTCCGAGCGTCTGCCCGAAGTCCTCGTCCCCGGGTTCGAGATGGAACACGATCTTCGCCGCATCCCCGAACCCGGCTACGCCGATCGTGCTGTTTATCAGGAATCGTGCGATTTCGTTGCCAAAATCCTTGAACCTGCCCTGCAGGAGGCAGTTCACGGCCCGAATCGGCATCTCGATATTCCTGAAAAAATTGTCGAAACTCGAACGCAGCTCCGCCGGCAAGGCATAATCATAGGCGGTCGCCAGCGGCTTGAAAAACCAGAAGTAGAGCTTGTCATTGACATGGAACATGGCGCGGTTGAAGGGCTCCAGGGGGTCCGGTATGGGTTCGGGCTGAAGCGCCCCGCCCTCCTCTTTCTCCCAGGGGGGCAGATCGGCTTCGTCTAAGGGCGGTTCCTCATTCGCTTCGACGACCGCCGCCTCAGAGGTTCCGTCACCGGCCGGAATCTGAGCGGTCTGATCGGAGAACGCTGCGGCCGGCGCAAAGAACAGAAACCCCAGCAGCACCATCGCCCCGCCACAGAACAGCACCTCTGAAAAGCGCGCTGATGCGGATGCCCTTTTTTTCGATCCCCTCCGGAATAACCCGCTCACGAAAGCTCCTCCACTTTCCTTTTCAATTGCTTCAACAGATCATCGAAAGAAGACTTCGCGAGGATGCTGTTGAACTGGATCCGGTAGTTATTGACCAGGCTCACACCTTGGATGGAGATGTCATAAACGAACCACTGGTCATCCTTCCGAATGAGGCGGTAGTCGACAGGGATATCGGTGCCTCGCGGGCTGTTGATCGTCACCTTGACCATGCCGTATCTTCCGTCGATCATCTCGTCGTCGTAAGAGACTTCTTCACCGGAATAGTTTTCGACCTTGTCGAGATAGGTCCTTTCGAGCAACTTGGCGAAGAGTGCGGTGAATTTTGCGCGCTGCTCCTCCGTCGCCCTCGCCCAGTATCGCCCGACGGTACGCCGGGAGATCTCATCCCAATCGAAACGCTCGTCCACCGCGGCCCTGATCCGTTGCGCCCGTTCGTCGGACAGCTCCGGGCCTTTCAGCTCCGGGGCGCTCAAAATTTGAATGATCTTGTCCGTCGTCGCCCTGATCTGTTCGGTCGCCTGTCCGGCCGGCGCCGGCGCAGGAAACGCCAGAAGCACCGGAATCAAAAGCAAAACCAGTCTTACCCCAATCCTGCCGAGACCCATTTGCAAACGCTCCTCACCCAGGCAAAGGCCTTTGCCTCGCGCAAAGGCCTCCCAATTAAACCTTGCCGAAAACGAAATTGGAAATCAGCTCTTCGAAATCGAGGGCGGGCTGCGTGTCCCTGATGCGTCCGCCCGGCTCGATGAGTGTTTCGGAGGCGCCGGGGGAGATCTCAACGAATTTTTCGCCGATCAACCCCTTGGTCTTGATGGAAACGATGGCGTCGTCCTGTACAGCCAACCCCTTCGGCAACTGCATGACAACGCAGGCGAAGTAGTCCTCCAGTACAATGGATTTCACACGGCCCACCTCCACGCCGCTGATCGTCACCGCTGCGCCGGTCTTGAGTCCGCCTGTGTTGGTGAAACAGGCCTCGATTTCATAGCCTGACCCGCCTGTAATTTCCATCCGTGCCAATCGAACCGACAAATAGGCGAGGCAGATGATCCCCGCGATGACGAATAATCCAACCGTGAACTCGAGATCGAACTTTTTCATGCCTTATCCTGATGCTGCCGCACTTGGACCCGATAGACCCAGGAAAGGCGTCCACGGGTCGGGTAAAACGCTCACAGCAAGTGCCAATTCTTTTCCCTATGGGCTCGGGCCGATTCAGGAACCCTCGCTCCCTGTGGAAGTATCCTCCACCCCCTCCAGGCTGTGACCGACAAACGCCTGCACCAGCGGATCCGCTGACTCCATAAAATCCTTTGGCCGCCCCTGGAGTTTTATCCTTCCCTCGTGAAGCATGACGACCTTGTCGACGATCGCGAATACCCTCGGGACGGCGTGTGTCACGATGATGCCGGTAAAATGAAGCCGCTTTCGGCAGGCATCGATCAGGCGGATGATATTCAACCCCGTGACCGGATCCAGACCCGTGGTCGGTTCATCGAACAGCATGATCTCCGGATCGGTGACCAGGGCCCGCGCCAGGGCCGCGCGCTTGGCCATCCCGCCGCTGATCTGGGAGGGGAACTTGTTCTCCGCGCCGGCGAGGCCGACGTTTTCGAGCTCTTCCAACACCCGCGCCTCGATCCGCTTCTCGCTCAGGCGGAACTTTTCCTTCAGAGGAAACGCAACGTTCTCGTAGACCGTCATGGAGTCGAAAAGGGCGCCGCCCTGGAAAAGGAAACCCAGGCGGGCCCTCAACGCGATCCGTTCCTTGCCCTTCAGCGCCGCCATGTTCTTGCCGTCGACCGAAACAGCCCCGCGGTCCGGCTTCAGCAGGCCTGCCACATGCTTGATCAAGACGCTCTTTCCGGACCCGCTGCCCCCGATCAAGGCCACGACTTCGCCCTTGCGGATCTCCAGGTCGATCCCCTTCAGAACGGCGTGCCCATCGAAGGCCTTATGTAAATTTTGGATCCTGATCATCCTTTATATCGCCGTATCAGAACAACAAGGCCGTCATGAAGTAATCCCATACCAGGATCAGGACGGAGGACAGGACGACGGCCTCTGTCGTGGCGCGGCTGACGCCTTCGGCCCCAAAACCCGTATAGATGCCCGTGTAAAACCCTTTGAAACAGCAGACCCAGACGATGATGACGCCGAAGCTCAGGGATTTGTAAAGCCCTTCGAGAACATCGGAGGCCTCCACATAGGCGCTCATCTCTCCGAAATAGGTCCCGGCGCCTACGCCGAGGAGTTTCCCGCCGACCGCATATCCGCCGAAGATACCCACGACATCGAATATCGCCGTCAAAAGGGGCATGGCGATCAGGCCCGCCAGCAGACTCGGGACGATCAGGTAGCGAAAAGGATTCAGGCCCATCAATTCGAGGGCGTCGACCTGCTCGGTCAGGCGCATGATGCCGATCTCCGCCGCAATGGCGGATCCCGCGCGCCCGGTGACCATCAGGGCCGAAATGACCGGCCCGAGTTCCTTGATCAGCGCCAGCCCCACCATGGGCCCCAAAAACGCCTCTGAGCCGAAACGGCTCAGGCTGTAATAGCCTTGGAACCCAAGCACCATCCCGGAAAACGCCCCGGTCAGAATAATCACGAGCATCGACTGAAAGCCGATAAACCGGATCTGCTTCATGACGCGCCGCAGCTTGATAGGCGGAATGAAGCAGAAGAGGACGGCTTCCAGCAGAAACAGGAGCATAACCCCCATCCGCCTCACGTATTCGATGCTCCTGCCCCCTATTGCACGGATTGCCAACATGGGCGCAAGTCTCGCAAAACTTGCGCTGGAAGTCAAAAAAATTTAAGGTGTCAGAAAGGTGCGGAAACGGAAAACGAGCCCGGACGAGCCTGCGGCTTTCCGAGCGGATACAGGCATCGGCTTGCATCATGTGAACATCTTAGAAAGGGAGGGATGTCTATGGACCTGTTATGGAGCAGGCGCGAAATGATGAAAGGCATCGGCATGGCTACGCTGACCTTAGGGCTTCCTGGCATTTACGGCAAGGCCTTCGCCGGCACGGCGGAGGAGGCCAAACCGGCACAGAGCGGTGCCTGCATGCTGCCGCCGCTTCCCTATGCCTACGATGCCCTCGAACCCTACATCGATGAACAAACCTTGAGGATTCACCATGACAAGCATCATGCCGGCTACGTGAAAGGCTTCAACCTTGCCATGGAAAAACTCGCGGAGGCGCGGAAGTCGGGCGACTACAGCCTAATCAAGCACTGGTCCCGCGAATTCGCATTCAACGGCGCGGGGCACGTCCTGCATGCCCTGTATTGGGGCAATCTCGCCAAAGAGGGCGGCGCGCCCGGCGGTGAATTCCTGCAGGCCGCCGTACGGAGTTTCGGCTCCGCCGACGCCATGCTCGCCCAGTTCGCAGCCGCAACCAAGGCCGTAGAAGCGAGCGGCTGGGGAATCCTCGCCTACGAGCCCTACATGGGGCATCTCGTCATCCAGCAGGCCGAAAAGCATCAGGACCTGGCGATCTGGGGCGTCTATCCCCTCCTGGTGTGCGATGTCTGGGAGCACGCCTATTACCTGAAATACCAGAATAAACGCGGGGATTACGTCGATCGGTTCATGAAAATTATCAACTGGAAGGTCGTCGAGGAACGCTACGAAAGGGTCAAAGGCATCCGCGGCTATCGCTGAAAGGCCGACAACCGGTGACAAGGGATGAGGGATAAACCGCTTCACTTGAAAAAGGCCGTCAACCCCCATCAAGGAAACAGGGGAAACGGTCGGGCCACTGCCGCCGCAAGAACCGCACGCATGAAAAAAAACCCGCATCTTCTGCGTTGAAGATGCGGGTTTTTCGCTCCCAGCTCAGAGAGGCTGCACACCCGTTGTCATCAGCCGGCCTTTACGGCGATCTGACGCGGTTTTGCCGTTTCGGCCTTCGGCAAGGTCAGCTTCAAAACGCCATCCTTGATCGCCGCTTCGATCCGGTTCTGATCGATCATATTGGAGAGGGTGAAGGACCGATAGTAGTCACCCGTCCTGTATTCGCTGTAGACCGCGGTCTTATCCGCACCTTCCTCCGCGACTTTTCCTCGGATCGTGAGCATATTCTCCTCGAGATGGATATCGACACCGCTCTGATCCACCCCCGGCATATCGGCCAGCACGACAAGGGCGTCTTTGGTTTCATAGATATCGACAGCCGGCGTGAACACCGGGCGGGAGTAAGTCAGTTCGGCCTTCGGCTCGACCTGTTTCTTGACAGTGCTCTGAAGTTCCATATCTGCCACTGCGATCACCCCCTTTGCTCTCAGGAAAGCTTGATTTCAATCTTCTTGGGTTTGACCTCTTCCGCCTTCGGCAAAACCAGATTCAACACTCCGTTGCGCGTCTCGGCCGCGGCCTTGTCCGCAACGATCCGGACCGGCAAGGCAATGGTGCGGCTGAAGGATCCTGCCCCTCTTTCCCGTCGGTGATAGCTCACATCCGGCTCGACGACATCGGTCTTGCGATTGCCCTTGAGGATCAGGTTGTCGTCCTCGATGGTCACATCGATGTCGCCGGGAGCCATTCCCGGCAGCTCAGCCTTCAGATAGATATGGTCGTCGTCCTGGGTCATGTTGATCGGGGGGTAGACGCCCGCTGCCGAAACGGCGGAGCCCTTTCCGAAAAAGCGGTCAAACAACGTGTTCATCTCTTCCTGCAACCGGCTCAGTTCCCCGATAGCGGGCGTCTCCGAGGGATAACGCCATCTGATGATCGCCATAGATATCACCTCCTCGAAACATCCTTAGATTCCATCCGGAAATGGTCTTTTTTGCCAATCTCGGCGTCAATCTGCACGTTTGCTTGTGCGGCGACCTGCAGGTCGCCTCCGCGCGAGCGCTTGATTTCCCTGATATTGGCCAAACCGGGACCCGCCCCGCAGGGGTGGGACCGAGCACCCGAAGGATGTAAAGAAAACCCTCATTTCCGGATGGAAACTCCTTAGTAGATCTTTGTCCTGCCGATTTCCACCCTTGGCCCATTCGCGATCCCGGGACTCGCAAACGGGCGAATTTTTGAAGATTATTTAAGTCGCAAATCCTGTTTGTCAAGGGGCGATGGCTGCGACTTCGAAAAACAGGGAATCGAGCCTTTTCAGCCCTGATGAAAGATCGGCTGGGAAGATGCGAGGTCATCTGCAACGGCACCCACACCCTTGATGGTATGGACTGCACCGCCGCCTTTGGGACCAAGGTGTTTCCGGATGGGGAGCAGCCGGCTGCTACAGGGGCTCGATGGAAGCAGATACCGGCTGAACACGAAAAAAGGGGCCGAAGCCCCTTTTTTCGTTCGGTTGAAACTCGGTTTTTAGAACAGGCCGGAGACCTTGCCGGTCTTCGTATCGACGTCGATGCGGCGGAAGGCCGGGTTCGAACCCGTGCCGGGCATCAGGCTGATGGTGCCGGCGCAGGGGCAGAGGAACTTGGCGCCCGAGTAAATGAGGACGTCGCGGATCGGGAGGCTCCACCCCTTCGGCACACCCTTGACCGTCGGATCGTGGCTCAGGCTCAAGTGGGTCTTGACCATCATGGTTGCGTAGTCGGCATAATTGTGGTCAAGACCCACTTGAGCCTCTCTCATGATCCAGCCCTTGGGCACACCCTTTAGTGTTGGTTCATGAGAGAGGCTCAAGTGGGTCTTGACCATCATGGTTGCGTAGTCGGCATAATTGTGGTCAAGACCCACTTGAGCCTCTCTCATGATCCAGCCCTTGGGCACACCCTTTAGTGTTGGTTCATGAGAGAGGCTCAAGTGGGTCTTGACCATCATGGTGGCGAAATCCGCATACTTCGGATCGCTTTCGAGCATCTTGGCCTTGGCTTCGGCCTCGGGGGCCCAGGCGACGCCGTCGGCACCGTAGACTTCCCTGGCGATCAGGTTGACGCGGTCGCGCAGTTTCATCTCGGTCGGATACAGGAACTTGAACTCGTTCTCTTCGTTGCAGGCGTCGATGACGGCATCGGCAAACTCCAGTGCGCCTTCGCCGCCCTTTTCCCAGTGCTTGGACTCGGCGCAGCGGGCGCCGGCCGCCTCGGCCGCCTTGCGGACCAGGGCGCACTCAGCGTCCGTATCCGTGTAGAAGCGGTTGATGCAGACGACCGGATTGATGCCGGACTTCCGGATCACGCCGATCATGTGGATCATATTCTCGCAGCCCTTCTCGACCAGTTCCAGGTTCTCCTTGGTGTACTCTTCGGGCAGAGCGATGCCGGGGACGACCTTGGGACCGCCGCCGTGCATCTTGAGCGCACGGATGGTGGTGGTCAGAACCGACACGTGCGGCTTCAGGCCGCTGAAACGGCACTTGACGTTCCAGAATTTCTCGAATCCGATATCGGCCGCGAACCCGCTCTCCGTCACATGGTAATCGAAGAGCTTGAGGCCGACGCGGTCGGCGATGATGGAGGACTGCCCGACAGCGATGTTGGCGAAGGGGCCGGCATGCACCATGCAGGGGTTGTACTCGGCGGTGCACATCAGGGTCGGGTTGATGGTGTTGCGCATGAAGGCCGTCATGGCATTGCCGACCTCGAGGTCGCCGGTGGTCACCGGTTTGCCGCTCTTGTCGAAGGCCACGGTGATGTTGTTCAAACGCTCTTTCAGGTCGGCCAGGTCGCGGATGACGGCCAGGATCGCCATACACTCGGAGCCGACGGCGATGCCGAACTTCGACTGCATGGTATAACCGTCCTGACGCCCGCCAAGGCCGATCACGATGTTCCTGAGCGACTGGGCGCAGAAGTCCATGATCCAGCCCATTTCGACGCGGGTGGGGTCGATTTCCAGACGGCGCATCCCGGTCAAGCGCTTCAACTGTTCGTCATTGTAGTTCCGCTCGTGCTGCATACGGGCGGTCATGGCCACCATCGCGAGGTTGTGGGCGTTCATGATGTCGTTGATGTCGCCCGTCAAACCCAGCGAAAACTCGGTCATCGGGATCAGGAGGGAATTGCCGCCGCCTGCCGCCGTGCCTTTGACGTTCATGGTGGGGCCGCCGGAGGGCTGCCTGAGGGCGCCGCCGACACTCACACCCCTCTTGCCGAGGCCTTCCATCAACCCGCACGAGGTGGTGCTCTTGCCTTCACCCAGCGGCGTCGGGGTGATGGCCGTCACTTCGATGTACTTCCCATCGGGCTTGTCCTTCAACCTGTCGATGATCTTCAGGAAGTCCAGTTTGGCAAGCCTCCCCATCGGAAGCATCTCTTCCTTCTGCAAGCCCAGTTTTTCCTGCCACTCCTCGGGAGTCGGCATGTTCTTTTCCGCGGCTTCGGAAATCTGCCAGTCAGCCATGTTTACCGCATCATAAGCCATCTTTTGCAATCCTCCTTCTCACGTTAATGTTCCTAGTCCTTCAAAAACCCAACTCTTGTCCATTCACACGACCGCCGGTCGGATCTTCGCGGCCCCGCCCCGGTAATCCCCCCTCGGAGCCGCCAAACCGGCGCCACTCAAGGACTCCGGATCTCCAGGACATCTTGTCCGCACCGTCGTCTTACACACAACTACCCGGTTTCAAACGAAAAACCAGTCTTTCAAGCCCGCCTCTGCGTCGATCCGTAAGGCGACTGACACAACCGGCGGGTCTTTTCCGCACCATGTCTCGTTTCCAGGATCTCAGCCGAAGCGGAACCCGGCCCAGAGGGATAAAGGCGAGCGCGCGAAACCGGGAAGCGGCACCCTGCTGCCGGATTGCAAACTTCCCAGAACCTGATAGGCATCTCCGGCAGGATTCTGCTTAAAGGTCTTGGTATTTAAGCAGGACTCTGCCTATCACAAAAAAATAACAGGGTCAAGCGTAATCATGTTCATTATTTCACGAGCAACGCGTCGATTTTCGGTTTGCCCATCCACTCCGCAAAGTGGTATGTCTGAAGCGGTCTGTCGTCCAGGGAAACCCGTCCGGCGACGAGCTCAGGCCCGCTGCCGGGTCTTGGCCGGCGGAGCCTGCAGGAACCTTATAGTATCCTTCATACCTGTCCATCCAGCATAGGCAGGTTTCGCCATGAGCCGTGGAAGCGGCTCATTCCTCGGAGGAACAACGAATGCTGCAAGATCTGACGCTCGGTTTCATCGGCACCGGAAACATGGCCCGTGCACTGATCAAAGGTCTGACCGGAGCCCGCGTCCTTCCGCCTGAAAGGATCTGCGTCTTCGACAAGGCGGCCGGCTGCCTCGATGCAGCGGCTGAAGCCTTCGCGGTCCAGCGGTGCGCCGGCAACCGGGAGGTCGTCCAGAAAAGCGACCTTTTCGTGCTCGCGGTCAAACCTCAAAACATCCGTGACGTGCTCACCGAGATCCAGCCCGTGGTCAGGGAGGGACAGCTGGTCGTCTCCATCGCAGCCGGCATTCCGCTGCGCCTCATCCAGACCCTGCTGGCCAAGGACCTTCCGGTCGTCCGCGTCATGCCCAACACGCCCGCCCTGGTCCAGGCCGGCATCAGCGCCATCGCAGGCAATCCCCGGGCCGGGCAAACCCATCTGGACCTGGTGGAGCGGATCTTCCAGGCCGTTGGACAAACCGTCATCGTGACCGAGGACCTGATGGACGCCGTCACGGCCCTTTCAGGCAGCGGGCCCGGCTATGTGTTCCGTTTGATGGAGGCCATGGTGGCGGGAGGCCGCGCCGCCGGCCTGAGCGAAGAGACCGCCCTCGCCCTCGTGGTGCAGACCTTCGCCGGTGCGGCCCAGTTGGCGGCTTCGTCCAAGGAACCCCTCGCCCGGCTGCGCGAGATGGTCACCTCGCCGGGCGGAACCACAGCGGCCGGTTTGAACGTCCTGAACGAACGTGGGGTGGAGGCCATCATCGTCGAGGCTATCCAGGCCGCATGCAGCCGTTCGCGCGAACTGGGAAAGGCCTGAACGTCAGGCCGAGGTCTAACGCAGCCCGCACATCGGCCGGCATTTCATGAGGCAACGACCACCTACCCGCAGCAAGGCCCGATTCCGAGGCATCCCAAGGAGGGTTTCCGAAGGCGGATGCGCAGCCCCGGCCACCGGATGGATGCGCATTGGTCCTCCGGCAAGGCCCGGATCGCGCCTCTCCACCCTCCTCGGACTCCTCGCGGCGATCTGCATAGCGGGTTTCTTCGCCGCCTGCGCGAAGCCGGAAGGGATGCACGCGGCAGCAGACTACCCCCTTCCCGGCGTCGAGCGCACCATGAAGACGGCGGGGTTCTGGATTGCACGGCATCCCTCTCCGGATGCCGTTATCCTGACGCCTCCCGAGATCGAGGCCTTCAACCGGCACATACGCAGCGAATTGAAGGGGGCGGAAGACCTGGCATCCTTTCCCGATCCCTACCCCGGATCGCGTCTTCGAAAGACGCTCAAGACCGCGCTTCGCAAGCACCAGATCAGGATCTTTTACCTCCCGGACGGGTCTGCGGCGCCGCCCGGCTTTTTCGAGTCGATCGAGCAGGCCATGAACCTGGAGGGGATCCCCGAGCGAGTCACGCCCCGCTATGGTGTAACGGTAAAATTGGCCGATCAGAGGGTTTTACCTACGCACACGGGGCTTTTTCGCTCGCCGGGGGGGCGGATGTTCGACCAGCTGCAGAACAGCGCCCTCGACCTCGGAACCCCGCTGATCCTGCTGCACGAAAGCCGCTGCGGCGGCTGGCTTTATGCAATCTCCGAGCTTTGCGCGGGCTGGATGGAAGCCTCTGAAATCGCCTTGTGCACCCCCCTGGAATGGGAGTCCTTCCTGCACCCGGAAGCCATGGTGATCGCATGCCGCTCAAAGGTCGATGTCTTTCTCGACCCGTCCGGAACGGTCTTCTACGAGTACCTGCGGATGGGGGCAAGGCTGCCAATGACCGGGGCGGATCCGGACATGGCGTCGGTCCTTCTGCCGATCCGGCGCCCGTCGGGCCGCCTGCAGGCCCAGGTGGGGTTCGTGCCCTCGAGTGCGGTGCATCCGGGCCCCCACCCCTTCACCGCCCGCCATGTCATGCAGCAGGCCTTCGAGATGCTGTACGAACCCTACGGCTGGGGCGGGCTCGACGGAGAACAGGATTGTTCGCGGTTCATCCAACAGATCTTCGCCACGGTAGGGGTCCATCTGCCGCGCAACTCGGCCGATCAGGCCCGGGTGGGCGAACCTCTGGAGGGGTTCGACGCGTCGCTCCCGGCCTCCGAAAAGGAGCAGTCGATCGCCGAAGGCGCCGTCGGCGGCGCCGCCCTCCTCTACATGCGCGGCCACAT
The DNA here is from genome assembly GCA_900498135.1 of uncultured Desulfatiglans sp. Taxonomy (NCBI): domain Bacteria; kingdom Pseudomonadati; phylum Thermodesulfobacteriota; class Desulfobacteria; order Desulfatiglandales; family Desulfatiglandaceae; genus Desulfatiglans; species uncultured Desulfatiglans sp. Next base: position 4,754,536 of record LR026961.1, read on the forward strand.
CATGCTCTACCTCGGGAGCGTCGGGGGGCGTGCGTATGCAATCCACAACGTTTGGGCCTACCGCGAGCCCGACACGCCACACGACCCGAGCCGCATCATTGGACGTGTGGCGGTCACAGACCTCCGCCTCGGCGGAGGACCGGGCGCCGGATCCTGGCTCGATCGCCTGCGGGTGGTCCGGATTGTAGCCCCGGTTGCCGGTGGAGCGATAATGAAGTAAACGAACCTTCACCATGGATGCGGCCGAATTCCTTGCAGCCCCCCATTCAGCCCGCCGACGGCCTTTTTCGACAGTTCACGTCATCCTTCAGAAACGCAGGGTCTTTGTGTTCATGCGGGCCGTTCAACCGTCCTCGAGTTTTTTGAGGAGCTGATTGGCCGCCACGAGCGTCGGGTCCCAGGTCGGGCCGAACGGGGGCGCATAGGCCAGGTCGCACTGGCTGTAGGCCGCCACGGTCATTTGCTGGTGCAGCGCGACCGCCGGGCCGTTGACGCGATGCGCGGCCCCCTCACGCCCTACGATCTGAGCGCCGAGCAGCCGCCCGGACGCCCGGTCACCCACCATTTGAACCAGCAGCGGGGACGCACCGGAATGGCTGTGCGCCCGCGAAGAGGCCTCGATCGCCACCTCGACCGGATCGAAACCCGCCTTGGAAGCCTCCTTGGCCGTAAGACCCGTCCGCGCCACCTGCATGTCGAAGACCTTGAAGACGGAGGTGCCGGCAACCCCGTCGAGGGAGACCCTCTGCCCGCTGACATGGTCGGCCACAGCCCATCCCGCTCGGTTGGCCCGGAGCGCCAGGGGAATCCAGGTCTTTTCCCCGGTGACCACATGGTAGGCGTCCGCGCAGTCTCCGGCGGCATAGATGTCCGGGGCGGACGTCCGCATGCTGCGGTCGACCGCGATGGCCTCCCCCGGGCCGAGTTCCAGCCCGGCCTCGGCTGCAAGCTCGCTGCAGGGCTTCACGCCGATGGCGACCAGCACGAGATCGACGTCGACGACATCCTCTGTGCAGTGGGCCTGCAGCGCCCCGTCTTCTGCCTCGATGCGGAGAACCTCCTGCCCCAGAATGAGCCGCACCCCGTTTTCTTCCACCTCTCTCTGAACCCTCTCCGCCAGCTTGCGATGCGCCCAGGGCAGAAAGACCGGCCGCGGCTTCACCATGGCGGTGTCGATCCCCAGGGTCCGCAGGGTCTCGCACATCTCGAGGGCGATGTATCCCATGCCGACGATCAACGCCCTTTCAACATGCTGTTCCCCCAAGAAGCGCTTGAGCTTCCGCCCGTCATCCAGAGTCTTGAGCACCATGACGCCGGGCAGATCGAACCCCGGCAGATCGGGGACGACCGGTGATGCGCCGGTCGCCAGCAGGAGCTTGTCGTAGTCGACTTCAAACCGGCCGCCGTCTGATCGTACGCCTGCCACCCGCCTCTTTGCCGGGTCGATGCGGTCCACCCGATGCCCGGTCCGCAGATCGATCCCCTGCTTTTCCCGAAAGACGTGGGCCTCCCGCACCACCAACTCTTCTATCCCGCGCTCTGGCTCCGCCAGATTGTAGGGGATGCCTCAGGCCGAAAAGGATACGTCCGACGTCTGCTCAAGCACGATTACCTCTAGATCGGGGACCTGCCGCTTGGCCCGGCTTGCGGCGCTCATGCCGGCCGCATCCCCGCCAATGACCACGAATCTCATAAAAATCCCTCCCTCTGCTTCTCTGAGCCATGCATCGCTTAAGCAGGGATGCAGAAAACCCCTCTTGCACCTCCGCAACAGCGGTCTGCCCTGTTTCATCCTCCTGCGGTTCCGCTGAACACCACACGGGCCTTCATGGGTGCCATCGCCGTTCGAACAGCGGCCTCAATACTCCATCATGTCGCATGAACAGATGCACCGGCGGATATGGGACAGACCACCCCGGCGGACGGACGCACCAGGTCATCAGGCCCCTTGACCCATCGGCCTCCCGATTCTCCGCTGCATTTGCCGGCATTGCAAGATTTTTGAGCAGAATTGAACCGAGAGCCCCCCCTTGATGCTGCAAACGTGCAGATTGACGCCGAGATCGGCCAAAAAGACCATTTCCGGATGGAAACAGGCCTATGAACCGAAGGCGCTTCAACAGGCCGCTAACCGGCGGGACACCTTTCGGCCATGGCCTCCCGGATCCGCTCCTCGAACAAGACCGTGCCCATTTTCGACGCCAGTTCCAGGGCCTCTCGAAGCGATTTCGCAGCGGCCTTACGGCGCGACCCGCAAAGCAGCGTCCCCCTCACCAGAAGCGCCCGGGCCTGATGGCGCCGCGCCCCGGTTTTTTTGGCCATGCGGAGCGCCTGAGCGACATACCCGGCAGCCTCTTTATGCTCACCAAGCCTTCCGTAAAGCTCGCCAAGGGCAATCAGGAGCCGCGTCTTGTAGCGCCAGCGCGTATAAGAGATACCCGGCTTGCGAAGTTCACTCCAGACCTCGTCCAGAATCTCCCGGGCAGCGCCGAGATCGCCCATCTGCAGAAAATTCTCTCCCATGTTGATCCGGGCGTTGTAAATTGTCTCTGGGTCGCCTGTCACCAGGGCATCCTTCCAAGCCTCGGTGTTCAGATCCAAGGCCTCTTTCAATTCACCCCCCTCTGCATGGACCCAGCCGAGGGTGTTCATGAACCGCGGCCTCCAGAAGCGGCCGTCGCCCTCCTCCAGGCTTTTTAACCCCGAGAGCAGAGAATTCCTGCTCTTGTCCAGATTCCCCAAAGCTCCATGGATCAATCCGCTCCGAAAAAGAGACAGGATTCTGAAATAGGGGCTCTTGATCTTTTCGTTGAAGGCTGCCAGGGATTCGTTCAATTCGAGCGCCGCCTGGTAGTCGCCGGTCCAGTTGTAATACTGCACGAGGTGGGCTGCAGCCCAGGCCCGGGACTCTAGATCCTGCTCCCGCTCACTGTCTTCGAGCGCCTTCAGCAGCAGCGGACGCGCCTTTTCGAGTCTGCCCAGAACCGCATAGACAAACCCCAGGAAACTTCGAGCCTTTAAAACCAGGAGGGGCCATCCGCCCTCCCGGCCCGCCTCGATGGTCGCGAGCAGAAACCTCTCGGCCGAACGTGGACGGTGGAGATAAAAGGAAATCCAGCCCAGCCGGAAAAGGGCTGTCGTCTCCAAGAAACGGTCACCGGTCCGCTGAGCTTCATTGCGCATCCTCTCGAAGGCGCCGCGGGCCTCTTCCATCTGCCCTACGCAATAATGCATCCGGCCTTTCCAATGGAAGATCTCGGCGATCTTGACCGGCGGGGTTTCGAAGCGGGCCCGCCTCAGGATGTCGAGGGAACGTTCGAGCGAGGCGAGCGCTTCATGGCAGGCGTAAGAATAACGCGCCTGCCTTCCGGCCTTGAGGGTGTAAGTGAGCGCTTTGTCCCAGACACCGGCATAATGGAAGTGATAGGCCATCTTCGCTATCCGGCCGGCAGGGTCCTGTGTAGGCATGTTCTCCAGGGCTTCGCCCGCCAGACGGTGCAGATGGACCCGCTCCCGACGCATAAGGGTATGGTAGGCCACCTCCCACATCATCGGATGAACGAAACGGAATGCAGCACCACCACGACCTTCCCCTTTGACCAACCGTTCGAAAATGCCCTCCCTTTCCAGATCCTCGAGCCGGCCATCCAGCTCGGCCCCATCCTGTCCCAACACCTCGAGCATGCGCCTGGAAAAGTCGTGTCCGAGAACGGAGGCGACCTGGACGGTCCACTTCAAACCGCCTGCCAGTGCATCGAGCCGCGCCGCAAGGACGCCATGGACATTGTCCGGGATATCGATCGAATCGACCGGCAGCTTCAGGACACAGCGGTCGGGGCCGCAGACCATGAGATCACGCCGCAGCAGCGTGCGACCCATCTCGACCACGAACAATGGATTGCCGCCGGCCTTGGAAACCAGGTCGCGCGTGAGACGCTCTTCAAGGAGCCGGGTCTTGAGGACTGAAACCAACAGATCCTCGGCGTCGCGATCCGACAGCGGCCTCAGATGGAGGGAATGCCTGACAAGCGTTGTCATCCAAGGAAACGGGGTGGAACGCCCCGTGCAGATCACCAGGATCGGCGAACGAGAGCGGGACTCCAGAAGAAATGTCAGAAATTCGCGAGTGGTACCATCGACCCACTGCATGTTGTCGATGTATAAAATCAGGGGTCTCAGGGCGGCAACAGCTTCGAAAACAGCCTGTATCTCTCTGAAAAGAATTCTTTTCCTCCCAGCAAGGGCGGTCTCGGATTCGCCCTCCACCCTTTGAATCATCCGGAAGCGGGCCAGCACTTCGCGCAGCCTCCGTCTTACCGCCTCATCCATCACCCGCAAATCCACCAAGGCGTCCAACTCCCCCTCAGACTCCTGTCCAGAGAGCTTGAAATAAGTCCTGAAGGCGGACAGCAGCGGGTGAAACGCGGCAGTTTCTCCGTAGGGACGGCACACGCCCCTCAAGACCATTATGCCTTCTGCCTCCCTCGCACGGCAAAAAGCCCCAACGAAACGTGACTTGCCGACCCCGGCCTCGCCGGTCACGAGGATCAGGTGCGGGCCTTTCTTACACGCCTCGGCAAAGGAAGATTCCAGAACCTCCATCTCTCTCTTACGATCCAGAAAGGGGGGAGTGTCTTTCCCCACCGAAGCACCCTGGGTTTCCTCCAGTTCATCCAGGAGTTGAAAGACATGAACGTCCTCAGCCTTGCCCTTAACCGGCAAGGGCCCCATATCCAGAAAGCGGAAATAGGGCTGGACACTCTCCCAGACTCGCTCCGATACGAGGATCCCTCCCGGCGGCGCCAGAGACTGCAGCCGTGCCGCCAGATTCGTGGTGTCTCCGAGGGCGGTGTAGTCCAGTCGCAGATGGTCGCCGATGGCCGCCACCACTACCAGGCCCGTATGAATGCCAATGCGCATCCTGAAGAGGACCCCGTGGCGATCCTCGACATCCCGCCCATATAACTCCAGCGCACGCTGGATTTCGATCGCCGCCCGACACGCCTGCCGGCTGTGATCCTCATAGGCGACCGGCGCGCCGAACAGGGCCATGACGCCGTCGCCCGTATACTGATTGATGGTGCCTCCTGCCCCATGGATGGCCTTTCCCAGGATCTCGAAGCACCCATCCATGATCTGATGGACATCCTCAGGATCGAGCTGTTCCGAGATGCCGGTGAAATTCGCCACGTCAGCGAAGAGAACGGAGACCCGCTTTCTCTCCCCCTCCTTCAGATAGTGTCCCCTGAGGATCTTTTCCATAAGAAAGGGAGGGGTGTAGCCGGACGTCTGTCCGTCTGCATCGCGGCTGTTCGATGCAGGCGAGCCCAGCGGCGCCCCGCACCTTCCACAGTAGGCGAATCCCCCCGGCACTTCTGCCCCGCATCGCTCGCAGCGGCGCGGAAGCGCCTTCCCGCAGCGGGTGCAGAACCGCACGTCGTCGGCATTTTCAAATTGACACTCCGGGCACTTTATCATATCTCAGCATCTCGCGCGTCGGCAGCCCGCCGGTCTGCGTTTTCGGACTGAAATGGTCTGGAACAAAAAAACTGAATCCAGGCTGGGTGAGGGCCCGGATCCAGTCCTCAGGAGGTCAGAGTGATGCCAAGGCACCCTCTGGAAGAGGCACGACAATCTTCAGCGAAGCGCCTCCAGCGCATATCCGTCCGCATCCCGACACAAAATCAGGATGCGGTCCGGCGTTTTCAAAAAAGTGAAATCGATCAGGTCCTTTTCATATTTGTCGGATTCCCATGTCTGGAGGATGCGTTCTCCCACCCATTTGACAGCCACCACCTGATCGAAATCCCGCCGACCAGGCAATAGCTTTTCCGCAACGCTCGAAAACGCACCACCCCGGCCCTTGTTGATCGTGAATATTTGTCCGTCAAAATCGGTCCGCAGCTCGAGCCTTCTCGCTGTAAAGACCTCGTCATATGTCCTGCGATCGAATCCTCCAAGAAACAAATCCTGCTCCCGCCTAAGAGGGTAGCCAGTGACCTTGTACTCTCCTGCATCGCGCTCTCCAAAAGCCGCCAAACGCCCTTCCGGCGTGACATAGCCATGCAACTGACCCCCGCTCTCCAGAATGACAAGCCGGCCCTCGGCCTCGGGAATTTCGCTGAACTGATAAAGAGAATAGACCCCTGCCGCCGGTGCATAGACCTCATTCACCTTCGGCGCGACGCCGGATTTGTCCCACTCCACCCGGTAGATCGGCCCTTCATATTGACGGAAAGCGCCCTGTCTCTGAGCCAAAGGCACCGGCCTGCCCTTTCGGTCCCGAATCACTCGAAAGTAGAACGGTAGGTCCTCGGCCAAGGACTCCAGCCCCCCACCCTGGAGCGCCACGATCCAGGAGCTCAGTCGATTATCCTGGTTGTCTAAAATCTTCACCGGCCGCGTCAAGGTGACGAGCAGTTCCTCCCCTCCGTCCCCATCCAGGTCAGCGCAATGCAAATGAAGCGGAATGCTATCCGTGTGCGGGTAGGCCAGCCGGCTTACCTCGTTCAGAGCCGCGTCCGCCAACTCATACAGGATCAACCCCTGCTCGCCCAAACAAGCCAGCACCGTTCCGTCCGCCCCTTTTCGGCGGCAAGCAACGACTCGGCTGACCGGCTCCTGGAGCCGGAAATGCTCCTGGCTGCGAGCAGGCTTCGAATGTTGGAAGGAAGGGCCTGAATCAGCAGCAGGGGGAGCCTCCGCTCCAGACTGAACGACCGTCCCAGCCGCCAAAGGGATCTTTTCAGAGGAAGGCACCGCCGCCCTATGGGAGGTTGCTTCTGCCGTCCGATAATAAAGCACCCGCTCCCCCTCGATCGTGCTGAGCCGACAAACCAGAATCTTCTCTCCCCGCAGCAGCTCCAATTTCAAGTCATGCCGCTCAGCAGATACGCCATCTTTCCCTTTCGGGTCCATATCCAGATGATATCCCTTCTCGAGAAGCTCCCTCACCAGACCTTCGAAAAGGGGAGCCGCGTCGGGCTGCAGTGCGTCCCCTTGGACATGAATGCGGGGGGGAGGTGGCGTGACCACGCGGTCTCCCGGCGAGAGGGGGGCGGCAGGGGAATCCGCAACGCGCGCCAATGCCGTTTCAGGGAACAGCGCCTCTACGATGATCCACGCGGCCGGGGATTTCAGGGCAGGAGAACCCTCTGGGTCTTCCTTCGAAACGCACAACCACTCTCCCACCTTCAGCGAGACGGTCCCCTTCTCAAAGAGGAGGCGTCCTTCACCGACCTCTTTCACGCGTCCAACGACACGGAACGGGGTCCCGGCGTAGTCATCGAGGAAACCGACCAACGAAGAGAAAGGATTTTGCTCCGGCGCACCCCAGGCAGGCACCCACAGAAATGACACCAGCCCCCATAGCACCAGCAGTACCCAACGTTTCCTGTGCAATTTCATCGATAGAAAGCCCCCCGCGCTGAGATTCAAGTTCAGGAGATACACTCTCAGCCTCAGCGCAATCCTGGCTCAGGTCCAGCCGGATGGCGGCGGAGCGGACGGCAAGGCGCACCGCACCGCCGCCACGCTCGTTACCACACCCACGTAAATTCGATCGTGTTGATGATCGCCGTTTCGTCATTCCCGTTTCCCGTGATCGGATCCCAGATGTCCTGAACCGCTTGACCCGGGTCAAACACGGTAAAGCAGTTGCCGATGCTGAAGTGTTTGCCGAAATTATAGGTTAGAAGGAGGTCGAACTCAAGCCCAACCTCATCATCGATGGGGCGTCCAAGCAGCGTCTGTAAACCATCCGCGGTGTCGAACATCAGATACATCCCCTGTGCCTTGTAGGAGAGGGCTCCGAAGGCGCCTTTGGCGCCGGCACCCAGCATCACGAGGCCCGGGGCATCGCCCGATGAGCTGTTACTGATGCCGCCGTAGCCAGGTGTCCGGGAGATGCCCAGCAGTTTCGGCAGCCAGTTGAAGTTGCCGCTGTAAAGGTGCGTCCCGAGGGTCGGCACCAGGCGGTAGAGGAATGCGTTTTCCATCCCGAAAGTGGGTGTGTACCGGGCGATGTCACCGATCGAGTTGAAGGCGTCGATGTCCTGATCCGTCGGATCATCATCCCCTTGCTCCCATTTAAAACCGGCGTAGGGGATGAATCGCGGATCCACCTCGAAATCCACAGACCCATAGGCGGCGAAGGCATTGATATCATAGGCGCGCCCCTTAGCATCCTCATGGGTGTCGCCGGTCGCCCAGACAACCTCGAAGCGGGGGGTAAACCGGCCTACTTTGCCGTACATCTCCGCCCCGACATAATGCACCTGCGCGTAAAGGGTATCCTTGTTGTTGTCGCTGAAGGCATAGAATGGCGAAATCGACAGAGGCCCCCACTGATAAATTCCTTTCAAGGCATAGACGCGCCAATCGAGGCTGTCCGCGTCCAGAGGACCGATCACCCTGCCCTTCTCCATATTCTCGATATTGTCGAAGATGCTGAGGAAGAGCGCCTGCCACCTGAAGTCGGGTCCAACCTTGCCGTTGAAGCTGATGTAGGGATGATCGTCCCCGTATAGCAAACCGCCGGTATTGATGTCCAACTGCTGGGTGTTCCAGCCCGTGCTGACCGCAAAAGGTCCGAAGTCGTAGCTGACATCGAGTTTCTCGATCCCGAAATCCTCGCCGGTCATGCCGCTGTCGGCCGGACTGGAGATGTCAGCCCCGCGGTCGGTGTTCTCCTTGGTCAGGTTGAAATCCCCTTCCAAAATAATCATGAAGCCCCATGCTCTGTCGTTGATTTTCCCTTTCCCCAGCCATCCCAGACGGATCTCGTTGCGGATCGTGAAATCGGACATAGGGCCGTTTTCATCCAAGATGTAGTCGCGTGTCGTGTCCTTCTCGTTGAAATCGAGGTTATCCATAAAAGTAGGGTACATTTTCAAACTACCGAAAAAATCGATCTCGATGTCCTTGCTTTTGGGCGACATATCACCAATTCCCGCTGAAACCGTCCCAGCGAGGCTGAAAACAAGCCACGCGGAACAAGTCAATGCAGCCAGCCACCCAACCATTCGATTTCTCCTCTTCATCACTCTTCCTCCCTTTTAAAGATGTAATACAACCATGTGCAACACTCACCCTTACTCCACGCACGCCACACGCCGACACCTGGCTGCGCCTGAGGAAACCCCATTCTCGATCCCCTCGGGTCAGAAGGCGCGGGGTCCATTAAAGCGAGATGACGGTGGCCCCGGTGGCCAACTCAAAAAGGAGCGTAGCAGGAGCCATGCTCACCCCCTCCAGCAGATCTTCGGCCGATATCTGCCTGGACTGGGCGCAGGGCGCGCACGCATAAATGGGCACCTCGAAATCCTGCAGATAGGCGACGATATCGTCGGCTACATCGCCCGTAGGCGCCCGCAGATGATCCATGATGCCCTTTCTGGCAAGGTAGACCGCCTCATCCATGAGGAATACCGAGACCTGCTTCCCCATCTTGTGGGCCACCTGGGCCAGGTGCAACGCCCGCACAGAGCGATTTGGGTTATTTGTTCCGCACGCCAGGGTAATCAGGACCCGGTCCGCCTTGCCTTCACCAATCGTCTCTTTACCCATAGAATTCCTCTCTCGATCTGTCTCCAAATTGAGCACTCCCCGTAAAGGCCCCGTTCAGACGTTCCTACGTTCATCCTCCATCATCAGTGAAGAAATCTCTTAAATGCAGGTTCATGGGAGATTCGTTTCCATCCGGAAATGGGCTTTTTGGCCGATCTCGGCGTCAATCTGCGCGTTTGCTTGTGCGGCAATCTACAGGCCGCCTCAGCGCAAACGCTTGATTTCATCGATATTGACCAAACCGGGAACCCGCCCCGCAGGGGTGGGATTGAGCACGCGCAGCGTGTGAAGAAAATTCCTCATTTCCGGATTGGAAACCGGGTTCTACCGGGAAATCATTTCCGGGTGAGAACACGTTAGAAAGGAGCTGGAGCAAGATAGATGCCGTGCACAAGAAAATTTTCGGACTGGATACCGAGATAAATGAAAGATAGGCTAACAAGCTGTTGAAACATAATTTTTCATGAAGCAGTCTGATTTTGTCCATTGTGCTTCAATCTAAAATTGTCAAAAAATTAATTATACATATGTTTACTTTTTAACACTTGTTGATGATTTGCGCTCATAAAAGTAAACAAGAAATACATCTTGTTCCCGTCCAAAAGTGGCCTTTTAGTGGATTTCGACGTGAAAAGGCGCCCCGCCTATGCTGCGGTTTCCGGATAGTCACCACATAAACGCCTGTTTTTCTCGATATGAGCAGACCGACACACGCTGCGAAGGTGTGGAACCGAGCAGCAGGATCTTGTTCTGGCGCTGACGGGGGAGAGTTTCGCACACAGTAGAAAGGTGCCCTGCTCAGGGGCCGGTCTTGCGGCCAGACCCCCATGCAGGTCGGTCGGCGGGGAAACGGACGGGATCAAACAGAGATAAACTGAAAAATCAACATGATATCCTCAGGCATCTAGTCGCCGTATTCCGATCATTCATCATTTTCGAATAAATCACTAAAAAGGAATGATGATACGGAAGACAACCTTTTCGCCTTCCGGGCGATTTTCTACTTCGCTTTCAAAGTAGGTCTTCAGGCTGAAGATCATCCCTTTGTGAATGTAATGCAATGCAGGCCCAATGGCAAAAACTTCCTCTTCCGAGTTCTGGAGTTTAACCCCGTCAACTTCATCTTCACTCAATTGTTGACCGTAATAACCTACAACGCCAAACCGAAGATTGGGGTTAATAAAATCAAGCGTTTTCATCAGTGAGTAGTTGAAATGCCACAGTTCCCCTGCTTCCAAATCATGATCGTTGAAATCACCCGTTACACCCGGATTCACGTACTCATCGTTCTTGCTATTGAATGTCAAGTGCTGCCGCGTACTAAACGTAAACCCATAAGGCATTTGAAGCGTCATTGTAACCCACGGTTCAAAGGTCCAGAAGTTCGCGCTGGGATTGATCGCCTTGTTCTTATCATACGCACCGACCGGGAAGTAAACATCAAATTCGAAAAACCAATGAAAAACCAAATCCTTTGCCAGCGGAATCGCACTGCCTATAAATGGACCCATACACGGATCGCCTAAGATGCCGCCTCCCGAATCGAGGCCCAAATCGGAATTGACATCGAAACCGAACATGGGCCAAAGCGCCTGCGCCCCCCACCTGAGCCCATGCGGCAGTTCCTTCTTCGAAACCCAGATAAACTGCGGGGCGTAGACAACCAGATCCAGCTCATTATTCATCGGAAAGCTTTCACCATTGCCGTCCTTGAACTCGTCTGCGCTGTAAAAAACCATATAGTTGCTCATATAAAGCCCCGGCGGTGGAAGCATTGCATCGATGATATTGGTGTTACCGTAGTTCAGATTCGGGTTCTGATTGTAAGCCACGGCAGCCGAGGAAAACATAAAGGAAAATATGCAACCCAGCAACAATGCAGTCCTTCTTGACATACCCTGTTCCTCCTGTAGGAATATTGTGAATGACCAGCCCCAGTCGACCGCTACTTCCCACCCGGAAATGGAACTCGGAGACAGGCCCGTGCCTCACATGCGCATTTCCGATTGAAAACGCTTTATTTTTCCGTCTTCGCAGGTCTCACCATCAAGAAAGACCAGAGGTTGCCGACTCCACCCGGCTGAGGCACCCATCCCGTCAACCGGTCAATCCGTACTGCATCGATCTTCTTCTTGGAATAAAGCGGGATATACGGCAATTCCTTTGCGATCAGCCGCTGCATCCCGACCACGTGTTCTTTCCTTTTCAACGGATCGACTTCCCTTTGCGCCGATTCCGCCAGGCGATCGAATTCGGCGTTCTTGAAGCCCGGGTAGTTCTTACCCCCCAGCCGGGCCTCGCGGCTGTGGAAGAAGGTATTCAGATAGGCCGGCTCGTCGGAGAGGTTGGTCCACCCCATCAGGTAGACGTCGAATTCACCGGCGGAAAGGGCCTTCAAGAGATCCTGCAGTGCCAGCATCCGGATTGTGACCTGAACTCCCAGCCGGGCCAGCCATTTCTTCAGCAGCAGAGCCGCCGCGAACCGGTCGGGGCGGCAGCCCGCCGGAGTCGTCAGCAGTTCCATCGGAGGCATCTTGTCTCCCGTCGGCAGCACCAGCGAATTCTTCTCCCAGGTATAACCCGCCTTCCGAAGCGATTCCCTGGCCGCATCCAGCCGTGCGTCATCATCGGCGAGGCCGTCACCCGGCAGTTGCAGCTGCGCATCGCACCAAAAGGCATTGTGCGGCGGGATGACGCTCCTTGCAGGCGCGACATCCCCCGCGAACGCTTTGTCGATCATGGCCTCCCGATTGATCAGTGCAGCCACAGCCTGCCGAAAAACACGGTCATGGTATGGGGAGCGCCGCAGATTGAAACCCAGATAATCATACCCCCTGCGGTCGGTACGGAAGAACTGAAGCCCCGGTTCGTTCTTCAGTTCCTCTACAGATTCTTCGCAGACATCCCCGGCATAAAAGTCGATTTCACCATTCTTCAAAGCCGCGAGCGCCTCCCCGACGTTCCGGTAAACATGGAAAACCACCCAGTCGACATAGGGGCCGACCTGCATCCCCGCAATATCTTCCCCCTGTGCAAAGAAGTGTGGATTGCGCTTCATCAACACGAAATCGTGCGAGGGATCGTTCACGATGCTGAAGGGACCGCTGCTCGGCACCCTGTCCGGCTTCAAACCGGTCAAACGCCGGGCGGCATTCTCCGTTCCCTCCAACGGCTGGATCAACGGCGCCCACGCCTTCTTCTGCAGGAACGGCGTCAAGAGGGTCTCGTTGAAAAAGGCGGCGCTGGGCTCCTTGAGGATAAACCGGATCGTACGCGGATCGAGCGCCTCCACGCGCTCCACCATCTGCCAGTGCTCCACGTGACCGGGAACATTGAATCGTCGGATCACCTCCCAGGTATAGAGCAGGTCGTCACTCGAGATCGGGGTGCCGTCATCCCAGTGCGCCTCCTTGAGCCTGACCGTTACGATGAGGCCTTTTGGATCGGATTCCGGCTTCCGTTCCGCAAGCCAGGGAAGAACCGAGCCGTCGCGGGGGTCTCTGATATATAGCGGCATGTGGATCAGCCGCAGGACTCTCCTTGACCAGACGTCGGTCGCCCCCAGGAAATTCATGGACTTAGGACCGCTCAGAACACCGACGTGCAGGGATTCCCCCTTGGGCGATTCCCCGGCCTCCGCCGGTTTCAATATCCCGGCCCACAACGCGACGACTGCCGTAAGAATCATGCATGTGAGCTTTTTCATTCCGTTCCTCCCTTCCTCCCCCGGACGATGGACCCTGTCCGCGGGTCATGGACCTTTCCGCTCCTTCGGGCTATCAGAACCGGGGCCGAATCGCCCGCCCGCAGCAGCGGGATCTTCCGGGTATCCAAGAGCCTCGAAGTCCATCAAAGCCTTTGCACCGTGGCAGTCCATGCATCCCAGCGCCTGCTCCTTGGGGACCACCCCATGGTTCAAGCGCCAATGCATGACGGTCGTCACGAAGATAGACTTTCCGCTGTAAGGCAGTTCCGCCTCTTTCATCCCCGACCGGATGGCCCTTTCCCAATCGAAGTGCTCCCAGTACCCCCCCCACAACTTCGGAATGAGCAGGTACTGGAAGGTCGCGTCGGCGGGCTGAACGCCCGTGTGGATCTTGAAAGGGGTGATCTTCGCCTTGGGATCCTGGATGCCCCCAGCCGGAGGGTTGAGGTACGTCGTTCCGGTCACATCGACCCGCTCCCCCATGCGGTACCGCTCGTGTCGGCCGTTATACCATGCATAGGCCGGCGCAACGTTCGCCTTCTTGATGAAGAGGCCCTTTTTGCGGTGCTGGGTGGTGATGCAATAGGGCGAGTTCTCCAGCTCCTTGGTATCCCTTCCTGCAAGGGCCCAGTTCCAGAAAAGCAGCGTCGGCTTGGCCTTCGCAAACTGAGGGATGTGGCAGGTCTCGCAGGCGATGGCATCACAGTGATCGTTCAGCGTTTTCTGGACCGCGTGGCGGTCGGTGGCATGAGGCCGTTCATCATGGCAATCCGTACAGGACACCCGCCCCTCGCTCACGCAGGTGGTCATACTGGCTCCCGCAATACGATGCCCGTTCGTGGTGTGGCAGTCCTGGCAGGCGAAATCCAACCCGCCCATGTGGACATCCAACTCGCGGGGAGGATCGATGAGAGCCTCGCTCAGGTTGCCGTGCTTGATGGCGTCCCCACCGCCTCCGCAAAAATGACAGGACCCGCAGTTGGCCCGTGTCGGACGCCCGACACCGCGGGCGATCTTCACCAGGTCGAGCCCTTTTTTTTCATCGCCGCAGCCCGCCGGTGCCTTTTCGTAAGTTCCAGTGCGGTCGTGGCACACCAGGCAATCCACCCTCGATGGATCCTTGAAATCAAACGTGTTGTCCTTCCAACCGTAACCCACATGACAGCTGGTGCAACTGCACCAGTTCGCAATCGGGGATATTCAAAAGTTGTTGATAACTTTTACCTTTCCCAAGGGCTCTTTCGCCTCGCCCTCGAGGTGTGGGTTGGGGCCCTTCCACTGCCAGTGGGCCGTCTGCATGACCTCTGACGCAGCCTCCTCGTGGCAGCCGAGGCACGTCCGGGTCACAGAGGGACCGTCCGGGAACGGACCTTCTATGTCCTGATGAGACGAGGCCTGTGCGCAGACCGCCAAAAGAACACCCGCAACGCCTCCAAAAACCGCGGCCTTGAAAGACAAACTGAACATACCGAGTTCCCGATCCTTTCTGCATAACCCATCATCGGCGGGCCGTTTTGCAATCCAGCCACAACCCATGATGGACAGCCAAACGGAACCGCCGGCCCGCGGCCCCTTCATCCTGTCATAGCTCCCTGGGGGTTTCAGACCGTGGGTATCGAACATCGCCAACCCGGTCGTACCGCATCATCCTGCCCGGCAGACGCCAGTGATTCAACGGTCTTTGTGGCAAAATCAATGCCAATCCCCTGCCCGCCACACTCCTGTTTCGTCCCCGGGAGGATCCGAAAACCAGGAGCCAGTCCTGCAAAAAGCCCCGATCCCTTTGATAAGACGTATAAAACCGATTCCTGCGGGCTGATCTGCACCTTTATTCCTCAAGCGCGAATGCGGGCGTAGGCCTTGACAGAGCGGAAATAGTCCCTGGGGGGGGCAGTGAAGGTGAAACCGGAATGGGCAGGCCGGGTTTAGACCTCTTTCCACGGCAACGCCAAGGTCTTTCGGCCTGAAACGTATTCAAACCAAACGGTTTCGGTTGCCGAAAGCGATTTAAAGGAGTAAACTTTTAAAATTAACAGTTGTTCATTTTTAAACACTCATTATATTGCGGGTGGCATCCGGCGCACAACCCTCGCGTCCTTCAGGCGGGTTGGATCGGTTTTCCGGGATGAACCTTTTCACCCCGTGACGCTGGGACACTTGACCTTTGCCGGTCGCCCGGGCCTGCCGACCCCGGCGAAGTTGTCCCCCGTACACGTTTTATCTTCCATGACCGGCAAAAAGGCCACCAACTGCCCCGGGAAAGGATTCCATGAACGGATTGGATCTGAACAGCCATTGGAAAACGGTCGTCAGCACCATCCAGGACGGGCTGATGATCGTCGACCGGACGGGAACCATCCGGTTCGTCAACCCTGCCCTAACCAAAATGACCGGTTATGCACCGAAGGAAATGATCGGCATGCCCTGTTCCTCGCTCAATTGCGATGTCTGCGAGATTGCGCGGGCCCCGGGACGCGGGTCCTGGTGCGTCCTGTTCCAGGAGGGCGCCATCCCGCCCCACCGCTGCACCCTGCGCAGAAAAGACGGAACGATGGTTCCGGTCCTGAAAAATGCAGCGCTTCTGAGGGATGCAGAAGGAGCCGTCATCGGGGCGGTCGAGACACTCACGGACCTGACCGAGCTCAAGCGGCGCGATCTGCAGATTCAGTCCTTTACGCGGGAATTGGCGGATCAGAAAGGTTTTCAGGGGATCCTGGGGGTCTCGGTGCGAATGCAGAAGGTCTTCGATCTCCTGGCAAACGCCGCGAGCTCCGATGCGCCGGTCCTGATCCTCGGTGAAAGCGGCACGGGGAAGGAACTCGCAGCGAGGGCCATCCACCGCCTGGGGCCGCGGCGTGACAAACCATTCATCAAGGTCAACTGCGCCGCGCTGAACGAGGCCCTTCTCGAAAGCGAGCTGTTCGGGCACGTACGAGGCGCCTTCACGGGGGCCTACCGCGACCGGGAAGGCCGCTTCGAAGCCGCCCACGGAGGCGACATCTTCCTGGACGAGGTCGGCGATTTGTCTTTTTCGACCCAGGTTAAACTCCTGCGCGTCCTCGAGGAGAAAACCATCGAAAAGGTGGGGGATCAACGGTCGATCCGAGTCGATGTCCGGATCATTTCGGCCACGAACCGTGAGGTCGCGCAATTGGCTGCGGAAGGCAAAATCCGACAGGATTTTTTTTACCGGATCAACGTGATCCCGATCCGCCTGCCTCCCCTTCGCAAGCGCATCGAAGACATCCCGATCCTTGCGGAACACTTTCTCGAGAGGCTGCGGAAAAAAAGCCGAAAACCGGTCCAGGGGATCAGCAGCACCGCCCTGGAGTGCCTGATGGACTATTCCTGGCCCGGCAACGTGCGCGAATTGAAAAGCGCCTTCGAGTACGCGTTCATTTCCTGCCACGAAACGCTCATCCAGCCCGAACATCTTCCGTCGGAAATCTCAGCCGGGAAGAAGAAGGCCTCTCCACCCGCCACCCCGAAGCGAGGCACAAGGAACGATCAGAAGCGGCAACGGCTTCTTGAGGCCCTTCAGGCCGCGGACGGGAACCAGTCCGAGGCCGCACGCATCCTCGGCGTTTCTCGTGTGACGGTCTGGAACCGGATCAAGAAATACGGGATCGATCTCGAGAAGAAGGTCTCAGGTTAGACAACGAAATGAAAAGGCACCGCATGGGATGAGCCCGCCTCTAACCCTCGTGATCGGCCACGCGGGTGCGCATCCGCTTCTTGACAGCGCGGCGGCGCTTGTCCTCCAATCTGCGGCGGCGAGCGGCCGCCGAGGGTTTTGTCTTCAGACGGTTCTTCGGGCTCCTCGCCGCCTCGCGCACCAGGGCCTTGAGGCGGTCCAGGGCGTCCTGGCGGTTCATCTCCTGACTGCGGAAGCGGCGGGCATCGATAAGGATGACGTCCTCGCTGGACAATCGCTGTCCGGCCAGCCGCCTGAGGCGCTCCCGCAGATCCGCCGGGAGGTAATCCGCCGCCCCTAGATCGAAGCGGAGCTGAACCGCCGTCGAGACCTTATTGACGTTCTGCCCACCCGGGCCCGAGGACCGGACAAATTCCAGCCGGATGTCCTTTTCGTCCAGCGCGATATCGGCGGTAACAGAGATCATGCCCACCTGCGTGCCTTCCTTTCACTCTTTTTTTCCATCGCCGATCAGCTTCCGCTTGCCCTGCAACGCCATCCGGCATCGTAGAGTCACATCTGGCATCCCTGGAAAGGCGCTGTTCTCTCACAAATGAGTTGACATTTTGTGGAGAATGAACGTATATGTACGGTTTAAAACTCAAATGAACGGAGGTTCCGGTATTGGCCAACCATGCATCAGCCCTCAAAAGGGCCAGGCAGAGCGAAATCCGCCGACTTCGCAACAAAACCTATAAAACAAGGGTCAAAGGCGCCGTCAAAGACGTCCGCAGCGCTTTGGATAGTGGGGCGACATCGAACCTGGAGGAAACCTTTCGCAGCGCCGTCTCCATTATCCAGAAAACGGCCGGCAAGGGGATCATCCACCGGAAAAAGGCCGCACGGAAGGTCGCCCGCCTCGCACGGCGCGTCCAACAGGTAACCGCTGGACAGGATGCCTCAGCAGCATAGATTGATCAACAGGTTTTCGAACACGCTGCGCGCGTCCGAGGAGCCCGTCTTGGTCAAACCGTCAGCCTGATAGAGAAGTTCCAGCCCCTGCTCGAGGCTCTCCGGGGTCCACAGCCGTGATTGATCGAGCAGCTTTTTGGCTAGAAAGGGAGGGAGGCGAAGAGCGCTTGCCGCTTGACCGGTGGTGCCTCCTTCCCTGGCGATCGCCCCGGCCTGCCAAAGCAGGCGCAGCTGTCTGTGAAGCATCCCCGTTATCCGTAGCCCCGCCTCGCGGTCCTCATCGAAAAACCGGTTCAGAATGACGAGCGCCTCGCTGCATCGGCGCGAGGAAACGCTGTCCATCAACTCGAAGATGGTGTGCGCCCGGCTGTGAACGACCAGGCGTTTTACCTCCTCCACACCGATGGGCTGTTCTTTGCTATGCGAAACGGACAGCTTTTCGATTTCATTATGCAGTTCCCGCAATCCATTCCCCACAACCTGTTGCAGATAAGCGCAGGCCTCGCCGCTCAGCCTCAAACCGAGATCCTTTGCAAGCGAGCGCATCCAGGGGATCACCTCCCTGTCCTGCAGATTCTTGAATTCGACCGCACAGCCCATGCTGCGCAGCGATTTGTAGAAGACCATGTTGAAGTTGGTCTTGCCGGATACAAAGACAAGGCAGGTGGATGGGAGCGGCTTTTCGAGGTAGGGCAGGAACCCCTCCAGCTCTTTCACCGACAGGGACTCCGTACGCTTGACGATCACCAGCCGTCTGTCAGACATGAAGGGATAGGATCGGACGGTGTCCAGGATCCGTCCAACCGTTTCCTGATCGTTGTCATCCCCGTAAAAGGTATGCAGGTTGAAATCGGCGGCCCCCTCCGCCACCGCCTTTTCCTGAAGCCGCCGAACGGCGTGCTCGATCCTGAAATCATCCTGTCCATAGAAGAGATAGACGGGGCGTACACGCCCCTTCTCCAACTCCCCCAGGACCGTTTCGGGTTTGAGCGCCTCCGCCATCAGAACCTTTCCATGGTTGCCTGAAACATCCGCTCCGCGAGTCTGCGGGCGATCTCCTCGATCGCGGAACGCTCGTAGGCGCGGTTGGCCAGAGGATCCGTGCCAACCGGGTAGGTCGCCTTGTCTTCCATGCCATTCACCTCCCAGAGCGTTTTTCCCGTCGAGGACTCGACGAGCTTCGCATCCATCGTGACGTAGAGCCAGCGGCTTCGCGTGACCGGGTAGTTGCGTGAAGCCCCCTGCACCTCCGTTTTGTTCAAGGCGTAGCTGTAAGGCTCGGTCCTGATCTCGTGAATCCGGCCGATCAGCACGGCCGCCGCTCGCTCGCGCGGCACCAGCGGCACCTGCGAATACCGGATGAACTCATCCCGGACGATCGTGGTAAACTCCGCTTCGAAACCGATGGTGGACGAAGTGCTTTCCATGAGCGGTATAGCCAGACTCGTCAACTCGGTCCCCATCGGCTGACTGCTCTCCCGCAGATGATAGCCGCAAGCTGCAAGCGAAAGGCACACGGCGGCGGCAGCCGCCAGCACCGCGATGCCCCTCGCCACCGTTCGATTCGAAGGCATATCAAAGCCCTTTCCCTGGGAATCAGACCACGACATTGACGAGTTTCCCCTGGACGACAACCACCTTCTTGACAGGCTTCCCGGCCACGAACTGCTGAACGCGCTCGTCGGCAAGCGCCATCTCCTTCAGATCCCCGTCGGTCATCGAAACCGGAACTTCTTTCCGATTGCGGACCTTTCCATTCACCTGAAAGACCACCAGCCGACTTTCCACCTTCAGGGCATCGGGATCATAAGCCGGCCATGGCGTTTCAAGCAGCGGCGTCTCGTGCCCGAGCCTGTGCCAAAGCTCCTCGGTGATATGGGGCACCACGGGGGATAGCAAAACGATCACGGCGTCGACGCCCTCCCGCAGCACCGGCCAGGCCGGATCCCCCGAGGATGGCGGTTCGTTCAGGAACGACACCAGATCGTTCACCAGTTCCATGACCGCCGCGATGGCGGTGTTGAAATGGAAACGATCCTCCACATCGGAGCTGACCTTGCGGATCGTCCAATGCGTCTTGCGGCGCAGGTCCTTGAGACCCCCCTCGAGCGGCGTCTTGCCGTCATACGCCGACACCCCGCGAAGGGCATCCAGATTGTCCACCACCAGACGCCACACGCGGTTCAAAAAGCGATAGGATCCTTCGACGCCCTGATCGTTCCACTCGAGATCGCGCTCAGGCGGCGAGGCGAACAGGCAGAACATCCGGACCGTGTCGGCGCCGTATTGATCGATCAAGACCTGCGGATCCACCACGTTCTTCTTGGACTTGCTCATCTTGAGCGTGTTGCCGGTGACGATCTCCGACCCGCAGCGCCGGCATCGGCCGTCCTCCACCTCGTAGGGGTAAAGGTAGCCGTGCTGCGGACAGGACTGGATCTCCTTGCAGACCATCCCCTGGGTCAGGAGGTTCGTGAAGGGTTCGTCGACCGAGAGGTACCCCAGATCCCTCAGAACCCGCGTGTAGAAGCGGGAGTAAAGCAGGTGCAGGATGGCATGCTCGATCCCCCCGATGTACTGATCGACCGGCATCCAATAGGCGACCCTCCCGGTGTCGAGGACCCCCCGGTCGTAGTCGGGGCACGCGTAGCGGTCGAAATACCAGGACGATTCCACGAAGGTGTCCATGGTGTCGGTCTCGCGCCGGGCCTTCCCCTTGCATTTCGGGCAGGTCGTTTCATAAAAGGACGGTTCGAAGGGCAGCGGCGAGCCGCCGTTCGGGCGCATGTTCACATCGAGCGGCAGAACGACCGGCAGATCCTCCTCCGGCACCGGAACCATCCCGCAGGTCTCGCAGTAGATGACGGGAATCGGTGCGCCCCAGTAGCGCTGGCGCGAGATGTTCCAGTCGCGGAGCCTGAAATTGACCGTCTTGTGGCCCTTTCCATGCTCCTCCAGGTATTCGGCGATCCGCTCGAGGGCCTCTAGATTCCCCTGGCCGTCGAACGGGCCGGAATGGACGAGGATCCCTTCATCGACATATGCCTCGGTCATGGTCTCCGCGCTGATCTCACGATCGGGCGGCCGGATGACCACCTTGAGCGGGAGGCCGTACTTCTTGGCGAATTCGAAGTCCCGCTGGTCATGGGTCGGGACGGCCATGATGGCGCCGGTCCCGTAATCGAACAGGACGAAATTGGCCACGTAGATCGGAATGCGGTCGCCGGTGACCGGGTTCAGGCAGTAGCGCCCCGTAAAAACCCCCTCCTTCGCGGTGAAATCCGCCGTCCGCATGTACTTTTCCATCTTGAGGGTCTTTTCCACGAAGGCCAGCACCTCGGACTCCTCCGGCAGGCCCTTGACCATCTCCCGCACCATGGGGTGCTCGGGGGCGAAGCAGAGAAACGTCGCCCCGAAGACCGTGTCCTGACGCGTGGTGAACACCTCGATGACCTCGTCCGAATCCGCCATGGGGAAGCGGATGATGGCCCCGTAGCTCTTGCCGATCCAGTTCCGCTGCATCGTCAGGACCCGCTCCGGCCATCCCGTCAGACGATCGCAGGCATCCAGGATCTCGTCGGCATAAGCAGTGATCCGCAGAAACCAGCTGTCCATCTCCTTCAGGACGACCTCCTGGTCGGTGTGCCGCCAGCAGCAGCCGTTTTCCACCTGTTCGTTCGCCAGCACGCTCTGGCACTTGGGGCACCAGTTGACGAGCGTCCGCTTCTTGTAGGCCAGGCCCTTTTCGAGCATCTTCAGGAAGACCAACTGCTCCCAGCGGTAGTAGGACGGGTCGCAGGTCGCGATCTCCCGGTTCCAGTCATAGCTGAACCCCATCCGCTTCAGCTGCGTCTTCATCGCCTCGATGTTGCTGTAGGTCCAGCGGGCCGGATGCGTGTCGTTTTCGATGGCGGCATTCTCGGCCGGCAGCCCGAAGGCGTCCCACCCCATCGGATGGAGCACGTTCTTCCCGCTCATCCGCTTGTAGCGCGCCACGACATCGCCGATCGTGTAGTTGCGCACGTGCCCCATGTGGATCTTGCCCGAGGGATACGGAAACATCTCGAGCAGATAATATTTTTCACGAGAGGGGTCTTCTACGACCTTGAACAGCCCTTCCCGTTCCCAGCGTTCCTGCCATTTGACCTCGAGGTCTTGGGGATTGTATTTCATTGGATGATATTCCTTCCAAACGACTATCGTTCCTGTCTCCATCGGGGATTGCGAACTGTCTGAACCAGTCATCCCGGAGAGATACGATTCTGTGTTCTGTCACATTATGAAGAAACATCCGAGCCGACATTCTTCAACCGGCCATCCTTCAGCAGATCGTTGTATATCTGATCGAGAACGCCGTTGATGAAGGCTCCCGATTCCTTGGCGCCGAATCGTTTGGCCAGCTCCAACGCCTCGTCGATGGCCACTTTGGGCGGCACGTCCTCCAGATGCAGCATTTCATAAACCGCCAGCCGCAGGATGGACCGGTCCACCATGGCCATCCGCTCGAGGCGCCAGTGTTTCGATGCCCTCCTGATCAGAAGGTCGAGATCGGACTTGGTGCGCTGAACGCCCAGCACCAGCTTCCGGGCGAAATCGACCCGGGCCTCGGCCCAGTGCATGCTCTCCCTCAGGCTGTCGAAGGCCTCCATGGGATCCCGGGGATCGCACTCGAGCTGGAAAAGCGTCTGAAGGGCCATCTCTCTGGATTTTCTTCGTTTACCCATATCAAACACACCGTCCAGGCGCTCCGCGCCTGCCGGCAGCCGCAAAACAGGGGCGGACCCCCTGGTTCGATGCTGATTCCTCCGCTATTTTCAACGGACCCATAGATCGATCGATTCTAATAGATTCTAAAGGATAATAAGCGCTGCCGGCCCTTCCGTGACCGGCGCGGCCGAGGCTGAAATCGACCCGAAAAACGCCGCTCCAGCAGTACTGATCTATTACTCAAACCCGCCGTCCGAAGTCAAGGGAAGAAAGGGACGTGCACAGACAGCAACCCTCGCCTTCCACTGCGGCTTGACTTCCAGCCGTCATCGTTCGATGATGGGCCAATGGAACAGAGGGCGGAATCCGAATACAGCCAGGAAGCATCCCGGCTTATCGTCAACGGCCGCAGGAAACGCGAGGCCGCAAGGGTGCTTTTTCATCTGGCCGCCAAGGTCCCGCGCCACAAACTCTTTCGTCTCCGACGCCCCGACCTTAACCGGGCGATGCGGCGGCTGTTGTTGGTTCCCCTCGTTTACCTGTGCGCATGTCATGCTGCAGACACGACGGCGAACAGCGCATTCCGGGTGATTGCCGTCCTGGACGGGGATACTATACGGGTTGCGCGGGAGGGCGCGGTCATCCCCATCCGTCTGATCGGCATCGACGCCCCGGAAAGCTCGAAAAGGGACGGTAAGCCGGGCCAGCCTTACAGTAGAGCGGCGAAAAAACACCTCGCCCATCTCGTCCTGCAAAAACCGGTCGAGTGGGTTTCGTACGGCACGGATGACTACCGTCGGGTTCTAGGCGTAGTGCATCTGGGCGGAGTGAATGTGAACCTCGAGATGGTGCGCGCGGGGCTCGCCGAGGCCTACCGCGGCCGGTTGCAGCCTGGCTTCGATGATTCCCCTTACAGGCAGGCGGAGAAAGAAGCGCGTCAAGCCCGACGGGGGATGTGGGCGCAGGGCCATCAATATGTCAGTCCCTATGAATGGAGAAAAACCCATCCGTGAATCTTGCGCCTGGATTTCTGCGGCCGCTACGGGATCCCCGCACCTCCACGAGAGGAATCCGGGCCTTTGACCATCCAAGCGCCAGCGCCTCTGCGGGGAAAACGGGTCCGCAGAAACCCGGTTCGCCTCCATGCGGATTGAATTCCGAGGTGGCGAAGGAGCCTTCAATCCAAAAACGAGGACGGTCCACCGATGCCGCTGAACCGGGCGTTTAGCCGCAGAAGGACCTGAAGACGGCGCTGCGCATCCAAACGTGCCATTCGACGCCAAAACCCCGGAAGAGACCTTGGCCGGATGGCAATCAGCCGGCCGCCCGGATGACATCGACCATTTCGATCGCCGCCATCGCCGCCTCGAACCCCTTGTTGCCCGCTTTGGAGCCCGCCCGCTCGATGGCCTGCTCGATGCTGTCGGTCGTCAACACCCCGAAGGCGATAGGCACCCCGGTCTCGAGGCTTACATGGGCGATTCCTTTGGAGACTTCCGCCGCGACGTAGTCGAAGTGCGGGGTAGCGCCCCGGATGACGGCCCCCACGCAGATCACCGTATCGTATTTGCCGCTCTGCGCCAGCCGCTTCGCCATCAGGGGGATCTCGAAGGCCCCCGGCACCTTTACAACGCTCAGGTCCTCCTCCGAGGCCCCGTGGCGCCGCAATGCATCGAGCGCACCGTCGACGAGCCTTGCACAGATAAAGTCATTGAACCTGCTGACAACAATCGCGACCCTCAGCCCTTCGGCGGACAGCCGCCCTTCGATGATCTTCGCCATGGTTCCCCCATCAAAAGCGTCGGTTCAATCCCTAGCATTGCTCGGTTTCATGGATTTTTTCGCCCAGGGCCCGCATCATGTGCCCCAGCTTCTCGCACTTCGTGCTCAGATAGCGGAGGTTCTCGGGCCGTGGTTCGATCTCGATCGGAACCCTGTCCACGACTTGCAGACCGTAGCCCTCCAGCCCGATGATCTTCTTCGGGTTGTTCGTGATAATGCGCATCTTCCTCACCCCGAGGGCTGCAAGGATCTGTGCGCCGACACCGTAATCCCGTAAATCGGGCGAGAAGCCGAGCTGTTCGTTGGCCTCGACCGTGTCGAACCCCTGGTCCTGAAGGGCGTAAGCCTTGATCTTGTTCGCCAGGCCGATGCCGCGGCCTTCCTGCTGCAGATAGAGGATCACCCCCAGACCCTCATCCTGCACCATCTGCATGGCCTTCTGCAGCTGCTCCCCGCAATCGCAGCGATAGGACCCGAATACGTCCCCCGTCAGACACTCGGAATGGACCCGGACCAGAACCGGCTTCTCCGGGTCGATCTCGCCCTTCACAAGAGCGATATGCTCGTAATCATCGATATCGTTGACAAAAACAACCGCCTTAAACTCGCCGTGGGGCGTGGGCAGGACGGTGGTTGCCGCCTGGTGCACGAAAGACTCTTTCCGCATCCGGTAGGCGATGATATCCGCGACGGTCGCGATCTTCAGCCCATGCTCCTCGGCGAAGACCTCGAGGTCCGGCAGACGGGCCATGGTCCCGTCATCCTTCATGACCTCACAGATCACCCCCGCAGGCTTGAGTCCCGCCAGCCGCGCCAGGTCCACCGAGCCCTCCGTCTGCCCGGTCCGGAAAAGCACCCCGCCCCTCCGGGCCCGCAAGGGGAAAACATGCCCGGGCTGGATGAGGTCTTCGGGCCTGGCATCGTCTGCGACGGCCGTCAGGATCGTATGCGCCCGGTCGGCGGCCGAAATCCCGGTCGTCACCCCGGTCCGCGCCTCGATCGAGACGGTGAAGGCCGTCCTGTAGGGGGACCGGTTGTCATAGACCATCGGGTTCAGTTTCAGCCGGTCGATGATGTCCGGGTGAAGCGCCAGGCAAATCAGTCCCCGGCCGTGTTTCGCCATGAAGTTGATCGCCTCTGGCGTAACCTTTTCGGCCGCGATGGTCAAATCCCCTTCATTTTCGCGATTCTCGTCGTCGACGAGAATGATCATCTTTCCTTGTCGGAGGTCCTCCAGGACCTCTTCGATCTTCGAAATAGGCATCTCAGTCACCAAATCCGTTCTGATAGAGCATTTCCAATGTAATGCCCGGCCTCTTCTCATCCCTCGGCTCCCGCACCCGAGCGGTCTTTCCTCTGAGGAAAAATTTTTCGACATATTTGCCGATGAGGTCGGTCTCGATATTCACCAGGTCTCCTATGCGACGCTCAAGCAGCACCGTTTCCCTTCCCGTTTGAGGGATGATGTTGCACTCGAAAAAATCAGGGCCGGTGCGGTTGATGGTCAAGCTGACCCCGTCGACCGCCACGGACCCCTTGTCGATCATGTAGGCCGTCAGGAGCGCATCCACCGCCACGTGCAACAGCCAGGACCGCTCCCGCCGGTCCTTGGCGCGGATCGTTCCGATGCCGTCCACATGCCCGGCCACCAGATGGCCCCCCAGCCGGTCTCCCAGCCGCAGGGCCCGCTCGAGATTGACCGCATCCCCCGTCTTGAGGCGGCTCAGGGTCGTGCAGCGGAGCGTTTCGGTGGAAACATCCATCCCAAGGACCCCCGCGGCGATGTCGGTTACCGTCAGGCAGGCGCCGTTCACGCTGACGCTGTCGCCGATCCGGCAGTCGTCCATGGGAAAACCGGGGCGCACCCTCAGACGCACGTCGCCTCCCATGCGGCTGATTCCTACGATCGTTCCGATCCCTTCCACCAATCCGGTAAACATGAGCCCGTCTTCCTGGAACGGCTGCACAGGCGTACCCCTGCACAGTCTGCCATCCACGTGCGGCCGGCCCTACCGGTAATCCGGATAGCCTGCCACCATGATGTCATCTCCGAAGCGCTGCACATCGATGTCCCGCAGCACGAGGCAAGCCGCCATATCCTGAAACCCCGGCCCGGCTACCATCGGGATGCCATCATCCCCGGCCAGGAGCTTCGGCGCCTTGAACAGATAAAATTTATTCACCAACCTCTGCCGGATCAGGCTGCCGGCGACACGGCTGCCGCCCTCCACCAGAATGCTGGTGACCATCTTCGAACCAAGCCAGTCAAGCAGCGCAGGCAAATCGATCAGGCCGTCAACCGAGGGAAAGTGATGGACGACCACCCCCTTTTTCTCGAGCGCAGCGGGCACCTGCCCCCGCAGCGCCTCCGAAGCCGCGAGCCACGTCTCGGCATCGGAGTCCTGATTCAGGATCCTGGACTCCGGCGGCGTCTTCAGGTGGGCATCCAGAACGATCCGCAAGGGATCCTTCCCTTTGTTCCGTTCGAGCCGGGTCGTCAGCTGGGGGTCGTCGCTAAGGACCGTTCCCACACCGACCATCACGGCATCCACACGATCGCGCAGACGATGGACAAACGCACGCGACGCCTCTCCGGTCACCCACCTGGAGCTTCCGGTCGCCGTGGCGGTCCAGCCGTCCAGGGTCATGGCGCTCTTGAGGACCACAAAGGGGCGCCCGGTGGTGACAAAGGCATTGAAATCCTCGTTCAACCGCCGGCAGTCCTCCTCGAGAACGCCGGTGGTGACATCCAGGCCGTTGGCTACCAAGTAGTCGCATCCGCCCCCGACTACATTCGGGTTCGGGTCCATCGCGCCCACGACGACGCGCCGAATGCCGCTCCGAAGAATGGCGGCGGTGCAGGGCGGCGTCCGCCCCTGGTGGTTGCAGGGCTCCAAGGTGACATATAGGGTGTCGCCGGGCGCCCGGCCGCCAACCTTGCTCAAGGCCTCGATCTCGGCATGCGGCAAACCGGCTTTGCGATGGTAGCCCGTTGCGACGATCTTGCCGTCCCTGACGATCACGGCGCCCACCGCCGGGTTGGGCGAGGTGCGCCCCAGCCCCTTCCGGGCCTCGCGCAGCGCGATCCGCATGAACCTCACATCGAGCGGTCCGGTTCCGCCCACGCCGCTGAAACGGTTTTTTCGAGAAGATTGCATGATCGGCTATCGCCTTTTTCCCGGCCCCTGTTTCAGCCCGGGTGTTGATTCAATGGCCGCATCCTCGGCAGGCATTCATTCCACTCACTCCGCCGGCGTCTCCTGTCGGGACTTCAGCATCCGCTCCAGTTCACTCATGAACTCGTTGATATCGCGGAACTGCCGGTAGACCGAGGCGAATCGGACATAGGCCACTTCATCCCAATCCCTCAGCTCGTTGATCACCCGCTCCCCGATATCCGTGCTGGACAACTCCTTCTTGCCCGACTCCTGGAACTGCAGCTCCAGGGCGTCGACAAACTCTTCGATCCGGGTCATGCTGATGGGCCGCTTCTGGCAGGCCTTCCGGATGCCCGAGATGATCTTTTCGCGGCTGAAGTTTTCTCTCCGGCCGTCCTTCTTCACCACCATGGGCAGAAGCTCTTCCAGCTTCTCATAGGTGGTGAACCGCCGTCCACACGCCAGGCACTCCCTGCGGCGGCGGATCATCCTCCCGTCCTTGCTCAGACGGGAATCGATGACTTTGTTGTTGATCTTTCCACAGTAGGGGCATTTCATCGCTCGACCTTGGTCATCCTCACACCGGCCTCGGCCAGCATCCGGTCCGCCAGTTCGTCGTCATACCCCTCTCGGTAATAGACCTCGCGGATTCCTGCGTTGATGATCATCTTGGAGCAGATCACACAGGGCTTGTTGGTGCAATAGAGGGAGGAGCCGGCAATGGCGATCCCGTGGCAGGCCGCCTGCACGATGGCATTCTGCTCCGCATGCAGCCCGCGGCACAACTCATGCCGCTGACCCGAGGGAATGGAGGTGTCGCTCCTCAGGCAGCCGACCTCCGCGCAATGCGCGAGCCCCGCAGGAGCTCCGTTGTACCCGGTGGCCAGAATGCGCTTGTCCTTCACCAGGACGGCCCCGACATGGCGCCGCAGGCAGGTCGAGCGCGTCGCCACCGTCTCCGCGATGGTCATGAAATACTCCGGCCAGGAAGGCCGCGTCACGCCACGCCCCCCTCGAGATGGGCGTAAACCGGGAAGCGGCGGCACAACTCCCGCACCTCCCTGCCGACGGCCGCAAGCGTCATCTCCGATTCCGGGTGCTCGAGCACGTTGCGGATCCAACCGGCGATCAGGCGCATTTCTTCGGCTCCCATCCCCCGCGTGGTCAGCGCCGGCGTCCCGAGCCGCAGGCCGCTCGTGATCTTCGGGCCGCGCCGGTCATAGGGGATGGCGTTCTTGTTGGCGACGATGCCTGCCCTGACAAGGGCGGCCTCCGCATCCTTGCCCGTCAGGCTCCGGTTGCTCAGATTGAGCAAAAGCAGGTGGTTGTCGGTCCCTCCGGAGACCAGATCGAAGCCGAACCCCGTCAGTGCCTCGCCCAGCGCCTTCGCGTTCTGGATCACCTGCTTCTGGTAGGCGGTGAACTTCGCGCCGAGCGCCTCCCCCAGGGCCACCGCCTTGGCGGCGATCACATGCATCAGGGGGCCTCCCTGAATCCCCGGAAAGATCCCCTTGTCGAGTTTTTCCCCGTATCTTGCATCCGACAGGATGAGTCCGCCGCGAGGCCCGCGCAGCGTTTTGTGGGTCGTGGTGGTCACGAAATCCGCCCGGCCGATCGGCGTCGGGTGCAACCCGGCCGCCACGAGGCCGGCGATGTGCGCCATGTCGGCCATCAGGTAGGCGTCGTTTTCGTGGGCGATTTCAGCGAAGAGATCGAAATCGATGTAGCGGGGATAGGCGCTCGCGCCGGCGATGATCAGGCGCGGTTTGTGCCGCCGGGTCAGATCGCGCACTTGGTCGTAATCGATCCGGTGCGATTCGGGGTGCACGCCGTAGGATATCGCATTGTAAAGTTTTCCCGAAAAACTGACTGCGCTCCCGTGCGTCAGATGCCCCCCCTGGGCCAGCCCCATCCCCAGGATGGTGTCCCCCGGCTCGAGAAAAGAGATATAGATGCCCATGTTGGCCTGCGAACCGGAATGCGGCTGGACATTGGCGTATTCCGCCCCGAACAGCGTCCGGGCACGCTCGATGGCGAGGTGCTCAACCGTGTCGACGTATTCGCATCCACCGTAATACCGCGCTCCGGGGTAGCCCTCCGCATACTTGTTGGTCATCACGGAGCCCTGCGCCTCCATGACGGCCCGGCTCGCATAGTTTTCGGACGCGATCATGACGAGCCCGTCCTGCTCGCGCGCAATTTCCCGTCCTATGGCCTCGAAGACCTCACTGTCCGCTTCCTTCAAAGATCTGTCCCGCAACATCCGCCCCTCAATCGAACTGCGACACCCGCAGCGCATGCCGACCCCCTTCGAAGGGGGTCTCGAGAAAAAGGTCCACCATCTCGAGGGCGATCCCCTCGCCGGTCACCCGCCCACCCATGGCGAGGATATTCGCGTCATTGTGCATACGCGCCATCTTGACCGTATAAAGGCCGTGGCACAGGGCCGCCCGCACCTTCCGATAGCGGTTGGCCACCATGCTCATCCCGATGCCGGTGCCGCAGATCAGGATGCCCCGCTCGTATTCGCCGTTCGCCACCGCCTGCGCCACCTGGTGAGCGATCCGCGGGTAATCTATGGAAGCGCAGTCGAAGGTCCCCGCATCCACGACGCGGTGGTTCGACGTTTCGATCAAATGGCGTCTGCAGGCCTCTTTAAGCCCGAAGCCGGCATGGTCTGAACCGATGATAATATTCATGATATCCGTCTTTTTTCTGCAGAGGGAAAGCGCGGCGCCGCCCCCTGCCTAAAAGGATCGACCCCCTTATCGAGCCTCGGGCTCGTAACGTTTGAAAAGCAGAGAGGCGTTGGTGCCTCCGAAGCCGAAAGAATTGGACATGACAGTCCGCACCGCCGCTTGGCGGGCGACGTTCGGGACATAATCGAGGTCGCACTCCGGATCGGGGTTCTCATAATTGATCGTCGGGGGAATGACGCCCTCCTTCAGGGTCAAGGCCGAAAAGATGGCCTCCACACCGCCCGCCCCGCCCAGCAAATGGCCGGTCATCGATTTGGTCGAACTGACGGCGATCTTCGCGGCATGCTCCCCGAAGACAGCCTTGATCGCCCGGTTTTCCGCGGCATCGTTCAATTTCGTGGAGGTGCCGTGGGCGTTGATGCAATCGATTTCCTCGGGCCTCATGCCGGCGAAGGCGAGTGCCATCCGCATGCAGAGAATCGCTCCCGCCCCGTCCGGATGCGGCGCGGACACATGGTGGGCATCCCCGCTGAGCCCGTAGCCGACGAGCTCGGCATAGATCGGCGCGCCCCTGGACTTGGCGTGTTCGAGTTCTTCGAGGATCAGGATCCCCGCGCCCTCTCCCATGATAAACCCGTCCCGGTCGAGCTCGAACGGACGGGAGGCCTTCTCGGGTTCGTCGTTGCGCGTGGACAGTGCCTTCATCGAACAGAATCCGCCGAGCGCGAGCGGGGTGACCACCGCCTCGGCCCCGCCGGTGATCATGGCATCGCACACACCCTCACGGATCATCCGAAAGGATTCCCCGACCGCGTGGGCACTCGCCGCACACGCGGTCTCGATCGAAAGGTTCGGCCCCATGGTCCCGAATTCGATGGCGATCTGGCCTGGAGCCATATTGGCGATGATCCCTGGAATGAAGAAGGGGCTGATTCTCCGAGGCCCCTTTTCCAGCAGAACCTGGTGATAATGCTCCAGCATGGCCAAGCCGCCCAGGCCGGAGCCGGTAACGCAGCCCACACGCCCGGCATTGGATGAATCGACCTTGAGGCCCGAATCCGCCATCGCCATCTTCGCCGAGGCCACGGCATAATGGATGAACACGTCGAACCGCCTGATTTCCTGCTTATCCATGAAATCGGACGGATCGAAATCCTTGACCTCTCCAGCAATCTGGCTTGCAAAAGGTGACGGATCGAATTTCGTGATCCGGCCGATGCCCGATTTCCCGGCGATGACCGCCTCCCAATTTTTCTGTACGCCGGTTCCGAGAGGGCTCACCATGCCCATGCCCGTTATGACTACCCGCTTGGCCATCGTCTGCCTCCATCTGACTCTTGGTTCAGCCCCACGGAGGCTCCGTGCTCCTGGAAGACCTCGCCCGCAGGGCCTGGACGGTAGAATCCGGAGGAATCAACCGATCGTTTTCTTGATGTAGTTGATGGCGTCCTGAACCGTGGCGATCTTTTCCGCGTCTTCATCCGGAATCGAAATATCGAACTCTTCTTCCATCGCCATGATCAGTTCGACCTGATCCAGGGAATCCGCCCCGAGATCGTCCACGAAAGAGGCCTCGGGAACCACGTCTTCCTCGGGCACATCCAGCTGCTCACAGATGATCTTCTTAACCTTTTCTTCCACCTGACCCATTATTGCGTTACCTCCTTGAAATCGTAAAGGAACCCGTAATCTCACCCTGCCGCAGGCCAGCCGGCCCTGCCGGCCGGGCCCGCCCAATGTACCCGAAGCCCCGCCCAAAAGCAATGGCTCTCGGAATTTTACATGTACAACCCGCCGTTGACGTGGATGACCTGCCCCGTCAGATAGGCGGCCTTGATCGAACAGAGCCAGTAAACAGCGTTGGCCACATCGTCGGACTGCCCCATCCTGCCTAGAGGAATCTGCTCGATGAAGCTTGACTTCACCTTCTCGGGCAGGACCGCCGTCATATCCGTCTCGATGAAACCTGGGGCCACCGCATTGACTCGGATCGCACGGGAGGCCACCTCACGCGCCACGCTCCGGGTAAACCCCAGGATCCCCGCCTTCGAAGCAGCGTAGTTGCCCTGTCCGAAATTGCCGCGTTCGGCCACGACCGACGAGATGCTGACGATGCAGCCCGCCCGCTGCTTCATCATCGGCTTCAACACGGCCTGCGTGCAGTTGAAGACACTCTTCAGGTTCACCCGGATGACGGCGTCCCATTCCTCTTCGCTCATCCGCACGAGGATCTTGTCGCGGGTGATGCCGGCGTTGTTCACCAGGACATCGACACGGCCGAACCGTTCGACGATGTCATCGATCAGCGCCGCCGCTGCAGAGTAGGAAGAGATGTCGACACGGTGGCTCTCCGCCTCGACCCCCCGCGACTTCAACACGGCAAGGGTCTCGTCGGCGGCTGTCTCGTCCGGATCATAGTGGGCCAGGACCAGACGGGCGCCTTCTTCCGCAAAGGCATAGGCCGTAGCCCGGCCGATTCCCCTGGATCCTCCTGTAATCAATACGATTCGGGAAGCTACTTCTCCCATTCTCTCACCTCGATGACTAGGCTCCGACCGCCGGCCGCCCCGGGCCCCGGCAGAAGAGCGCGTCAGGAAACCAGCTGTTTCTCATCGCCGTGGTTCAGGGAACTGACCGACACCAACTGCTCGGCCATCTTATCCAGCACCCGGTTTTCGGCATAACGGGCCGCCAGGATGACGGCATTCTTGATGGCCCTGGGCGGCGACCCGCCGTGGCAGACCATGCCCACGCCCTGAATCCCCAGAAGCGGCGCCCCGCCGTACTCGGCATAATCGAGCACCCTGCGCGCCCGCGCCAGGGCGCGCCCCCCAGCCAGCAGCAACAGGCGGCCCGCCGCCGACCGGCGCAGTTCGTCCCGCATCAACTCCTCCATCTGATCACTCAAGCCTTCGATCAGCTTCAGGACCACGTTGCCCACAAAGCCATCGCAGACGATGACATCGGCCGCGCCCGAAAGGATGTCCCGCCCTTCGACATTCCCGATGAAATGGAGGGGACTTCGCCTGAAGAGATCCCAGGCCGCGCGCACCTGCTCGTTTCCCTTGCTGACCTCTTCACCGATGTTCAGGAGGGCGGTTCTCGGCCGATGGACCCCGAAACAGGTCGCGGAAAACGCGTGCGCCATCAAACCGAACTGCAGGAGATGCGACGGCCGACAGTCCACATTCGCACCAGCGTCGATGAGGACTACGGGACCTGATGGCGAAGGAAGCAGGGTTGCGATGCCCGGCCGATCGACGCCTTCGAGCTTGCCGAGCGTCAGAAGCCCCGCAGCCAGCGTAGCGCCCGAGTTGCCGGCGCTGACCACCGCCTGTGCCTTGCCCGCCTTGACAAGCTCGAACGCTACACGGATGGAGGCGCTCTTCTTGCCGCGGACCGCCTTCAGCGGCGATTCGCCCATCTCCACGACATCCTCGCAGTGATGGACGGAAACGCGTGACTCGCCGCGCTGAGAACGGAGGGAACGGCGGATCTCCGGTTCACGGCCCACCAGGAGCACCTCGATGCCGCGTTCTTTGGCCGCCGCAACGGCCCCCTCGACAACGGCGTCCGGTGCAAAATCCCCGCCCATGGCATCAACCGCTACGATCATGCCAGCCCGTATCCATGCTTACAAACGCGTTTCCCTGCAAGCGTCCTTGCCCTCAAGGCGCGCCGAGATTGCCAAACAAGACCTTTTCCGGATGCAAATCAACTCTCTTCTTTGGCGATCACCACCCTGCCTTTATAGGTGCCGCACTCAGGGCATACCCGATGCGGAAGCACCGGCTCATGGCACTGCGGGCACGTCGAAAGGTTGGGAAGGTTTACATGGTCATGCGCCCTGCGCGTATCACGCTTCGCTCTGGATTTCCGTTTCTTGGGGACAGCCATATCGTTTATCAATCTCCTTGGATCTTTAAGGTTTTCAATTTCGCAAAGGCCGGATTCGTCCGGTCTTCCTTGCAGCGGCAAGCCGCTTCGTTCAGGTTCACCCCGCAGCGGGGGCAGATCCCCCGGCAGTCTTCCCGGCAAAGCAGTTTCATCGGCAGAGACAGATAGATCTGCTCCCGAACCAGCTCGGCCAGATCGATTTCGTTGGTGGTGATATAATCGGTGGCGAGGTCCTCCTCGGTCAGCTCGACCTCCTCTGCGTCCTCGCCGGCCGGAGGCAGCACCAGGAACAAACGGAACGAGGCATCGACCGGAAGGCTGTAGGTCTCGAGGCATCGGTCACAAGGGACCTTCAGCCTCCCGCTCACACGCCCTTCCAGGACGAACTTGGTGCCCAATCGGGCCAGAGTCGCCGAGACGGAAACGGGTCCATCCAGCCCCAGAATAGGATCGTCCGGGCCTTCGGACCGCCACCAGCCCGGCGTCAGCTCAAAGCTGAACTCCCGGTGGGGTGCAGTCATGGTTCGCAGATCGATGATCAACGGGCTGGATCCTTTCCGGCCGCCGCCAGGCAGCTGTTTCCGCTGGACGAGCCCCGCTCGTTCGACGGCCATATTAACCGCATCGACACCATGCGGATTCTTCCATCCGGTTCCCATCCGAAACAGCCTGCGACGAGCAGGCTTCCATCAGGAAACCATCTCTTTTCGCGCCGCGCGAAGAACCTACGGGCAGGGCTCCATGGGGCGCTTTTCCGGACCTGACCAACCGTCTTCCCGGGCACCCCGGCGGCCCGGCACTCCATCAAAAAAATAAAAGATTTAGTATATAAATAGACTTACCATTGTCAAGAATTTAATTCCTACAGCCCCATCACAGGTTATTTTAACAATATTAAACATGTTTTTTTCATTTTTTATTTTTTTATTGACGTTTGCCATATATTTGTGATATTTATCGAAGCCAAGATTTTCATAGGTCGAAACGCGCAATCGTGCTCGCTTTAAACCCCGCCCTGAAATCATCTATGTGGAAGCCGCGCCAAAATCTCAATTATTATGAAAAACTCCGACGTTCTCTCTATGAAATCCTCCGAGACTCTCTCGAGCGGCAGCTCATGAAGACCGCCCTGGTCGATTCCTTCTACAATTATGAGAGGGAAGGCATCGAATACCCGTTCGTCGACCGAAGCGAACTCAAACCCAAATCCAAGCGGATGGAAAAGGAATCCGCCCTCGACAACACCTTCATCGTCATCTTCTGCGAAGGGAAGCTCCAGCCGCAGCACAAGACCTATATCCGGTTCTTCCCTGAAAACACCGTCATCAAGAAGAATCTATCCTATCTGGCCAATTTCGCTCTTTACAAGCGATTTCACCGGAACCTGCGCTATTTTGAAACGCCCGGCTTCTTCGACCTCGTGGAGGGGCTGCTCAACATCGACTACGCCCTGTTGATCCAGCAGGACCCCACCGTTGTGAAGCGCAACCGGTACGCCCTCACGCATTTTCATGTCAAGATCGACTGGCCGATCGCCGAGGCCGCCCAGGATCTCGCTAAGGGGCTTCGCTACATCCAGAACCACCTGTACGAAAACGGCGACAAGCAGGGGCGCATCCTGCAGAACAAACTCTTCGAATACTACGGGTGCCACCACAGCGTCGGGGGGAGGCGCACGGCCGGGCTCATCGCCGCGCAGCTTCTCCGATCCCTCGATTGCATATCGACCGTGTTCGTCTCCAGTTCGGAATCCCGCAGCATGTATAAATACTCGGAGTCCGGGATCTCCAAGTTCTTCCTCGTCCAACTCAACGACCGGCAGATCGAGGAGCTCAGCGGGAAGGTGGGAGGAGCCCCGGACACCTTCAAAACCGGCTACCTCTATCCAGCCGGGGGTTTCTCCATCGGCATCGCCGAGGCCCGTTACAGCCATACCGTTTATAGCCGCCCCCCGGAAGACGGCAAGCTCCGCAAGCTCAAACCGGCCTACAATTGGCTGCGGCTGGAAGACGAGTTCCTCCATCCGCGGATCACAGCCCTCAACGCCCAGCCGATCAGCTACAACTGGGTGTACAGCGGCAGCCCCGAATCGTCCCTTAGGCCGTCTTCCTGAGCGATGCGCCGCACAAGATCTTCATCTTTCGAGCGCCAGAAACCACACCCCTGGTCCCCGCCGGCACCGCAGGATGTGCACATCGCGCTCCTCGGTGCGAACCTTGAAATAATCATCCTGCTCCCCATACCAGCGGTCCAGGATCTCCACGATCCGGTGCTCCCTCCCCTTGTACTCGAAGGCGGTGGGCCGCTCGTCAGCCTTGTACCCCGAGTAGGCCTTCACCTGCACCGACAGCCATAACGATGTCATGTCCCTTCCCCCGGCAGGGGCCGCTCGAGCATGCCCCGCGCAAGATCCGCCGATCATTGCCGTGCTCCGCATCAAGATCCGCTTGTTTCTTTCGGATTATTTATATTATATTCAACGTTCGTTTTGATCCAGAAACAAGTGGATCATGGCAACCCATGCGGCCGACTTATCTGGTTTCCATCCGGAAATGGTCTTTTTGGCCAATCTCGGCGTCAATCTGCACGTTTGCTTGTGCGGCGACCTGCAGGTCGCCTCCGCGCAAATGCTTGATTTCCTTGATATTGGCCAAACCGGGACCCGCCCCGCAGGGGTGGGACTGAGCACGCGCAGCGTGTAAAGAAAAATCCTCATTTCCGGATTGGAAACCAGGTTTTATCGGAAATGGTCTTTTTGGCCAATCTCGGCGTCAATCTGCACGTTTGCTTGTGCGGCGGCCTCCAGGCCGCCTCCGCGCAAAGGCTTGATTTCCTTGATATTGGCCAAACCGGGACCCGCCCCGCAGGGGTGGGACTGAGCACACGCAGCGTGTAAAGAAAAATCCTCATTTTCGGATTGGAAACCGGCTGGTACCGGGACATCGTTTCCGGATGGACACCATCTGAATATTCCCTGGAGGCTTTCCTATCTCATGACCGAACAGAAGATCGTCACCCGTTTCCCCCCGAGCCCCACCGGTTATCTGCACATCGGCGGCGCCCGGACAGCCCTCTTCAACTGGCTCTTCGCCCGCCGGCACGGCGGGACGTTCATCCTGCGGATCGAAGACACCGACCAGGCGCGATCCACGGACGAGGCCGCACAGGCGATCATCGAATCCATGGAGTGGCTGGGGCTCGACTGGGATGCCGGCCCCTATTTCCAGTCCCGGCGCTATGACCTGTACAACCGCGCCATCGATCAACTGCTCGCCGAGGGCAAGGCCTACCACTGCCACTGCTCCCCCGAGCTCCTGGAAGAAAAGCGCAGCGCCGCCAAGGCCAAGGGCCTCAAACCCAAATATGACGGCACCTGCCGCGATCTCGGGCTCGGACCGGCCCCGGGCTCCGTCGTCAGGCTCAAGTGCCCCACCACAGGGACTACGCATTTCGACGATCTCATCAAGGGGCCGATCCGCATCTCGAACGAGGAACTGGACGACCTCATCCTGCGCCGCTCCGACGGCAGCCCGACCTATCACATGGCGGTGGTGGCCGACGACATCGACCTCGGAATCACCCATGTGATCCGCGGCGACGACCACGTGAACAACACCCCCCGTCAGATCCAGATCTACAACGCCCTCGGGGTACCCACGCCCTACTACGCCCACGTCCCCATGATCCTCGGCCCCGACAAGACCCGCCTCAGCAAACGCCACGGCGCCATGTCGGTCCTCGCCTACCGCGACATGGGCTATCTGCCGCATGCACTTCTGAACGCCCTCGTCCGCCTGGGCTGGTCCCACGGCGACCAGGAGAAATTCACGCGGGAAGAACTCATCGAAACATTCTCGCTCGAAAACGTCGGCAAGTCCGCCGGCGTCTTCAATCTCGAAAAACTCATCGACCTGAATGCACAGTACATCCGCGAAACGTCCGACCAGGACCTGTCCGGACTGCTCGCCCCCTTTCTGGACGCCATCGGCATCCGGGATGTACCGGCCCGACAGCTCGAGGCGGCGGTCGCCACCCTCAAACCACGCTGCAGAACCCTGGTCGAGATGGCTGAGGCCGCCCGGATGTATTTCGATGAAGCGCTGGCCTATGAAGAGAAGGGGGACAAGAAATTCCTGGTCCCCGAGGTCCTGCCCCATCTCGAGGACCTCGCGCGGAGGCTGAAAGTCATGGAGACCTTCACGGAGGCCGCCTTGGAGGACGTGTTCAGGGCCTACCTCGAGGAGCGCGGCATCAAGCTGAAGGAAGTCGCCCAGCCGCTCCGGCTGGCCCTGACCGGCCGAACGGCCAGCCCGGGCCTGTTCGAAGTGATGGCGGTCCTCGGCCGGGACGAGGTGCTGCGGCGGATCGACCGCGTCCTGCGGCATATCGAGGCCAAGCGGTAGGGCGGCTTCAGCGTCCGAAGATGTACTTGGCGATGACGCGGCGCTGGATCTCGGAGGTCCCCTCGTAGATCGTCAGGACCCGCGCGTCGCGGTAGTAGCGCTCCACCGGGAAGTCTTTCATGTACCCGTACCCGCCGTGGACCTGGATGGCCTTGTAGGCGGCACGGTTGGCCATTTCCGAGGCGTAGAGCTTGGCCATGGAGGCCGCCGCACCGAAGTTCTCACCCCGGTCCCGCATGGCGGCGGCGTTGAAGGTGAGCAGCCGCGCAGCCTCGATCTCGAGCGCCATATCGGCGATCATCCAGCGGATCCCCTGGAACTGCGAGATGCTCTTGTTGAACTGGACCCGCTCCCGGGCATAGCTCACGCTGGCCTCGAGGCAGGCCTGAGCGACCCCGACCGACTGTGAGGCGATCCCGATCCGGCCGCCGTCGAGAGACGCCATGGCGATCAGGAACCCGTCCCCTTCCTGGCCGAGGAGGTTCCCGGCCGGCACGCGGCACTCATCGAAGATCAGCTCCACGGTGTCCGAGGCCCTGAGGCCCATCTTCTCCTCTTCCTTCCCGACCGAAAAGCCCGGGGTCCCCTTTTCGACCACGAAGGCGCTGATCCCGCGGTGGCGCTTGCTCTTGTCGGTGTAAGCGGTCACCACCGTGACATCCGAGTTCTTGCCCGTGCTGATGAAGATCTTGTTCCCGGTGATAACATAGCTGTCCCCGTCCCGTACGGCCTTCGTGTGCTGATTCGCCGGGTCGGATCCCGCCGAAGGCTCCGTCAGGGCGAACGAGCCGATCTTCCTGCCGGCGGCCAGCGGTTTGAGGTAGGTCTCCTTGAGGGAATCCGACCCGAAGAGGTAGATCGGCCCGCAGGCGACCGAGTTGTGGACGGACATGATGACCGCCGTCGCAGCACAGGCATAGGCGACCTCCTGCATCGCCGCCGAGTAGCTGACGGTGTCGGCCCCCGCGCCCCCATACTCCGCCGGGACGTTCATCCCCATCAACCCGAGTTCCCCCATCTTGCGCAGATTCTCCCGCGGAAACTCGCAGGTGCGGTCCCGCTCGGCCGCCGTCGGCAGCAATTCCTCCCGGGCGAAATCCCTGACCATCGCCTGGATCATCCGCTGTTCTTCCGTCAACTGGTAGCCCATGCTTCATCCTCGCTCAAACGGTTGGAATCAGAGAACCATCCATGCCAGCGGGCGGACTCGCCCTAGGGGGTATAGAGCACCACCAGGAGTTCGGCCCGCACTTCGCTCAGATTCCTGAGCTTGTGCACGATGGACGAATCGAAGTGGACGTTTTGCCCCGGGGCGAGGACATTCCGGTTCTCGCCCACCATGACCTCCACCTCTCCCTGAAGCACGTAGACGAACTCTTCACCGGGGTGCTGGTAGCTGACGCCCTTGTGCTCCGATCGCGGATCGATGAAGATCCGGAAGGCCTTCAGGTGCTTGTGCCGAGCCTCGGGGGTCAGGTTTTCGTAGGTGTAGTCCTCCGTGCGTTTGCGGTAGTCTTCCGCGGACTGTTCGTCCGCCCGCTTCTTCTCCTCCTTCAGGAGGATGCTGGAATCGACCTCGAGGGCCTTCGAAAGCTGGAGAATCACCGCGACCGGGGGGATGACCTCCCCCTTCTCGACCTGGGAGATGTATTTGGGCGCCAGCCCCGTCTCGTTGCCGAGATGTTTGAGGGTCAGGCCTTTTTTCTTCCGCAGCGCCGCGAGGCGCTTGCCGAAAGGCTTGCTCGACTGTTCTTGCGGCATGGGGTTTCCCTCCCTTGAATCCGTTTACGGGTATTGAGCCGAAGGCCCCGCCACATCCGCATCAGGGCCTCAAACCACCGGTCCGTCCGGCCGATCTCCATTTTCGGATTTCTTGAAAACCTTGAACATCTGAAAGACAAAGCCTGCCAGAAGGGCAAGACTGATCAGGATCATCAGGTTGGACGCGAAAAAGGTCATGACAAAGGAAAAGGGGTCGTTCAAATGGTAGGCAGCGATGAGAACATAGACGCCGAAGAGGAGGAAAAACAGCGCCGCCAATGCCATCACGCCCTGACGCAGCCACCAGAGACCTTTATGCATGGAAGCCCTCCCCGGCCGCCCTGCGCATGCCCATTCGCTTCCAACCCGGAAATGAGGATTTTGGGGCAATATCAGGGCGATCAGGCCTCTGCGCGGAGGCGGCCCGTCGGTCGCCGCGCAAGCGAACGTGCAGATCGACGCAGGGATTGGGCCAAAAGACCATCGCCGGATGCAAACCAGCGATGAACGGGACTTCACCCGATCGAGGGCCTCCGCTAGATCTGAAGGTGCGGCAGGACAAGGTCGTCACAGGCGGAATAGGGATCGAGCGACCCGTCGGCGATTCGATCCACCGCCTGATCGAATTCACCCGAGGCGATCAGGCGCCCGATCATCTCCTCGACCAGCCGATCCTTGATCAGCTGAGCCAGTTCCTCGCGCACATACCTTCGTTGCTGCCGGAACCGCAGGGTCCCGCACGTCTCTTCGATGTAAGCCCGGTGCCGGTCGATCGCCTCGATCAGCTCTACCACCCCTTCGTCGAAGACCGCCTGGGCCTTGAGGATGGGGGGTTTCCAGCGGCCCTCGGCGTACTTCTTCTGGTCCATGTCGATCATCAGCCGAAGGTCCGTCATGGTCTTGTCGGCCCCGTCCCGATCGGCCTTGTTGATCAGAAAGATGTCGCCCACCTCGAGGATCCCCGCCTTGATGGCCTGGATGTCGTCCCCCATCCCCGGAATCACGACGATCACCGTCGTGTGGGCGCTTTTGACCACATCCACCTCGTCCTGCCCCACACCCACGGTCTCGACGATGATGTAGTCCTTCCCCATGGCATCCAGGACGTCGATGGCGCTGCGGGTCGATTGGGTCACGCCGCCGAAGTGCCCCCGCGTGGCGAGCGACCGGATGAAAACACCCTTGTCCATGCTGTGGCGCTGCATCCGTACACGGTCCCCGAGGATCGCCCCGCCGCTGAAGGGGCTGGTGGGATCGACGGCCAGAACACCGACCGTCTTTTCCCGCTGGCGCAGGTGGCTCACCATCCGGTCGACGAGGGTGCTCTTCCCCACGCCCGGCGCGCCGGTGATGCCGATCACGTAGGCCCGGCCGGTGTAGGGGTAAAGCGCCTTGAGGATGTCCCTCACGTGCGGCATCCGGTCATCGATATCCCGAATGAGCCGCGCTACGGTGCGTACATCCCCGGCGATCACCTTCTCGACGATTTCCTTCATCAGGCCTCAAACCTCCCTCGGGGTGACGTGGTCCTTCACCCACTGAACAATCTGCTCGAGCGGCGTGCCGGGTGTGAAGATCTCCTTGATGCCGGCGGCCTTCATCTTCGGGATGTCGTCCTCGGGGATGATCCCGCCCCCTACGACGATGATGTCGTCGATTCCGTTATCCTTCAGCAGTTCAACAACACGCGGGAAAAGATAGCGGTGGGCCCCTGCGAGGCTCGAAAGCCCGATCATGTCCACATCCTCCTGGATAGCGGCCTCAACGATCTCTTCGGGGCTCTGATGAAGGCCGCTGTAGACCACCTCGAAACCGGCGTCGCGATAGGCCCTCGCAATGATCCGCGCCCCCCGGTCGTGACCGTCAAGCCCCGGCTTCGCCACCATGACCCGAACCCTTCTACCGCCTGTCATCTTGTCCTCCTCACGCTGACCTTGGAGACAAACCGCTGCGCACCTGCAGCATCTCTTCAAGGCGCCGGCAGCCCGTCACGCCGAGCCCCGCATCCAATCCGGG
Source organism: uncultured Desulfatiglans sp. (assembly GCA_900498135.1). Taxonomy (NCBI): domain Bacteria; kingdom Pseudomonadati; phylum Thermodesulfobacteriota; class Desulfobacteria; order Desulfatiglandales; family Desulfatiglandaceae; genus Desulfatiglans; species uncultured Desulfatiglans sp. The sequence continues at coordinate 4,796,838 of LR026961.1, forward strand.
TGAATTTCCCCAAACCCCCGGCCGCGGCCGGGACACTCGCTCCGTCCTGTTCGCCAAACCAGGGCGGCCCCCGATCCAACCCCGCTCCGCCTTCGAGCGCACCCCTCTTTGCAGCGTCGGGGCCGGGTGCTTCGCCGCCTTCGACCTCAATATATGCCCGGGTCCCGATAAATGCCAAACACGGATCGGTAGACGTCGCAAACCTCCTGTAGGGTGGCTTGGGCCTTGACAGCCGCGATCACCGATTCCATGACGTTGGTGCCGGCCGCACACGCCTCGCCCACCCGCTCGAGGCACTCCGCCACCCTGGCCTGGTCGCGCAGCGATTTCACGCGGTTGAGCTTTTCGATCTGGAGCCGCTCGAGCTCCTCGTCGATCTCCAGGATCTCGACCGGGACGTCCTCCTCGGTGACGTATTTGTTGACCCCCACGACGGTCTTTTCCCTTGCGTCGATCTGCCGCTGGTAATGATAAGCCGCGTCGGCGATCTCCTGCTGCGGATAATTGCGCTCGATCGCCGCCAGCATGCCGCCCATGTCGTCGATCTTTTGGATGATCTCGAAGGCGTCCCGCTCCATCTTGTCCGTGAGCGCCTCCACAAAGTAGGAACCGCCGAGCGGATCGATGGTATTGGCCACGCCGGACTCCTCCGCGATGATCTGCTGAGTCCGGAGTGCGATCGTGGCGGCCTCTTCGGTGGGAATGGCAAGGACCTCGTCGAGCGAATTGGTGTGCAGAGATTGCGTTCCTCCCAGGACCGCCGCAAGGGCCTCCAGCGCCGTCCGCACAACGTTGTTGTAAGGCTGCTGGGCCGTCAAGGAGCAGCCGGCCGTCTGGGTGTGGAACCGGAGCCACCAGGAGCGCGGGTTCTGCGCCTTGAAGCGCTCGCGCATGATCTTGCCCCACATCCGCCGGGCAGCCCGGAACTTGGCGATCTCCTCGAAGAAATCCAGGTGGGAGTTGAAGAAAAAGGAGAAGCGCGGCGCGAACGAGTCGATCGGCAGGCCGCGCTTCAAGGCCTCTTCGGTGTAAGCGATGCCGTCGGCGAGCGTGAAAGCCAGCTCCTGCACCGCCGTCGAGCCCGCCTCCCGGATGTGATACCCGCTGATGCTGATCGTGTTCCAGCGCGGGACCTCGCGGGTGCCGAACTCGACGGTGTCGGTCACAAGCCGCACGGAGGGCCGCGGCGGGCACATGAAGGTCTTCTGGGCGATGAATTCCTTCAGCATGTCGTTCTGGATGGTGCCCCCAATCACATTGCGCGGGATCCCGCGGTTTTCCGCCATCGCGATGTACATGGCCCAGACGACGGAGGCTGGGGGGTTGATGGTCATGGAGGTGGTGATCTGATCGATCGGCAGACCGTCGAAGAGGTCTTCCATGTCCTTCAGGGTGTCGATGGCGACCCCGCAGCGGCCGCATTCACCGCGCGCCTTGGGGGCATCGGAGTCGTAGCCCATGAGGGTCGGCATGTCGAAGGCCGTCGACAAACCGGTCTGGCCGGCGTTGACCAGCACGTGAAACCGGCGGTTGGTGTCCCTGGCGCTGCCCAGCCCGGCAAACATGCGCATCGTCCACAGCCGCCCGCGGTACATGGACGGCTGCACGCCGCGGGTGAACGGGTATTCGCCCGGAAAGCCCAGGGCATCCATGTAGCGCTGGTCCCGGACATCGAGCGGGGTATAGAGGCGGTCGATCTCGACGTCCGAAACGGTCGAGAACCGCTCCAGCCGCTCGCCGTGCTGCCTGAAGATCTTTTCCAGCTCTTTACGCCAGCGTTCTTCCGCCTTTTCGATGTCCCCGAACACCTTCGGGTTGAAGGTCGTAGACATGCGGCACCCTCCTTTTTGGACCGACGATCCCTCGAACCGGCCGACGGGTCGACGCCGGTTCAGTCAGCATGTTCAGGGAATGGTTATCCAGCCCGACCCCGTTTCCAGTCAGGGAGCTATTTCCCCTTCAGGAGGTTTCGCGCCACCACCAGGCGCATGATCTCATTGGTTCCTTCGTAGATCTGGCAGATCTTGGCATCCCGCATGTGCCGCTCCATGGGATACTCCCGGGAGTAGCCATAGCCGCCGAGGATCTGAACCCCCTCGATCGAGGCCCGCATGGTGATGTCCGAAGCGAACATCTTGGCCATAGCGGCCTCTTTTTCATAAGGCATGTGGTGGTCTTCGAGCCACGCCGCCCGAAGCGTCAGGAGCTCCGCGGCATCGAGCTCGGTCGCCATGTCGGCCAGCTTCCACTGGATCGCCTGGAAGCTCGAGATGGGCTTGTTGAACTGCTCGCGCGTCCTGGCGTAGACGAGGGACTCCTCCAGCACCGCGCGGCCGATGCCGATCGCCTGGGAGGCGATCCCGATGCGGCCGCCATCCAGGGTGCTGAGCATCTGCTTGAACCCTTCCCCCTCCTGCCCCAGCAGGGCATCGACGGGCAGGCGGGCGTCCTCGAAGACCAGTTCGGCCGTGCCGGAGGCGAGGATGCCCAGTTTTTCCTCCACGCGCCCCACCTTGAAGCCGGGCGTGTTTTCGAGATCGGCCACGAAGGTGCTGATGCCCTTGTAGCCCTTGCCCTTGTCGGTCACGGCGGCGAGCACGCAATAGGAGGCGACGTTCCCGTTGGTGATGAACTTCTTCTCGCCGTTGATGATCCATTCATCCCCGTCCCGTAACGCGGTCGTGCGCATCGCGGAAGGGTCGGAGCCGGCCCCGGCCTCGGTCAGCCCGTAGCAGCCGAGCCTCTCCCCCGAGGCGCAGGGTTCGAGGTATTTTTTCTTCTGTTCATGGGTCCCGTAGGCCATCACCGGGAAGCAGTAGAGCGAGTTGTTGACCGACATGATGACGCCGGTCGATGCGCAGGCCTTCGACACCTCGATCAGGGCCAGCACGTAGCTCACGTAATCCATCCCGCCGCCGCCGTATTCTTCGGGCACGGCAATGCCGAGCATCTTCAGTTCGCCCAACTCCCGAACGATCGCGGCCGGGTGGGCGTGGGTGGCATCCAGTTCGGCGGCCTTCGGCTTGATCTCCGCTTCAGCGAAGCGGCGTGCCATTTCACGGACCATCTGCTGTTCGTCGGTCAGTGCAAAATCCATAGCTGGCTCGTCTCCATCCGGAAAAGATTACGAAACCCAAGGTTTCCAGACCGAAAGCGGGGCTTTCGGCAGATGCCGGAGCCAGGGCGTCTGCCCGCGGAAAAGCCGACGGGCGGCATCCCGCGGGCGGCCTCTCCGTTCGCTCCCCGGAGTCGGCCGAAAAGCCCCCTTGCGGATGGAAATCAGCTCAACTCCCCTTTGAAATCGGGCTTGCGTTTTTCCAGAAACGCCTTCATGCCTTCACTGCCATCCGGACTCGCCATGCACAGCGCAAAGGCGTCGGACTCGAGGTAGCAGCCGGTCCGCAGATCCACATCGAGTCCGCGGTCGATGCAGTGTTTGATCCCGCGCATGGACACCTTGCCCTTGGAGGCGATCAGTTTCGCGGTCTTCATGGTCTCTTCCCACAGCGCATCGGCCGCAAAGACCTTGTTGACCAGTCCAATCTGCCGGGCCTCCTCTGCGCTGATCACGTTGCCCGCCATGCAGAGTTCCTTGGCCATGGCCTTCCCCACGAGCCGTGCGAGCCTCTGCGTGCCGCCGAAGCCCGGGATGATCCCCAGATTGCTCTCCGGCTGCCCGAACTTCGCCTTCTCCGAGGCGTAGATGAAGTCGCAGGCCATCGCGAACTCGGTCCCGCCGCCCAGGGCGAACCCGTTGACGCAGGCGATGACCGGGATGGGCAGCTTTTCGATCCGCAGCAGCAGGTCCTGCCCCTCGCGCGAGAACTTCCGCCCTTCGAGCGGCGAGAGATTCGCCATGTGGGCGATGTCTGCGCCGGCGATGAAAGACTTCTCTCCTTCGCCCGTGAACACCAGGACCCTGACCGCCCGGTTGGCCTCGATCTCGTCCAGGGCCGCGCTGACCTCAGCCAGCACCGCCGGGTTGATCGCGTTCAAAGCCTTCGGCCGGTTGAATTTGATCACAGCGATATGTTCCTGAATCTCGAAGATGATGTTTTCGTATGCCATCGTGAACTCCTTGAATGCGCTTAAATGAGAATGGTCGCCTCAGGAAACGGCTCTTTTGCCAATCTTGGCGTCAATCAGCCGGTTCGCCTGCGCGGCGAACCGCGGGGCGGGTCTTCAATCCTGATCGCCTTCCCTCCCCAGGTTATGCACGTTCAATCACCATCGCCATGCCCTGACCGCCCCCGATGCAGAGCGAGGCC